>JANQEG010000131.1 GCA_028278505.1 Rhodobiaceae bacterium
GAAAGCGGGAGCCTATTGCCCCTCTCGGTACGGTATGTCGGCGGATATTCGGGCGATGCTTCGAATTTATCAACCGGAACAGGAGCTTGCCGCCCAGGCCAATGGTTCCCCGCTTTCGCGGGGAAGGTGCGGATTCGGAAGCAAATCGGCAATCCGGCAATTTCGAAGTGGCCGATGGACCGACCGGACAAACCGGGCGGTGACGAGGGAGCGGTAAGCCGGTGACGAAGGCGGCGGCACCTGCCGGCGCCTTGCAATAGTGATCGCGGACGCCGACCGTGCTCACGGCCGTTTCGCCAAAGCCGCATCGAACGCGGTTTCAAGCGCGGCATTCAAACCGCGGCAGCCCTCGACGACGGCGCGCGCCCAGTCGAAATAGCCCTGCTGGCGATCGAGCGGCCAGCCCTCGGGCGGGCTCTCGGCGATCGATCGGAGATTGCTGGTCTTGTCGGCGATCTTCAGCAGTTTGGCGCGATCAGAGATGTGCGGGGCGGATTCGATCTGGCGGCGCTTGCGCTCGGCCTTCGGCAGCGACTTATCGTCGGTGACTTCGGCAACCAGGTTCGCGACATCGGCGCCGAAGATCTCAGCCAGATCCGCCGCCGTCGTCGCGGTGTCCTCGACCACGTCGTGCAGCAGGCCGGCGATGACGAGATCGACATCGTTGCCCGCCGTCGCCTCGGCGAGCAGATGGGCCACTTCGGCCACGTGGTTGACGTAGGGTTCGCCGCGTGCACCCTTGCGGCGCTGCGGCGTGTGCGCGACCGCGGCGAAATGGAAGGCGTGGGCGAGGCGGGCGACAGCAGCGTTCATGGCGGACCTTTCCGTCTTGGCCGGCCGGAAATGCGGCCGGCGGGGTGAACATTACGATGAACGAAGACTCAGCGCCGAGGAAAGCCGGAGGGCAGGCGGTCCGGCCGCCATCGTCGCCGATCGGCCGCTGGCCGCGCCGGGCGGCGCGCGCGCTCATCCGCCTTTACCGGGTGACGCTGTCGGCGCTGATGGGCCGGCGCTGCCGCTATTTCCCGACCTGCTCGGCCTATGCCGACGAGGCGATCGACCGGCACGGGCTGTGGGCCGGCGGCTGGATGGCGCTGGCGCGGATCCTGCGCTGCAATCCCTGGGGCGCGTCGGGTCTCGATCCGGTGCCGGAAACGGCTGAGCCGACCGCCGTCTGGTATCTGCCCTGGCGCTATGGCCGCTGGACCGGCCGCCATATCCCGCCCGGCGATCGGCTATAGCCCGTGATCACTCCACTGGCCAAAGCCGGTGGCTTCGAGTTATGGCCATAAACCGGATCGGTCGGCCGACGGACGCCCCGCTGACACATTCCCGTCATTGCGACCCCGGCGGAAGCCGGGGGAAGCAATCCAGGGCCGCCCCCCTCCTTGTGAAGACTGGATCGCCACGGCCACTTCGTGGCCTCGCGATGACATCTTTCTTTGGTCCATCGCCTGAAGGCGAGGGATTTAACGATCCCTATCGGGGACCCTAAAAGAACGAGCGGCGCTGCCACCAGCCGGTGCGGCGGGGACGGTCGTCATCATCGTCGTCGTCCGACATCGCCTCGGCGTCGCCGGCCTCGTCGTCCTCGCCGGCCGCATCGATTTCGGCGGTTTCCGCGGCGTCTTCGGCCTCGTCGACGACCGGTTCGCCGACCGGGACCGGCATCCCGTCCTCGGCTTCGCCGCTAGTCTCGTCGGCGTCCTCGACGGCCGCCGTGTCGGCCAGTTCGGCGACGGTTTCGGGCGCACTCGCCGGCGCATCGTCGATCACCACCGGTTCGGCGGTCTCGGACGGTGCCTCGTTTTCGGCCTCCGCGCTGTCGGCGTCCGCATCCGCGGCGTCTTCTGCAGTTTCGGCCGTCGTCTCGCTCGCCTGGCGGGTTTTGCGCGAGCGGCGTCCGCCGCGGCGGCCGCGCCGGCGGCTTTTCGGCGCCGGTTCGCCGCCATCTTCGTCCGCGGCTTCGCCGGCCTCCGCGGCATCGGCTTCGCCGGCTTCCGCCTTGGCGTCGCTGTCGGCGGCGGGGCGACGACGGCGGCGGCGGCGCTTGCTGCGCCGCTCCTCGTCGCGCTCTTCCGCAATCTCGTCGTCCTCGTCCGCGGCCATGATCGCGGCCTGCTGGACGGCCGTTATGCCTTCGGGGCGGGCGGTGACGAGTTCGCCCTTTTCGACGACGAAATGCTGTCCGTCGACGGTTTCGTCGGCGCTGACGGCGATCGACAGGCCGAAACGGTCTTCCAGCTCGGTCAGATTGGGGCGCTTCTGGTTCAAGATGTAAAGCGCCACCGGCGTGCGGGTGCGCACCATCAAGTGGTGGGTCACGCCCTTCAGCAGCAGGTCCTCCAGACTGCGCAGCACATAGAGCGCCACCGATTCGGTCGAGCGGACGATGCCGGCGCCGGCGCAATGGGGACAGACCTCGGTGGAGCCTTCGAGCACGCCGATGCGGATGCGCTGGCGCGACATCTCCATCAGGCCGAAATGGGAGATGCGGCCGACCTGGATGCGGGCGCGGTCGTTCTTCAGGCAGTCCTTGAGCTTGCGCTCGACCGCGCGGTTGTTGCGCTTCTCCTCCATATCGATGAAGTCGATGACGATCAGCCCGGCCAAATCGCGCAGCCGCAATTGCCGGGCGATCTCCTCGGCCGCCTCGAGATTGGTGGCGAGCGCGGTGTCCTCGATATTGTGCTCGCGGGTGGCGCGCCCGGAATTGACGTCGATCGAGACCAGCGCCTCGGTCGGGTTAATCACGATGTAGCCGCCCGAGCGCAGCGTCACTTGCGGGCTGAACATGGCGTCGAGCTGGGATTCGACGCCGTTGGCGGTGAAGATCGGCGTCTGCTCGCGATAGGGCTGGACGTTCTTGGCATGGCTCGGCATCAGCATGCGCATGAAGTCCTTGGCCTCGCGATAGCCGTCCTCGCCGGCGACCAGCACCGCATTGATGTCCTTGTTGTAAAGGTCGCGGATGGAGCGCTTGATCAGGCTGCCTTCCTCGTAGACGAGGGCGGGCGCGGTCGATTCGAGCGTGAGTTCGCGCACCGTCTCCCACAGCCGCAGCAGGTATTCGAAGTCGCGCTTGATCTCCGCCTTGGTGCGGCTGGCGCCGGCGGTGCGCAGGATCACGCCCATGCCCTCCGGCACGGTCAGGCTTGACGCGATCGCCTTCAGCCGCTTGCGGTCGGTCGGATTGGTGATTTTTCGGGAAATGCCGCCGCCGCGGCCGGTGTTCGGCATCAGCACCGAATAGCGGCCGGCCAGCGACAGATAGGTGGTCAGCGCCGCGCCCTTATTGCCGCGCTCCTCCTTGACGACCTGGACCAGGATGACCTGACGGCGCTTGATGACTTCCTGGATCTTGTACTGGCGCACCCGGCGCTCGCTGCGCTCGGTGACCTCTTCCAGCGCATCGCCGGCACCGACGGATTCGACCGATTCGTCGTCGCCATTGCCGTTCTCGTCGTCATCGCCGTTTTCGTCGTCCCCGTCTTCGTCGTCATTGTCGTCGTCGGCTTCGGCCGTGACCTCGTCGCCGGCCCCGTCGTCACCGTCGTCATCGTCGCTGACGGCGTCATTGCCGTCGTCATCGGCCTCGGCCGTTATCTCTTCACCGGCGTCATTGGTGTCGTCGTCGCCATTGTCGGCCGCTTCGCCGGAGCCGTTCTCCGCGTCGGCGTCTTCGGCCTCGACATCTTCGATTTCGGCGACGATTTGTTCCTCGGCAGCCTCGGCCTTCTGGGCCTTGGCGCGGCGCGGGCGCGACCGCTTGCGGCCGCCGTTCTCGTCGGAATCGTTGTCGCGGCGTCGGCGGGCTTCCTCCTCTTCGAGCAGCGCCTGCCGGTCGGCGTGGGGGATCTGATAGTAGTCCGGGTGGATTTCGCTGAAGGCGAGGAAGCCGTGGCGGTTGCCGCCATAATCGACAAAGGCGGCCTGCAGCGAGGGTTCGACCCGGGTGATTTTTGCGAGGTAGATATTCCCTCGCAGTTGCTTCTTATTGGCGGCTTCGAAGTCGAATTCTTCGACCCGGTTGCCGCGCACCACCACGACCCGGGTCTCTTCCGGGTGGGCGGCATCGATGAGCATTTTGTTGGCCATTTAAGGAAAACTCCGCGGTTCCGCCACGGTTCACCCCTCGTCGCAGGAATATCGGCGTCATGGGCGTGGCGGCGGGACCGCATAAAAGGTGCGGATGGCGGCGCGACCGCGAATTCCGCGCTCCGGCACGGCCGGTCCCGGCGACTTGTGTCGAGTCTTCCGGCGTGAGCGGCTCAGGCGAATTTCGGAGCGGTGTACACATCAGCGTCGCGCAGCAGATCACCAGTCATAAATTCTGGAGGGCCGTTTCCGGTCCTCCGGCGAGGTGTACCGCGCGACCGGCCTTTCCGGCGCGCGGCGGTTGAGTTGACGCACCGGATCTCCTTGATCCGCGCGTTTCGAGCGAGGTCCGTCGCGCCAAAATGGTTGTGGCCGGCGACGGGTCGGCAGTCCTGCCGATCTCGTTTGCGTTCATCCGGTCTTGGGCAATGCCGCACATCGCCGAACGGGTGGCTGACCCGTCGGCCGATCCTGCTGCCGGTACCTCGCATGGCTGATGGGCGGCGTCGAATTAATGCCGCCGGGTCAACTGCCGCTACCGTTGCCGTTCGGCCGGTGAACGAATTCCGTGCGGTCTTTTTAACTTCAGGTGAGGAGTCTTGGCAACACGATTTACAGCCGAAACAGGCTATCGTCGACGCGGCGAGCGGAACGTAAACACCCGATTAACCAAGCCGGCGCATGCTCGATCGGGCTTGTGGCCGTGTTTTGACCGAGCGCATTCGGAGCCGCGAAGCAGGACGGAAACCTAAGGCAAACGCACGTGTTGGCTCGTTGGCGAAAACCCTTTTTGATCCTCGCGGTCGCCGCCTTTTGCGGGCTTGCGGCAACGGCCTCGATGGCGTCGGAAACGGGCGCCGTAAAAGCCGCAGAGGACGGGCACATTGCGCTCGCGGCGCGGGTGGCGGGCGATTCAGAGCGCACGCGGCTCGTCGTCGACCTCAACGATTCGGTCGAAATGGACGTTTTCGTGCTCGCCGAGCCGCCGCGCGTCGTCATTGACCTGCCGGCGGTGGAGTTCACCTTTCCCGACGAGACCGGAAAGACCGGGCGCGGGCTGATTTCGGCGTTCCGCTACGGCTCGTTCCTGCCGGGGCGGGCGCGCATCGTCATCGACGTGGCCGGCCCGGTCGCCGTCGACAAGGCCTTCGTGCTGCCGGCGATCGAGGGGCAGCCGGCGCGCATGGTGCTCGATCTGGTCAAGACCGACCGCACCAGCTTTCTCGCCGCCCAGGCCGATTCGCTGGAGCGCATGCGGATCCGTGACGCCCATTTCGCCCGCAAGGGCGACCGCGGCGAACGGCCGAAGGAGACCGGCGACTCGAAGCTGCCGCTGGTCGTGATCGATCCGGGTCACGGCGGCATCGATGGCGGCGCGACCGGCAAGAACGGCACCATGGAAAAGGCGGTGGTTCTCGAATTCGCCAAGGTGTTGAAGGCAAAACTGGCGGATACCGGCCGCTTCCGGGTGCTGTTGACGCGCGAGGACGACGTCTTCGTGTCGCTTGCCGACCGGGTGAAGACCGCCCGCGAGGCGGGCGCAAAACTGTTCGTCTCGATCCACGCCGACTCGCTCACCAACAGGAAGTTCCGCGGCGCGACCGTCTATACGCTGTCGGAAAAGGCGTCCGACGCCGTCGCCCACGCGCTCGCCGAAAAGGAAAACCGCTCCGACACGCTGGCCGGGCTCGTCTGGCCGAAAGTGACCAATGAGGTCAACGACATTCTCGCCGAACTGACGCAACGGGAGACGAACACGTTTTCGACGGTCTTCGCCCGGAGCCTCGTCGGCGAATTCCGCAGCGCCATCAAGCTGGTCAAGAATCCGCACCGGTCCGCAGGTTTCCTGGTGTTGCGGGCGCCCGACGTGCCCTCCATCCTGATCGAACTCGGCTATCTGTCGAACGTGCATGACGAAACCATGCTGACCTCGGAGGATTGGCGCGAACGCACCGCGAATGCGGTGATCGAGGCGATCCGGTCGTTCTTCGCCAGACAGGTCGCGCAGCGCCCGTAATTGAGCGGTGGTCAAACCGAAGGACTTAGTTTTGGACCGATTGGACTTGAACTCTGCCCAATTCCCGCCTAAAGCGTGGTTAAGTATGGCCGCAGCGGAGTCGAACCGGTCAGACGGCCACGTGTCGGGCTTAGAGCGTCGGGCGGCAAGGTTGACCCATTCTGACGGAGCAGATTTGTGACAAGATCAAGCAAAGACGCGAAGGGCGGGCTGGTGGCCCGGTCGAGCGGCTTTGCGCCGGAATTGGCGCAAATCTGCCCGTCCCTTCGGGTTTCCGATTGGCGGGCGTCCGCCGTCGAT
>JANQEG010000039.1 GCA_028278505.1 Rhodobiaceae bacterium
GACGGCGTAAGAGCTTGCCGGAAGCGCTGACAGGCACCACTCCGACTGGCTGTGATGACCGCGGCTCCCTCGCCCCCAACGATAATTCGTAGATTACGCGGCTTTCCAAACAGCGACCGTTTGGTGGCGACACGGTGGCGATACCACCAAGAAGTGGTGACTTCTCGGGAAGAAAATACCGCCTAACCATTTGAAAAATATGGTGAGCGCGCAGGGGCTCGAACCCTGGACCTACTGATTAAAAGTCAGTTGCTCTACCAACTGAGCTACGCGCTCTTTCGAGAGCAAAATGCGAAAAGGCTGAATCGTGCATTTTGCTCTAGGTTCTTTATGGAGCATCGGGTTTTTCCAAAAAACCGGTTCACGCCCGGGGCAAGCTTTTTCGGCCCGATGCTCTAGACAAGGACTGCGGCAATCGCCCCGCCGCGCGGGGGCCCCGCCCCTTTTCGGCCAAGCGGAACGCGGCGGACATTACGTAGAGATATTGCCGCGGTCAATATCGCCGCCGCGGGTTTCGCCGGCAGTCGAGATGGCCGGGGCGCCTTGCCGCCGCTCCCCAGATAAGGGGATGCCGAAATTGGATTTCAAGCGCCCTCAGCGGTGCGCGGTTTCCGGCAACTCCGGCAGGAAGCTGGCGCCGTCGGAGACGAAGAATTCGCGCAACGCCTCGGCCGCCGGCAGCAGCCGCTTGTCGCGGCGGTGGACGACGAACCATTGGCGCACCGCCGGCAGGGTTTCGACATCGAGGGCGGCGAGCCGGCCGTCGGCGAGTTCGGCGCCGACGGTGTGGCCGGAAATAAAGGCGATGCCGAGCCCGGCGATCACCGCCTGCTTGATGGTCTCGTTGGAGCCGATCTCCATGCCGACTCGCGGCGCAATGCCGGCCTCGGCCAGCCGCCGTTCCATCAGGATGCGGGTGCCGGAGCCGACCTCGCGGACGAGGAAGGTCTCGCCGGCAAGGTCGGCGAAGCTCAGGCCGCGGCGGTCGGCCAGCCTGTGTTCCGGCGAGGCGATGACGATATGGGGGTGGTCGCCGATCACCTCGCGTTCGACGTCGATGCCCTTGGGCGGCCGCCCCATCACCGCAACGTCGATGGCGAAGTCGGACAGCGCCTCCAGGATCTCGCGGCGATTGCCGACCACCAGGCGGATGTCGATCATCGGATGGGCCTTGCCGAAGCTGCCGAGCACTTTCGGCGCGAAATATTTGGCGGTGGAGACGACGCCGACCGCGACCCGCCCGGCATTGAGGCCGGCAACGCCCTCGAGCGCCTCGGCGCAATCGTTCAGCGCGTCTTCGATCCGCGCCGCCGCCCCGAGCACGTGGCGGCCGGCATCGGTCGGCCGGAAACCGTCCTCGGTGCGGTCGAGCAGCGGCAGGCCGAGGCTCTCCTCCAAAAGCTTGATCTGGCTGGTGACCGCCGGCGGCGTCACGTTCAGCGCCTGTGCCGCCGCCGACATGGTGCCGCTGCGCGTGGTTGCGACAAGCGCGCGCAGTTGTTTCAGCGTAACGCCTCGGAAATCCGCCATATTAAATTTTCCTGAATAGCTAGCGTACTATTTTTAAATTTACTAACGAGACATCATTCGTCAAGTTTCGGCGCCATTCCGGCGGGCATACGGGAACGGGCGACCGGATCGGGGCACGGCACCGGTCGACCAGAGACTCGTCGGGATCAGGCGTCTGTGCGGTATCCTCTTTACCGAAGGCCGCACGCCAGGGAGGGAACCCATGCGCAAACAAGTCGATCTGTCGGCGCATTTAACAGATTGGGCCGGAGATGACGGACAGCGCCGCGGCGTGGCGCAGACCGTCGAGGCCGTAGCAGAGGCGGGTATCGCCATCGCCGAACGTGTCGCACATCGCCGGCTCGAGGATGCCGATGCGGCGGCAACGCCGCATTTTGAGCAGTTCAACGACATCATTCTCGACGCGCTTAAGGGCACTCCGGTGGCGCTGTTCGGATCGCGGAAGAACGAGCTTCCGGTCACGCTCGATGGTGCGGGAACGCTGGTCGTTGTGGCCGAACCGATCGACGGGCTCGCCGACATCGACACCAATACCGCGATCGGAACGATCTTCTCGATCTACCCGGCGGCGGCCGCGGCCGAAGACGCGCTGCTGCAGCCGGGCGAGCGGCAGCTTGCCGCCGGGTTCATCGTCTACAGCGGCGCCACCAAGCTGGCGCTGACGGTCGGTGCCGGCACGCAGATCTTCACGCTCGACCGTCAGGACAAGTGTTTCTATCTGACCCGGCCCGACGTCCAGATTCCGGCGTCTGCGACCGAATATGCGATCAACGCCTCGAACTACCGGTTCTGGGACGAGCCGGTGCGCGCCTATGTGGACGATCTGATCGCCGGCTCTGAAGGCCCGCGCGGCAAGGACTTCAACATGCGCTGGATCGGGTCGCTGGTCGCCGAGCTCTACCGGATCCTGGTCCGCGGCGGCATCTATCTCTATCCGCATGACGACAGGCCCGGCTATGCCCGCGGCCGCGCTCATCTGGTCTATCAGGCCAATGCAATCGCCTTCCTGGTGGAGCAGGCCGGCGGTCGCGCCACCGACGGCGTCAACCGGCTGCTGCAGGTGGTTCCGGACGATTTGCACCAGCGGATTCCGCTGATCTTCGGATCGAAGGACAAGGTGGATCGCGTTCGTCGCTATTACGAGGAACCGTCCCACATTGCCGAACGCTCGCCGCTTTTCGGCAAGCGCAGCCTGTTCCGGACTTAGCGTTGGGGGAGCGCTCATGTCGGTCAAACACCCGATCATCTCGATTACCGGTTCCTCTGGAGCCGGCACGTCTTCGGTCAAAGCCACCTTCGACCAGATCTTCCGGCGCGAAGGGGTCAACGCAGCCTTCATCGAGGGCGACGCGTTCCATCGCTATGACCGCATGGAAATGCGCGAAAAGATGGCCGAGGCGATCAAGAAACCCAATAACCATTTCAGCCATTTCGGCCCGGAAGCGAATATTCTGCAGGAGCTCGAGGCGGTGTTCCGCGAATATTCCGAGACCGGCCAGGGCCGCACCCGCCACTATGTCCATGACGATGAAGAGGCGGAACTGTACGGCTCGCCGCCCGGCACGTTTACCGACTGGTCGCCGCTGCCGGAGGATTCGGACCTGCTCTTTTACGAGGGCCTTCATGGCGCAGCCGTCACCGATACGGTCAATCTGCCGAAATATGGCGACCTCAAGATCGGTGTCGTCCCGGTCATCAATCTGGAGTGGATACAGAAGATCCATCGCGACCGCTCGGCGCGCGGCTACACCACCCAGGCGGTCACCGACACCATCCTCAGGCGGATGTACGACTATGTGAACTACATCTGCCCGCAATTCACCGAGACCGACATCAACTTCCAGCGGGTGCCGATCGTCGACACCTCCAACCCGTTCATCGCGCGCTGGATTCCGACCGCCGATGAATCGATGGTGGTGATCCGCTTCAAGGACCCGCGCGGCATCGACTTCTCCTATCTCCAGTCGATGCTGCACGACAGCTTCATGAGCCGGGCCAACTCCATCGTCATTCCCGGCGGAAAACTCGATCTTGCCATGCAGCTCATCCTGACGCCGCTGATCAAACGGCTCGTAGAACGCAAGCGCCGCGCGGCGTAAGGAGAAAAGAACCGATGACGATCGCAACGACACCAACCGCCGCCGACGCCACCCACAAGGACATGGCCAACGCCATAAGGGCGCTGTCCATGGACGCCGTGCAGAAGGCGAATTCGGGCCATCCCGGCATGCCGATGGGCATGGCCGACGTGGCGACGGTGCTGTTCACCAAATTCCTGAAGTTCAACGCCGCCGATCCGGACTGGTTCGATCGCGACCGCTTCGTGCTGTCGGCCGGCCACGGCTCGATGCTTCTCTATTCGCTGCTCTATCTCGCCGGCTATCCGGGCGTCGAACTGGACGATCTGAAGAATTTCCGCCAGCTCGGCTCGAAGACCGCCGGCCATCCCGAATATGGCCACATCGCCGGCGCCGAGATGACCACCGGCCCGCTCGGCCAGGGGCTGACGACCGCCGTCGGCATGGCGATCGCGGAGCGCATGTGCGCCGCCCGGCTCGGCGACGACATCTGCGACCACTACACCTATGTGATCAACGGCGACGGCTGCCTGATGGAAGGCGTCAGCCACGAGGCGATCGACCTGGCCGGTCATCTGAAGCTCAACAAGCTGATCTGCCTGTGGGACGACAACGACATCACCATTGACGGCGCGGTCGGCATGGCGAGCTCCATGGACCAGATCAAGCGCTTCGAGGCGGCCGGCTGGAACACCATGCGCATCGACGGCCACGATCCGGCGGCGATCGAATCGGCGATCGAGCTGGCCCGGAAATCCGACAAGCCGACGCTGATCGCCTGCAAGACGATCATCGGCTTCGGCGCGCCGAACAAGCAGGGCACGGCCTCGACCCACGGCGCCCCGCTCGGCCAGGACGAGATCGACGCGACGCGCGCCAATATCGGCTGGACCCATGCGCCGTTCATCGTCCCTGAAAACGTGCTTGAAGCCTGGCGCGCCGCCGGCAGCCGCTGCATGGCGGACTACGAGGCCTGGGGGCAACGCGCGGAAAAGCTCGAGGCGAGCGAACGGGACCGGCTTCTGGAGCCGGTCGACGAGACGGTGATGGCCGATGTCCGCGCCGCCGTGAACGAGGTCAAGAAGACGATCTCGGCAGAGACGCCGAAGCTCGCCACCCGCCAGTCGAACGCCAAGGTGCTCGAGGCGCTCCTGCCGGTCATTCCCGGCATGGTCGGCGGCTCGGCTGACCTCACCGGCTCCAATGGCTGCAAGACCAGCCAGTACAGGCCGGTGACGGCCGATGATTTCGGCGGCAATTACATGCATTACGGCGTCCGTGAGTTCGGCATGGCGGCGTTCATGAACGGCATGGCGCTGCATGGCGGCGTCGTGCCCTATGCCGGCACCTTCCTCGTCTTTGCCGATTATTCGCGGCCGGCGATCCGGCTCGGCGCGCTGATGGAGAAGCGCGTCATCCACGTCATGACCCATGATTCGATCGGCGTCGGCGAGGACGGCCCGACCCACCAGCCGGTGGAGACGGTGGCGAGCCTGAGGGCGATCCCCAATCTCAACGTGTTCCGTCCGGCCGATACGGTCGAGGCGGCCGAGTGCTGGGAGATCGCGCTTGAAACCGCAAAGACGCCCTCGGTGATGGCGATGACCCGGCAGGGGCTTTCGACGGTGCGCACCACGCATACCGAGGAGAACCTCTCGGCCAGGGGCGGCTATGTGCTGCGCGATACCGACGGCGATCGCGACGTGACCATCATGGCCACCGGATCGGAAGTGGAAATCGCGGTCGAGGCCGCCGAACTGCTCGGGAAAGACGGCATCAAGGCGGCCGTCGTCTCGATGCCGTGCATGGAGCTTTTCGCGGCCCAGGATCACAAATACCGGCACCAGGTTCTCGGCGACTGCCCGCGGGTGGCGATCGAGGCGGCGCTGCGCCAGGGCTGGGATCGCTGGCTGGCGCCGCATGACGCCTTCATCGGCATGACCGGCTTCGGCGCGTCCGGGCCCGGCGGCGAACTCTACAAGCATTTCGGCATCACCGCGGACGCCGCGGCGGCCGCCGCACGCAAACGTATCGGATAAGCGCTTTGCGTAGCGCCGCGCCGGCACTAGTTTCAAAGGCGGCAGCGGGCATGAGCCGCGCCAGAGGATGAGATCAGAGGAAGGACAACAATATGGCCCGGATTACCCTTCGCCAGCTTCTCGATCATGCCGCTGAGCATGATTACGGGATGCCGGCGTTCAACATCAACAACATGGAGCAGGTCATCGCGATCATGGAGGCCGCCCGCTCGGTCGACGCGCCGGTGATCCTGCAGGCAAGCCGCGGCGCCCGCGCCTACGCCAACGACATCATGCTGGCCAAGATGGTCGAGGCGGCGGAAGCCATTTATCCGGAAATTCCGATCTGCGTTCACCAGGACCACGGCAATTCCGAAGCCACCTGCATGACCGCGATCCAGAACGGCTTTACCTCGGTGATGATGGACGGCTCGCTCGAAGCCGACGCCAAGACGCCGGCAAGCTATGAGTACAATGTCGACATCACCAGGCGCGTTGCGCAGATGGCGCATTGGGTCGGCGCCTCGGTTGAGGGCGAACTCGGCGTGCTCGGCTCGCTGGAAACCGGCGAAGGCGAGAAGGAAGACGGCCACGGCTTCGAAGGCAAGCTCGACCACGACCAGCTCCTGACCGATCCCGACCAGGCGGTCGACTTCGTCTCCAAGACCAAGGTCGACGCGCTGGCGATCGCCATGGGCACCTCGCATGGCGCCTACAAGTTCACGCGCGAGCCGACCGGTGACATCCTGGCCATGCACGTGGTCAAGGAGATCAACGAAAAGCTGCCGAACATCCACCTGGTCATGCACGGCTCCTCGGCGGTGCCGCAGGAACTGCAGGACATCATCAACGAGCATGGCGGTGCGATCCCGCAGACCTATGGCGTGCCGGTATCGGAGGTCCAGGTCGGCATCAAGCACGGCGTGCGCAAGGTCAACATCGACACCGATTGCCGGCTGGCGATCACCGGGCAGATCCGCCGGGTGTTTGCGGAAAACGGCGCCGAATTCGATCCGCGCAAATATCTGAAGCCGGCGATGGAGGCGATGCGGGATCTGTGCAAGCAGCGCTATCAGGAGTTCGGCGCCGATGGAAAGGCATCGAAGATCAATGTGATTCCGCTTGGCCAGATGGCTAAGCGCTACGCGGCAGGAGAACTCGATCCACAGATCGGGGTTGCTGCAGCCGCGGAGTAGTCCGTAGTCGGACATACGTTCGACGTAAATTGCTGAAGAGGAGAACGGCCATGGCCACTGAGGCTAAGGGCGGCGGGAGCTATGTCGCCGGCGTCAAGGAATATCGGGAAACCTACTGGATGCCCGACTACACACCATTGGACACCGATCTGCTGGCGGTGTTCAAGATCACGCCGCAGGCCGGCGTGCCGCGCGAGGAAGCGGCCGCCGCAGTCGCGGCGGAATCGTCGACCGGAACCTGGACCACGGTCTGGACCGACCTCCTCACCGATCTCGACCACTATAAGGGCCGCGCCTACGCGATCGAGGACGTGCCGGGCGACGATGAGGCGTTCTACGCCTTCATCGCCTACCCGATCGACCTCTTTGAGGAGGGCTCCGTCGTCAACGTCTTCACCTCGCTGGTCGGCAATGTGTTCGGCTTTAAGGCGGTGCGGGCGCTGCGTCTGGAAGACGTCCGCTTCCCGATCGCCTATGTGATGACCTGTAACGGTCCGCCGCACGGCATCCAGGTCGAGCGCGACATCATGAACAAGTACGGCCGGCCGTTGCTCGGCTGCACGATCAAGCCGAAGCTCGGGCTTTCGGCCAAGAACTACGGCCGCGCCGTCTATGAATGCCTGCGCGGCGGCCTCGACTTCACCAAGGACGACGAGAACGTCAACTCCCAGCCCTTCATGCGCTGGAAGCAGCGGTTCGATTTCGTCATGGACGCGATCAACAAGGCCGAGGCCGAGACCGGCGAGCGCAAGGGTCACTATCTGAACGTGACCGCGCCGACGCCGGAGGAGATGTACAAGCGGGCCGAATACGCCAAGGAGATCGGCGCGCCGATCATCATGCACGACTATCTGACCGGCGGCTTCTGCGCCAATACCGGGCTGGCCCAGTGGTGCCGCGACAACGGCCTGCTTTTGCACATCCACCGCGCCATGCACGCGGTCATCGACCGCAATCCGCGCCACGGCATCCATTTCCGGGTGCTGACCAAGGCGCTCAGGCTTTCCGGCGGCGACCACCTGCACACCGGCACCGTGGTCGGCAAGCTCGAGGGCGACCGCGACGCGACGCTGGGCTGGATCGACCTGTTGCGCGAGTCCTTTATCAAGGAGGATCGCTCGCGCGGCATCTTCTTCGACCAGGACTGGGGCGCGATGCCCGGCGCCTTCGCCGTCGCCTCCGGCGGCATCCATGTCTGGCATATGCCGGCACTGGTGACGATCTTCGGTGACGACGCCGTGCTGCAGTTCGGCGGCGGCACGCTCGGCCATCCCTGGGGCAACGCCGCTGGCGCCGCTGCCAACCGCGTCGCGCTCGAGGCCTGTGTCGAGGCCCGCAATCAGGGGATCG
>JANQEG010000001.1 GCA_028278505.1 Rhodobiaceae bacterium
CTGGGGAGAGGTGGGCCCGAAGGGCCGGGTGAGGGGATTGGCGGTTGTCGGTGCTCTCTGTTTGGCCGTCAATCGAGGCGGTAAAGGTGATATTCCAAAAGCGTCTGGTGTGTGTGAAACGCCAAAGGACCCCAAGGATAAACCGGGTGGCGACGAGAAAGAGGGCAAAGACGGACCACGCCGGTGGGAGTCAAGTGACGGCCAAGGGCGCATCGACCATGGGCCGAGCGCGGTTTTTTTCGTAAGGACCTGAATTTCGCCGAATCTTCGGCCATAGTGGTATCTGACGAAAATCACCGGCGGCGACAGTCGTGCCGGGGCCGCGGGACGGCCCCTGGCCTTCGCGCCGCAAACCAGAGACGGACCGGCTTCCTATGCGATCGACGTTCAGACTGCCCACGCTCATTGCAGCTACTTTAATCGCCCTCGGCGCGCCCGCTAGCGCCGAAACCACGCGCGTCGTGCCTGAGGGCCGCGCCGAGATCACCTATTCGTTCTCGCCGGTGGTCAAGCGCGCCGCGCCCGCGGTCGTCAACGTCTATGCCGAGCGCATGGTGGCGCGCCGCTCGCTGTCGCCCCTCTTCGACGATCCCTTTTTCCGCCGATTTTTCGGCGGCCCGGATACGGACATGGCGCCGCAGCGCATGCAGCGCTCGCTCGGCTCCGGCGTCATCATCGCCCCCGACGGCGTGGTGATGACCAATCACCACGTCATCAAGGATGCCGACAAGGTCCGGATTGCGCTCGCCGACAAGCGCGAATTCGAGGCCGATGTCATCCTCGCCGACAAGCGCTCGGACCTCGCCGTGCTGCAGTTGAAGGGGCTCAATGCCGAGCTTCCGTTCCTGGAATTCGGCGATTCCGATGCGCTTCAAGTCGGCGACCTGGTGCTCGCCATCGGCGATCCGTTCGGCGTCGGCCAGACGGTGACGAGCGGCATCGTCTCGGCCACCGCGCGCACCCATGTCGGGGTCAGCGACTTCCAGTTCTTCATCCAGACCGATGCCGCGATCAATCCGGGCAATTCCGGCGGCGCCCTCGTTGACATGTCGGGCCGGCTCATCGGCATCAACACCGCGATCTATTCCCGCTCGGGCGGCTCCAACGGCATCGGCTTCGCCATCCCGGCGAATATGGCCAAGGTGATCGCCCGCTCGGCGCTGACCGGCAAGCCGATCGAGCGGCCCTGGCTCGGCCTGTCGCTGCAGGAGGTGACGCCGGACATCGCCGAAGGCCTCGGGCTTGAGCGGCCGCACGGTCTGCTGGTCACCGCACTTGCCGATGACGGGCCGGGCGAGGCCGCGGGGCTTGCGGTCGGCGATCTCATCGTCGCGCTCGACGGCAACCCGATCGACAACACCCAGACGCTCAACTACCGGCTGGCGACGAAAGGCGTCGGCAGCACGGCGGAACTGACGGTCAAGCGCAATGGCGGCGAGCGCTCGGTCGCGCTCAGGCTGGAGAAGGCGCCGGAAACGGTCTCCCGCAACGAGGTGCTGATCGAGGGCCGCTCGCCCTTTGCCGGCATCGTCGCGGTCAATCTGTCGCCGGCGGTGGCCAGCGAATTGCAGCTCGATATGGGGGAGGGCGGTGTCGTCATCACCGACGTTGCGCCGCGCTCTCCCGCCGCCCGGCTCGGCCTCAAGCGCGGCGATATCCTGCGCACCATCAACGGCGTCGATATCGGCGACACCGCGACGCTGGAGGAGGTGTCGGACGATCGCGTCGGGCTGTGGCGGTTCACCGTCGACCGCAACGGTCGGATTATCCGCATGGCGGTCAGCGGCTAGGGTCTGTTGCGTGAGCGATCTGTTCGACGTTGCCGGGCTCGAGGCCGACGCGCCGCGCCCGCTCGCCGACCGGCTGCGGCCGAAGGCGCTTGGCGAGGTCGTCGGCCAGGATCATCTGCTCGGCGAGGACGGCGCGCTCACCCGCATGCTGCGCTCGGGCCGCGTCGGTTCGCTCGTCTTCTGGGGGCCGCCGGGCACCGGCAAGACCACGGTGGCGCGGCTGCTCGCCGACGAAACCGATCTTCATTTCGAGCAGATATCGGCGATCTTTTCCGGCGTCGCCGATCTGAAGAAGGTTTTTGAAGAGGCCCGCGCCCGGCGCAGGATCGGGCAGGGGACGCTGCTCTTCGTCGACGAGATCCACCGTTTCAACCGGGCCCAGCAGGATTCCTTCCTGCCGGTCGTCGAGGACGGCACCGTCACGCTGGTCGGCGCGACCACGGAGAATCCCTCCTTCGAACTGAACGCCGCGCTGTTGTCGCGCACCCATGTGCTGGTCTTCAAGCCGCTCGACGAAGCGGCGCTTCTGAAGCTCGTCATCCGTGCCGAGGAGATCGAGGGCCGCCGCCTGCCGCTCGATGACGAGGCCCGCGCCGCGCTGGCGATCATGGCCGATGGTGACGGCCGGGCCGTACTCACGCTCGCCGAGGACGTGTGGCGGGCGACATCGCCGGACGAGACCGTCGATGCGAGCAAGCTCGCCGAGATCGTCCAGCGCCGCGCGCCGGTCTACGACAAGAACCGCGACGGCCACTACAATCTGATTTCGGCCCTGCACAAATCGGTGCGCGGCTCCGATCCTGACGCGGCGCTCTACTATCTCGCCCGCATGATCGAGGGCGGCGAGGCGCCGCTCTTCATCGCCCGCCGGCTGGTGCGGATGGCGGTCGAGGACATCGGCCTTGCCGATCCGCAGGCGCTCGTCGTCGCCAATGCGGCCAAGGACGCCTACGACTTCCTTGGCTCGCCGGAGGGCGAACTGGCGCTGGCGGAAGCGGCGATCTTTCTGGCGACGGCACCGAAATCGAACGCCGCCTATACCGCCTTCAAGGCGGCGATGAAAACGGCGCGGGAGGCCGGGTCGCTGCCGCCGCCGAAGACGATCCTCAATGCCCCGACGCGCCTCATGAAGGATGAGGGCTATGGCGCCGGCTATGTCTACGACCACGACACCGACGAGGCGTTCTCCGGCCAGGATTATTTTCCCGAAAAGCTCAGACGGCAGGCCTTTTACGATCCGCCGGACCGCGGTTTCGAACGCGAAATCCGCAAGCGGCTCGATTATTGGGCGAAACTGCGCCGCGTGCGCGGCGGCGAATGAATATCGTCACAATTCGCTGTTAGAGCAAATTGCGATCATATTGAATCAATTCTGTTTTGCATCCGCCGTGTGCGGATGGGCGTGCCCGTACCGGAGCGCGATGCCGGGCATCGGGCGA
>JANQEG010000126.1 GCA_028278505.1 Rhodobiaceae bacterium
TCCCACATCGCCCGGCCTCCTCATCCGGTCGGTAGGATGAATCATATTCGCGCCGATTTGGGAATCCCCAACGATTCACGCTAACTGCAGAGCGCTCTAAAGGCGAGGGATTTACCGATCCCCTATCGGGGACGTTAAACGCAACAGTTTCTGTCAACAGGCCGGATTGAATTTTCTCTTTCTTGACCCCCACCCCCGACCCCTCCCCGCAAGGGGGAGGGGAGAAGTGCCGGCGACCGGCTTCATCTCTTCGCAAGGCCCCAGATTTTATGTCCCGCGCCGCCTGTACCGAATCGTCTCGAACCGCATGGCGAGCGCATCGAAGAGCACGAGCCGGCCGATCAGCGGCTCGCCGGTCCCCGTCACCAGCTTGATCACCTCGAGCGCCTGCAGGGCGCCGAGAACGCCGGTGAGCGCGCCGAGCACGCCGGCCTCGGCGCAGCTCGGCAAAAGGCCGTCGGGCGGCGGCTCGGGAAACAGGCAGCGATAGCTCGGATTGGGCGCGCCGTCGGGGCCGGCCGCATAGGGCATCAGGGTCGTGATTGAGCCGTCGAAGCGCCCGACCGCGGCCGTCACCAGCGGCTTTTCCAGCTTTTCGCAGCAATCGGCGACGAGATAGCGGGTAGTGAAATTGTCGCTGCCGTCGACGACGATGTCGTAGCCTGAGATCAGCGCCTCGGCATTGTCGTGGCCGAGCCGCTTGAAATGGGGCTCGACCGTCACCTTGGGATTGATCCGCGCCACCGCCGCCCCGGCGCTCTCCGCCTTGGCGGTGCCGACCTTGTCGGTGTCGTGGATGATCTGGCGCTGCAGATTGGAGAGCGACACGGTGTCGTCGTCGACGACGCCGAGCGTGCCGAGCCCGGCAGCGGCCAGATAGACGATCGCCGGGGCGCCGAGCCCGCCGGCGCCGACGACCATCACCCGCGCCGCCTTCAGCTTCTGCTGGCCGGCGCCGCCGATTTCGGCGAGCACGATGTGCCGCGCGTAACGCTCCAATTCGTCATCGTCGAGCATGGCGATCCTGGCTCCCCGTCCCTTCGCTTGCCGCTCAAGCGCCGGCGATGAAATCGGCGCCGCGGCCGATCACCTGCGGATCGGGATCGGCGACGACGTTCGGGTTCTTGCCGGCATAGTCGAGCCCGCGCAGGACGTGGCGGATGATCTCCAGGCGGGCGCGGCGGCGGTCATTGGACCGGACCACGGTCCACGGCGCGTGCTCGGTGTCGGTCGCCGCCAGCATGCGGTCGCGCGCCGCCGTATAGGCGTCCCATCTGTCCAGCGACTTGCGGTCGATCGGCGACAGCTTCCAGATCTTCAGCGGATCGTGGCGGCGCTGGTGGAACTGCACGAGCTGCATTTCGCAGCCTATATTGAGCCAGAATTTATAGAACAGGATGCCGTCATCGACGAGCATGCGCTCGAAATGCGGCGCCTCTTTCAGGAAGGTCGTCGTCTGATCGGGCGTGCAGAAGCCCATCACCGGCTCAACCCCGGCGCGGTTGTACCAGGAGCGGTCGAAAAGCACGATCTCGCCGGCGGTCGGCATATGCGCCACATAGCGCTGGAAATACCACTGGCCGGCTTCGGTCTCGGTCGGCTTGGCCAGCGCCACCAGCCGCGCATGGCGCGGATTGAGATATTGCCTGAAGGTGAAGATCGAGCCGCCCTTGCCGGCCGCATCACGGCCCTCGAACACCAGCGCCATCCGCCAGCCCTTTTCGCGGATATGGGCCTGCAGCTTGACCAGCTCGATCTGCAAGAGTTCCAGTTCCCGCGCATAGACCTTCTTCGACAGCTTCTTTTTGTAAGGGTAGCCGCCGCTCGCCATCGCCGCGTCGTCGAGCCATTCGGGCAGGTCGGGATCGTCGAGGTCGAAGCGCGCGGGATCGCCGCGATCCTTGCTGCCGCCGCGTGGTGTTTTCTTCGCCATGGCTCGCTCCCGGATGATGGTTTTTCGGCGGTTCGCACCGCAGCAGCCGGCGCGAGCACCCGCTGCCCCGTCCGTGATGGCGCGAAAACCCGACGAGATCAAGAAACCGCTTGCGCTTCGAAACGCGGTACGGCCGAATTTCCTCGATATTGGCGGTTCGGATGGCTTGCACATTTGCCGCGCTCGGTCCACCATCCGGCCGCGCCGGCCGATCGGCCGGCGGGGGATCAACGGACAACAGCATAAAGGCTCTGGAGCGCGGCATGACGACGGTCTACAGCAATATTCTCGTTCATCTCGACGGCGGCGAGCGCTGTGCCGGGCGCATCCAGACCGGCTGCCGGATCGCCAGCATGACCGGCGCCCGGCTGACCGGGCTCTTTGCCGAGACCGATCCGAACGTCCCCGGCCCGATCCGGACCTGGCCGACGCCGTTCTTCACGGAACGCCGGGACGCCGCCGAGGCGGCGTTTACGGCAGCGCTTGCCGCCGACGGGCTCGAAGGTGAATTCTTCGCCGTCGCGTCAGGCCGGCCCTATGCGATCCACGCCGAAATCGCGCGTGCGACCCGCGCCTCCGACCTGGCGATCCTGTCGCAGCGCGACCCCGACCACGACGCCCATTTGCCCGAATTCTTCGTCGGCCACGCGATCGCCGACAGCGGCGGCGCCGTGCTGGTGATGCCCTATGTCGGCCATTACGAGATCGGCAAGGGACGGGCGATCATCGCCTGGGACGGCGAGCCGGCATCGGCACGCGCGGTGCGCGCCGCAATACCGCTGATCGCGGCCGAAAGCGGCGTCGTCGTGCTGATGATCCCGCATACCGGCCGCGAGCCCGATCCCGACCCGCCCGAATTCGCCGATCCGGTGCACTGGATGAAGGGCCTCGGCCTGACGGTCGAACGCGAGCACGTGGTCGCCTCCTCGGCGACGGTCGCCGACATGATCCTGTCGCGGGTCGCCGACGATATCGGCGGCCTGCTCGTCGTCGGCATCAACAATCCGGGCGGCATGAAGAGCGCACTGCGCAAGACCAAGGCGCGGCATCTGCTCGACCAGATCACGGTACCGACACTTTTCGCAAGCTGAGCGGCCCAAGCCGTTTCCATGAGCGTTCTCCTCTACATGCCCGATGAATGGCAGCCTGAGCGCTGGCGCGAGCGGCTCGCCGCGCACCTGCCGGACCACCGGATCGTGACTCAGCACCATGCCTACGACCCGGCCGAGATCCGCTATGCCTGCGTGTGGAAGCCGCCGACCGGCATGCTGGCCGGCTTTTCCAATCTCGCAATCCTGTTCTCGCTCGGCGCCGGGGTCGACCACGTGCTTGCCGATCCCGAACTTCCGGACCTGCCGCTCGTGCGCATCGTCGATCCCGATCTGACGGCGCGGATGAGCGAATACGTCGTGCAGCACGTTCTCAACCATCATCGCCGGCAGCCGCTCTACGCCGAGCAGCAGCGCCGGCGTCACTGGCGAGAACGTTCCCAGCCGGCGGCCCGCGACGTCCGCGCCGGCATTATGGGCCTCGGCGAACTCGGCCGCGATGCAGCCGTCAAGCTGAAGATGATCGGTTTCGACGTCGCCGGCTGGAGCCGGACGGCGAAAGCGGCCGACGACATTGCCGTCTTTGCCGGCCGCGACGGCCTCGATGAATTCCTCGCCCGCACCGAGATCCTGGTGGTGCTGCTGCCGCTGACCGAGGCGACCACGGGCATCATCGACTACGGCCTCTTGTCGAAGCTCGCACACGACCGCGTTGCCGACGGGCCAGTGCTGATCAATGCCGGGCGCGGCGGGCTTCAGGTCGAAGCCGACATCCTCAAGGCGCTTAACGACGGCACGCTCGGCGCCGCCACGCTCGACGTCTTCAACGAAGAACCGCTGCCGGAGGCGAGCCCGTTCTGGGACCACGCAAAAGTGACGATCACGCCTCACAACGCTGCCGTGAGCAATCCCAAGGCGCTTGCGGCGCGGATCGCGGCCGGGATCGCAGCGTTCGAGGCCGGGCGGCCGCTCGATCATGTGGTCGACCGTAAACGCGGCTATTGACGTCGCGCCAACCGCAACAATTGCCCGCAATCTGCGCTTGCCCTATCCTCACCGACGGCGCAAAGTAGCGCCTTCGCCCCGACACGCGCTTCGCCTTGAGGGGCACCGGCGCGGGTGTAGTTCAGTGGCAGAACGTCAGCTTCCCAAGCTGAATGTCGTCGGTTCGATCCCGATCACCCGCTCCACCTCATTCTCTGAATTTCATTGGAAATTTCGCCGGCGAGGATCGGACCGCACACTGCGACGCTTTTGCGACCATGGTCATTACCGCCTCGATGAACGGTCAATAAGAGAAAGCCCGTAAACGCCCGATCCCCTCACCCGGCGCTTGCGCGCCGACCTCTCCCCAGAGGGGAGAGGTGAGGCTTTTCAATGCGTTGCGGTTTTCGTTCCCTCTCCCCGGCGGGGAGAGGGCCAGGGTGAGGGGGTCGATTTCGCCGTCGTGTTCCGCACCTCCGGCATGGTGAGGACAATTGTGTCGTGGTGTGTGCCATCGGGCTTTTCGCTATGATCAGCCGGCACCCTTATCCTGATCCCACCCGAGGCAGAGATGACCGAAACCTTCGTCTCGCATTTGCAATGCTCGATCACAGGCAAGCGATACGAAGCGGGCCGGGTCCACGGTCTCTCCGAGGCTGGGCGGCCGCTTCTCGTCCGCTACGATTTGGAGCGAATGGCCGCAAGCCTGTCGAAGGCCGAAATCGCCGCCTCCGATGCGCCCGGCTTCTGGCGCTACGCGGCGATGCTGCCGGTGACCAGGGCGGAAAACCGGATCTCGCTCGGCGAGGTGATGACGCCGCTGATTGCGCTTGAGCGGTCCGCCGCCGGGCTCGGCGCGGTGCCCGGCCGTGCGATCGTCAAGGATGAGGGGCGGCTGCCGACCGGCTCGTTCAAGGCGCGCGGGCTCTGCCTCGCCGTGTCCATGGCCAAGGAGTTCGGCCTCGACCATCTGGCGATCCCGACCAACGGTAATGCCGGCGCGGCGATGGCGGCTTATGCCCGCCGCGCCGGAATGCGGGCGACCGTGTTCTGCCCGGCCGACACGCCCGACATCAACATCCGCGAAATCCGCCAGCAGGGCGCCGACACCTGGCTCGTCGACGGGCTCATCAATGAGTGCGGCAAAATCGTCGGCGCGGGCAAGGAGGCGGCCGGCTGGTTCGACCTGTCGACTTTGAAGGAGCCCTATCGCATCGAGGGCAAGAAGACGATGGGGCTGGAGCTTGCCGAGCAGATGGGCTGGACGCTTCCCGACGTGATCCTCTACCCGACCGGCGGCGGCACCGGGCTGATCGGCATGTGGAAGGCGTTTCAGGAACTGCAGGGACTCGGCTGGATTTCGGGCCGGCTGCCGCGCATGGTCGCGGTGCAGGCGGAGGGCTGCGCGCCGATCGTCAGGGCCTGGGCGGCGGGCGAGGAGCATGCGCCGCTGTGGGAGGACGCGCGCACGGTGGCGGCCGGCATCCGCGTGCCGATCGCGGTCGGCGATTTCCTGATCATCCGGGCGGTGCGCGAATCCGGCGGCTTCGCCATGGCGGTTTCGGACGATGAGATCATCGCGGCGCGCGACCGGATCGCCGCCGAGGACGGGCTGCTGCTCTGCCCGGAGGCCGCGGCCACGGCCGCCGTCTACACGCGGGCGCTGGCCGACGGCCTCATCGACCGCGACGAGACCGCGATCCTCTTCAATTGCGCGACCGGGCTCAAATATCCGATGGCGCCGGTCGACAACCGCATCGGCAAAAACGAAGACATCGA
This sequence comes from Rhodobiaceae bacterium, assembly GCA_028278505.1. Lineage (GTDB taxonomy): Bacteria > Pseudomonadota > Alphaproteobacteria > Rhizobiales > JAKPQE01 > JANQEG01. The sequence continues at coordinate 5,746 of JANQEG010000126.1, forward strand.
TTACGGCCGGTTCCGGTAGAGGATCATGCCGCCCTCAGTCCGGCCGCAACCGTGCCCGCGCCACCGGGTGGACCGCGTCGGCGCCGATCATCCAGACGTGGAAATCGCGGCCGAACAGGCCGTCAAAGGCGGGATCGAGCACGTTGAGCCCGCCCGTATAGGCGCCGAAGGCGGGCATGATCACCCGGGCCCCGTCGGTGGCGAAGCAGCGCCGGCGCAGATTGCGGCCGCGGCCGGCAAGCTTGGCGGCCGGGTGCAGATGTCCGGCGACCTCACCCGGCGCTTCGCCCGGCTCCGGCGCGTGGCGGAAGACGAAGGGCGAGAGGGCAAGCTCGGCAATCTGCGACCCGCCGACATAGTCGCCGATTTCGGGATCGTGATTGCCGGCGATCCAGATCCAGTCGCAGCGCCCCGAAAGCCGATTGAGGCAGTCGCGATCGGGTTCGGACAGCCGCTCCGGCCCGCCGCAATCGTGAAAGCTGTCGCCGAGTGCGACGACGCGCGCCGGCCGGTAGCGGTCGATCAGCGCCGACAGGGCGGCGAGCGTCGCGGCGCTGTCATAGGGCGGCAGCAAATGGCCGCGGCCGGCCAGGCTCGAGCCCTTTTCCAGGTGCAGATCGGCGACGACCAGCACGGCGGCCCGCGGCCACCACAGCGCGCCGGCCGGATCGAACACCACCGGCTCGCCGGCAATGAAAATCGCCGTGTGGTGGTTATCGGCGGGGAGCGGCCGGCTCGCCATTTCGCATCGCCTCGCGGATCAGATCGTCGGCGGCATCGCGCAGCATCACATCCTCGGCCTCGCCGCGTATCGGGACAATGCCGATCTCCAGCATGACGGGAACCGCGAGCGGCGACACCTGGTCGAGGGCATTGTGCACGATTCGACCGTCGATGCGGGAGAGCATTTCGCCGAGCCGGGCGATGTCGAGGAGGCCGGCGGCGGCATCGTCATAGGTGGCGCTGAGCAGGATGTGGTCCGGCTCGTGGCCGCGCAGCACGTCGTAGATGAGGTCGGAGGAGACGGAAAGCTGGCGCCCGGTCTTCTCCTTGCCGGGATGGCGGCGCTCGATCAGCCCGGCGATGATGGCGCAATTGCGGAACGACCGCTTCATCAGATTGGATTCCAAGAGCCACGCCTCCAGATCATCGCCGAGCATGTCCTCGGCAAAGAGCGCATCGAGGTCGAGGCGGCCGAGCCGGATCATCGCCGAGAGATCGCCGAGCGACCAGATCGACAGCGCGTACTCGTTGGCGACGAAGCCGAGCGGCCGGGCGCGGGCGCGCTCCAGCCGCCTGGTCAGCAGCATGCCCAGCGTCTGGTGGGCGAGCCGCCCCTCGAACGGGTAGCAGACCAAATAGTGCTTGTCGGCGCGCGGAAAGGTCTCGACCAGCAGCGAGCGCCGGCCCGGCAGCAGCGAGGCGCGGCGCTGGATCGCCAGCCATTCGCGGACCTGGCCCGGCAGCGCCACCCAGGCCTCGGGCTCGGAGAGGATGGCGCGGACCCGGTCGGCCAGATAGGTGGAGAGCGGGAACTTGCCACCCTGAAAGGACGGGATCTTCGGCGCCTCGTCATGGGCGCGCGAGACGTAGACCTCGGTTTCCCGGATCAGTTCGAAGCGCAATATCTCGCCACCGAAGAGGAAGGTGTCGCCGGCGGTCATCTGCTCGACGAACCATTCCTCGATCTCGCCGAGCAGGCGCCCGCCGCGGCCGATCGGCCCGCTGCGGCCGCGGTTCTCGCCGCGCGCCCGCACAAGGCGCACCTTCAGCATCGGCGCCTCGACGATGGTGCCGACATTGAGGCGGTATTGCTGGGCAAGCCGCGGATGGGCGAGGCGAAAGCGGCCGTCGGCCATCTGCTTCAGCCGCGCATAGCGCTCATAGGCGCGGAGCGCATAGCCGCCGGTGGCGACGAACTCGACGACCTTGTCGAAATCGCCGCGCGACAATTCCCGGTAGGGCGCGGCGGAAATCACTTCCGTATGGAAGGCGTCGGCATCGAAGGGGCCGGCACAGGCGGTGCCGAGCACGTGCTGGGCGAGCACGTCGAGGCCGCCGCGGCGCGGCGTCTGAGTGTCCTGGGCGCCCTCGGCAGCCGCGGTCAGCGCGGCGTGGCACTCGACCACCTCGAAGCGGTTGGCCGGCACCAGGATCGCCTTGGACGGCGTGTCAAGGCGGTGATTGGCGCGGCCGATTCGCTGCGCCAGCCGGCTCGCGCCTTTCGGCGCGCCGATATTGACGACGAGGTCGACATCGCCCCAGTCGATGCCGAGATCGAGCGTCGAGGTGCAGACGACGGCGCGCAGCCGGCCCGCCACCATCGCCGCCTCGACCTTGCGCCGCTGGCCGACATCGAGCGAGCCGTGATGAAGGGCGATCTCAAGACCGTCCTCGTTGAGCCGCCAGAGTTCCTGGAACACGAGCTCGGCCTGCGACCGGGTGTTGACGAAGACGAGCGTCGTTTGATGGGCCTTGATCTCTTCGTAGACGTCCTGAAGGGCATAGCGCGCCGAATGGCCGGCCCAGGGCACCCGCTCCGCCGTCTCCAGGATCGAGATGTCCGGTGCCGCGCCGCCCTCGGCGATGACGAGGTCGGCGCGGCGCGGTCGCGTGCCGTCCTGGGCGACGAGGTATTCGGCGAGGCCCGGCGGGTCGGCGACCGTCGCCGACAGGCCGACCGCGGACATTTGCGGCGCGATTGTCCTGAGCCGCGCCAGGCCGAGCGCCAGCAATTCGCCGCGCTTGGAGGTGACCAGCGCATGCAGTTCGTCGAGCACCACGCGTTTGAGCCCGGCAAAGAGCGCCGGCGCCTCGCGGTGCGAGATCATCAGCGCCACCTGCTCGGGCGTCGTCATCAATATGTGCGGCGGGTCGTAGCGCTGGCGGCTGCGGCGCGAGGACGGCGTGTCCCCGGTGCGCGTCTCGATGCGGATGTCGAGGCCGATCTCGGCGACCGGCGCTTCCAGATTGCGGGCGACATCGACGGCAAGCGCCTTCAGGGGCGAGACATAGAGGGTGTGCAGCGGTGATGTACGTTCACTCAGGCGCCGCCGAACCGTCCCGGCCTCCGCGAGGTCGATCAGGCTCGGCAGGAAACCGGCGAGCGTCTTGCCGGCCCCGGTCGGGGCAATCAGCAGCACGGAGCGGCCGGCGCGCGCCTTTTCGACAAGCGCGATCTGGTGATCCCGCGGCGCCCAGCCGCGCGAAGCGAACCAATCGGCGAAGCGTTGCGGCAATACGGCATTCATGACCGGGAAATCCTACAGGAGGATCGGCGGTGCCGGGTGGCGATAATTTCCCGTTCGTCTACTTTGTGCCCCTCGACAGGCAAGCAGGATCAGGCTTTGCCGAAGTCGAGGGCACCGGCGCCAATGCGGGCCTCAGGCGATCTGTGCCGAGGGTTCGCCCGATACGGTCGCTGCGCTCGTCTCGACCCGATTTCGGCCATTGTCCTTGGCTTCAAAGAGCTTGGCATCGGCGAGGTCCATCAACGCCTTGACGGACGCGGCGAACGGGCTTTCGGCGACGCCGAAACTCACGGTGACCTGATCGGGAACCCCGATGCGCCCGAAATCTTCCCCGGCAATGCGGGCGCGTATCCTCTCGGCGATACGTGTCGCGTCGGCCGCGCCGGCGTCATAGAGGAAGATCACATATTCCTCGCCACCGATTCTGGCGGCGATGTCGCTTTCGCGAATCTCTTCCCGGATCGCCTTTGCCACCTCGACAATCACGCGATCACCCGCCGTGTGGCCGTACTTGTCGTTGATCCGTTTGAAGTGATCGATATCGCACATGATGATCGACGTTCGCTGCCGGTGCCGGCGGGCCAGCAGGAATTCGTACCGCGCCTGTGTGAAGAATGCCCGTCGATTGGCGAGACCGGTCAGCGAGTCTTCGGCCGCCATGCGCTCGACAAGTTTTTTCTGCAAATAGAGACGATGATGCAGCACGCTCATCCTGTAGGTGATCGGCGGCGCAACCATCAACGGCACCAGAATCGCCGGAATAAGGGCAATGGCGATAGAAACCGTACCCAGCATCGTTGTCACGATGACCGTGACGACGACGGAGGCGAGGACCGAAAGCCCCGTAACCAGAGCGGTCTGGATCGCGATGTCCCGTCGTGTCCGAATTTTCCTGCGCAATTTCTCTCGCCCGCATTGCCAGAATTCAATCAGGCGTAGAATATTCTCACCTATTCATTCAGATTTATTCAACCGCGCCGGTTGAGCTGCAATGGGATCGCGATTATCGACTTTGTGGTTAACGGACTGTCTTTTTTGAGTGCTTGTCCATTACTGGTTGCGGCTCGCGCGCCCCGTTTCGCCGTCGTTCTCTCCTGTCATCACCGGGCTTGTCCCGCTGATCCATAGAACCTAACAGCTTGAAAACAAAACCAGTTTGGATTGCCGGGACAAGCCCGGCAATGACGCCGAGGGCGGGGCCGCGTCCTGCACGCAAACGCTCCCACCACCCACCGTTCCCGCGGAAGCGGGAACCCATTGCCCGGCTCGACACGGTATGTCGGTTGCGATCTGGACGATGTCTCGAATTTTTTAACCGGGCCAGGAATTTGTCGCCCATGCCAATGGTTCCCCGCTTGCGCGGGGAAGGTGCGGGTTGGAAGGCAAATAGGCAATCCGGCACGTTCGAGGCGAGCCATGGATCACCGTTTAAGCGCAGAGCTATCCAGTCTAGCGGCTCTTGCGATGGCATCCACCCCACCTCCGTCGTCATGGCCCGCTCCCAAGCGGGCAATCCAACGGCGGTCGGATACCCAGAAGCGCTTGAATTCCTTTACCAATACGTTGGCAAGTCGACGGGCCAAATCATTGACCTCCGCCAGAGGCGGAGGTTTGTAACGCTTCGCTTGGACCACTAGAAGTGGTCTTGTTGGCGCTTAATAGCTGG
>JANQEG010000021.1 GCA_028278505.1 Rhodobiaceae bacterium
ATCGGGCAAGAGCGGATCGACGGTGGATGCCCGCCAATCGGAAACCCCCGCAAATCGGATATATCCGATTTGCTTGTTTCCCTTGGAAAGCGAACCGGAAAACATTCCGGATCGCGGGGACGGGCAGATTTGCGCCAATTCCGGCGCAAAGCCGCTCGACCGGGCCACCAGCCCGCCCTTCGCGTCTTTGCTTGACCTTGTCACAAATCTGCTCCGTCAGAATGGGTCAACCTTGCCGCCCGACGCTCTAGGCTTTCGCTTTCGGCCGCCCCGCCGCTCATGGGATATCGATTTCGGCGTCACGCAGGAGCGCGCGCGCGGCCGCCGCGCTTTCGCGCGGGACCAGGACGCGGCGCGGCAATATGCCGATCGAACCTTCCATGATGCTCATATTGCGATCGGCGACAAAATGGTCGATACCGGCCTCCGCAAGCAGCGCCTCGACGAAGGAAAGCAGCACCGGATCGTTGGTTTTCAGAAGCTCTTCCATCTCGTCGACCGCGCTGACCGGGAATTGAGCCGCGCCTTCGTGATGGCGAGGTGCACTTGCCGCGGCATTTGCGCCAACCTATCCTCGTTGAGATGGAATGGCCAGGGACAGGAGATCGGGGTTTGGGAGTCGTCATACCGTTAGAAGACAAGGCCGGGGACAAGGGCATCGACGCGCTCGTCGCCCTGGTTGCCAGCGACATGGAGCGGGTCAACCAGACCGTCCTGAGCCGCACCGGCTCGGATGTGCAGATGATCCCGGAAGTCGCCAATCACCTGATCACGTCGGGCGGCAAGCGGCTGAGGCCGATGCTGACGCTCGCCGCGGCGCAGATGTTCGGCTATGCCGGCGAGGGCCACATCAAGCTGGCGGCGAGCGTGGAGTTCATGCACACCGCAACGCTGCTGCACGACGACGTGGTCGATGAGAGCGATCTGCGGCGCGGCAAGCTGGCGGCGCGGCTCCTTTGGGGCAATGAGGCGAGCGTGCTGGTCGGCGACTTCCTGCTCGGCCAGGCGTTCAAGATGATGGTCGAGGTCGGCTCGATGACGTGCCTGGCGATCCTCTCGGACGCCGCCGCGGTGATCGCCGAGGGCGAGGTCATGCAGCTTGCGGCGACCCAGAACACGGCGACGACGGAAGACGAGTACCTTGCCGTGATCCGCGCCAAGACGGCGGCGCTGTTTGCGGCAGCCGCCGAGGTCGGGCCGACGCTGGTCGGCCGGTCCCGGGACGAATGCGCCGCCTTCCGCTCCTACGGCGCCAATCTCGGCGTCGCCTTCCAACTCGTCGACGACGCGCTCGACTATGGCGGCAGCAAGGCCGATCTCGGCAAGAATGTCGGCGACGATTTCCGCGAGGGCAAGATCACGCTGCCGGTGGTGCTGTCCTATCGCCGCGGCACCGACGAGGACCGGGCGTTCTGGCAGCGGACGCTGCAGAGCGAGGAATTCATCGAGGCGGATCTCGACCACGCCATGGAACTGATCAAGCGCCACCGGGCGATCGAGGACACGATCGAACGGGCCCGCCATTACGGCGCGATCGCCCGCGACGCGCTGGCGCCGTTTCCGGAATCGGCACAGAAGCGGGCGCTGCTCGACGTCGTCGATTTCTGCATTCGCCGGGTCAACTGAGCGATCCCGATAGGGTCGGCTTCGGCGCGCCGGCATTTGCCGATGCGCCGGCTTGAGCGTTATGCTCTGCCCTGCAGCGGCGCCTGACTTCGCGCAAACGGTCGATGCGACCGGCGCCCTGCAGGAAAAGCCGCGGCCGGGAAAGGGCTTATGTCGCCATCGGCTTCACAAGAATTATCGCGCGCGCCGCTCGGCCGGGATGAGCGCGACCTGTTCATCGCCGCACTTGCCGCGGAAAAGCTCGTCACCGCCGATCTCGAGCGGCCCGGCCGCCGCTTCTTCAGCTTTCGCGGCGCCGATGGCGGGCTCATCGGTTTCGGCGGCCTTGAAGGCGACGGCGCCGACATCCTCTTGCGGTCGATCGTCATCCTGCCGGAATTCCGCGGCCGCGGCCACGGCGCCGTTGTCGTCGCAGCGCTTGCCGAGGCGGCCGCGTCACAGGACGCGGAGACGCTGTGGCTGTTGACCGAAACCGCTGGCCCCTATTTCGCCCGCCTCGGCTTTGACGAGATCGACCGGGCCGACGCCCCGGCCACGATCCAGGACAGCGACCAGTTTCAGGGCATCTGCCCCGAGACCGCGACTTTGATGCGGCGGCGGGTGGGGTAGAGGGCGCGGTGTGCCGCGCTGCTGTCGGGTTTGGTTGGCCAAGGTTGCCACTCGCCGTTTTAGTGATGGCGTTTTGCGACTGAAGGGCCGCCTGGACTTGGGGTTTCGCCTCTCGTTTCGACGTCACCCCCACGCATGTGGGGGTCCATTGTGTCGATGGCGGCAGGCAATTTTGTTTGCAGAAAGGCCATTCTGGATTCCCGTCCCCGCCTGCGCGCTATGAGATTCACGCTTCTTGCCGATTTGCGCCGCTCTGGGCGCAAATAATCTGTGCGCAAGGAGAGCCTCTTGGCACCTCACCCGCGAAGGCGGGTGTCCATTGGCCAATCCGATATTGTTGACGCTTGTTTTGTCAGTCGACTCTTCAATTCACAATGGCCGAGGACATAGCGTATCGAGGGGGTAATTGGATTCCCGCTTTCGCGGGAAAAGTGGACAACGGCAGGGTTGCGCGAACCAACCATCGCATCATTTCGGCGACGTTCGAACAGAGACATTTCCTGAATTTCGACGCATTGAACGATCGATCGATGTTGTGGCCGTATCCGGCTGAACACGATAGCGCTTGCGCCGGGACAGGCTCTTCGCGGGAATGACGCGCGCGTGGAGGTCTCTCGACTCACCAGTCCTTGCCCTATAAACCGCTCTCTCCCGCCACACTCGGCTCCCTCTGTCCCTGCCTCCCCTTCCGCCTTCCTCTGCCCCTCCTTCTCGCCGCTCCTCCCCTCCCCCTCGCCTTGCCTCATTTCGATAATTCGGCTATTCTCGAAATATGGATAAGATCGAAGCCCTCGATGCGCTCAGCGCGCTGTCCCAGGAAACCCGGCTCGAGGTCTTCCGGCTGCTGGTCAAGGCCGGGCCGGAGGGTGCTGCGGCCGGGGAAATCTCCGCCCGGCTCGGCGTCTTCGCCAATACGCTCTCGACCCATCTCGGCATTCTGGCGCGGGCCGGGCTGGTGCGGCCCGAGCGCCAGGGCCGGTCGATCCGCTATTTCGCCGATCTCGACGGCATGCGCGGCCTCCTGTCCTTCCTGATGCAGGATTGCTGCAATGGCCGCCCGGAAATCTGCGCCTCGCTCGTCGATGAAATTGTCTGTCAAAGCTGAAGGACCGCGACCCCCGTGAACGACAACGTCTACAACGTGCTCTTCCTGTGCACCGGAAACTCGGCCCGCTCGATCCTGGCCGAAGCCATTCTGGAGCGCGAAGGCATCGGCAGGTTCCGCGCGTTTTCCGCCGGCAGCCAGCCGAAGGGCGAACCGCACCCGATGGCGATCGACCTTCTGCAGAAGATGAACCACAAGACCGAGCATTTGCGCTCCAAGAGCTGGGACGCGTTTTCCGGCGCCGACGCGCCGGAAATGCATTTCGTCTTCACCGTCTGTGATAATGCGGCCGCTGAATCCTGTCCGGTCTGGCCGGGCCAGCCGATGGCGGCCCATTGGGGCATTCCCGATCCGGCGGCGGCCGAGGGCACCGAGGCGGAACGACGGATCGCGTTCGCCGATGCCTATCGAATGATGACCAACCGGATATCGATTTTCGTCAATCTGCCGATCGCCAGCCTCGACCGGCTGAGCCTGCAGAAAAAGCTCAACACCATCGGCAGCGACCCAGCGACCGATGCCGGAGACGCGGCTTGACGCCGTCGCGGCGGCTCGCCGCCGAGGCGCTTGGTACGGGATTTCTGGTGGCGACCGTCGTCGGCTCCGGCATCATGGCGGAGACGCTGGCCGGCGGCAATGTGGCGCTCGCCCTGCTCGGCAACACCATACCGACCGGGGCGATCCTGTTCGTGCTGATCACCATGTTCGGGCCGATCTCAGGCGCGCATTTCAATCCGGCGGTGACGCTCGCCTTCGCTGTCCGGCGGGAAATTGCCCGCGGCATGGCGCTCGCCTATGTGGCGGCGCAGATCGCCGGCGGCGTCGCCGGGACGTTCGTCGCCCATCTGATGTTCGACCAGGCGGTCGTGCAGTTCTCCTCGCATGTGCGCACCGGCATGGCGCAATGGCTCGCCGAAATCGTCGCCACTTTCGGCCTGGTCGCGGCGATCTTCATCACGATTCAGGTCCGGCGCGAGGCGGTCGCCGCCGTCGTCGGCCTCTACATCACCGCCGCCTACTGGTTCACCGCCTCGACCTCGTTCGCCAATCCGGCGGTGACGGTCGCCCGCGCCTTCACCGACACGTTTTCCGGCATCCGCCCGCTCGATGCGCCGGGCTTCATCGCCGCGGAACTGATCGGCGCGCTGCTTGCGGCAGCATTCATAGGCTGGCTGTTTGCCCGCGAGACGCCGGCGGCTGAGCGCGCGCCGCAATAACCCACCAGTCGGGCCGCGCCGCGGCGATCGCCGCAGCCGCTGCCGCGGCGGCCTCCGCATTGGCAAAAACACCGAAACAGGTCGCCCCGGACCCGGACATGCGCGCCAGCAGGCAGTCGCCGACGGACCGGATAAAGGTCAATGCTTCGCCGATCTCCGGCGCCAGGCCGATCGCCGGCGCCTCCAAATCGTTGCGGCTTTGCTCCAGCCAGTCGACGAGCGCGGCAATTTCACCGAAACGGTCCGGCAGCGGTGGCAGCGGCGGGTTCTCCCGCCGCTCAAGCGCCTTGAAAACCGCCGGCGTCGACACCGCCACGCCGGGATTGACGAGGACAATGTCGAGGTCGTCGGGCAGGCCGTCATAGACGGCGATCCGCTCGCCGATGCCGGAGACGTGCGCCGGCCGCGAGGCCACGCACATCGGCACGTCGGCGCCGAGCCCGATGGCGATTTCGGCAAGCAGGGTTTCGGCAGCCTCCGCCGGCATTTGCGCCAGCCAAAGGCGCCGAAGCGCACGCAGGGCCGCCGCCGCATCGGCCGATCCGCCGCCGAGGCCCGAGGCGACCGGCAGATTTTTCTGCAGGTGCAGGGCGGCGCCGGCGACATTCACGCCGCGCGCACTGAGTTCCGTCCGAAGCCGGGCGGCGGCACGCAGAACGAGGTCATTGTCGGGCGTGCCGATGCCGTCGGCGAACGGGCCGCTGCGCCGAAGCGCCAATTCGGCATCGGCATTTGCCGTCACCTCATCGCCGATATCGGCGAAGACGACGAGGCTGTCCAGAAGGTGATAGCCATCGAGCCGGCGGCCGGTGACGTGCAGGGCAAGGTTCAGCTTTGCCGGCGCGAATTCGCGGATCGTGCCGGCATCCGCGACGCTGCCGATGGAATCGTTATTGGGCATCCGATCCGGAGTCGCCGCCGCCGTTCTGCCCGACCTTCGCCGCTTCGTCTTCGGCCGCATCGAGGCCGACCTCAAGCTTCTTGAGGATGCGCGGCAGGTCCTGCGGCTCCGGCTTCAGATCGCGGGCATGGGTCCACTGGAAGCGGGCTTCGAGGCGCCGTCCGGCGCGCCAATAGGCATCGCCGAGATGGTCGTTGATCAGCGGGTCGTCGGGACGCAGCGTCACCGCCCGCTCCAATTCGCGGACCGCGTCCTCGTAGCGGCCGAGCTTGTAGTAGACCCAGCCGAGGCTGTCGACGATATAGCCGTCGTCCGGCCGCAATTCGACCGCCTTCTCGATCATGCCCAGCGCTTCGTCGTAGTTGAGCCCCTGGTCGACCCAGGAATAGCCGAGATAGTTGAGCACCAGCGGCTGGTCGGGCTTCAGCTTCAGCGCGGTCTTGAAGTCGGCCTCGGCCAGTTCCCAGCGCTTGGTGCGCTCATAGCAGATGCCGCGGAAATAGAAGAGCTGCCAGTGCTTTTGCTCCGGTTCCGCGATCGTCGCGACGCCGCGCGTATAGGTGTCGGCGGCTTCGGCGAACATCTTGCGCCCGCGCAGCATGTCGCCGAAGGCGATGACCGCATCGAGCGCCGCCGGATCGGCATCGACGACGGCGGCAAGCCGCGCATCGGCCTCCTCGTAATTCTCCAGCGCATCGAGGTTGAGGCCGATCTGGATATCGGCATTGCGCCGCAGCGGCGAGGTCTCGTCGATCTGGCCGTAGACCTCGATCGCCTTCTCATGATGGCCGAGCCGTTCGAACAGCCCGGCAAGCGAGAAGTTGGCAAGTTCCGATTTCGGATGGAGGTGGAGCGCAAGCTGAAGATAGATCGCCGATAATTCCTCGCCGCCGTCGCGCCCGATCGCCGAGCCGAGATCGTAGAGAACATGGGCCGCGCCTTCCTGCGGATTGGCAATGAGCGGCGGCAGCTTCACGCCCGCCTTCAGGCGGGCGAGGTCGCGGCGGATCAGCGGATGGTCGGGCACCCGTTCGAGCACCGGACCGTAGACGGCGATGGCCGCGTCGAGATCGCCGGTGCGGGCGACGGCGACGGCATAGGCCTGGGCCACCCGCAGCACCTTTTCGTCGGCCTCGTAGGCGGCCTTGAAGCGGCTGCGGGATTCGTCATCGAGCCCGCCGACCTCGGCGATGGCGCCGGCGTGGAACTGGGTGAACGAGATGTACCAGTCCTGGCCGGCGATCTCGTCGATCGTCTTCAGCGCCGCCGTCGTGTCGCCGGTGCCCTGATGGGTCCAGGCGACGAGCAGATCGGCGACGAGACCGGCAATCGTGCCCGAGCGGGCATCGGTGAAATGGCCGCTGGCGGCGGCATATTCCCGCGACCGCAGCTTGTCGACGCCGAGCACCAGATTGGCCAGCCGGCTCTCGCCGTCGCCGGCAAGCTGCTGTTCGGCAAGTGCGATGGCCTCATCGATGCGGCCGCTGGCGACCAGCGACGGCAGCGCCTGCTCGACCAGCACCGGATCGTCGGGATCGGCGGCGAGCGCCTCGAGATAGAAATCCGCGGCAAAGCCGATGTCGTTGATGCGGTCGGCGTGCTTGGCGGCGAGATAGAGCCCGGACAGCGTCGTCGGATATTCCGAATCGTAGAGCGCGGCGAGCAGTTCGTCGGCCGCCGACGTTTCGGCAAGCGCCGACGGCGCGACCGGCACGGCCGTGAGTGCAGCGGCTATTGCGGCGGCCGCGCCTATCCGGCGCAGCAGGGACTCCAATCGCACAATCATCTCGCTTTCTCGCAACAGCGTTCACGGGTGGACTTTGCCCGACCGTCGAATCGGCTGCCACAATGGCGGTTTTGAGGCGCTCCGGCAAGTTCCGGTGCCGGCAGCGTTAACGCCCGGTTACCGCGAGGGTCATTGCATATGACGTGACGGCGGACAATTCCCTCTCCCTTCTCGATTCCTCTGGGAAATCGGAAATCCCATGCGCACTGAACGCTGCAAAATTTGCCTGCCGCTGCCGCCACAATGGACCCCCACCTTCGCGGGGGTGACGCTTTTCCTTTTCCCCTTGCTTGGAGCATCTCCCCGGCGGGGAGAGGGCTTAAAAGAGCATACGCAACCGGTCGTTTTCCGTCGCTGAGGCGGAATGAGTTGCCATTCAGCCGCGCAGCTTGAAGCGCTGGATCTTGCCGGTCGCCGTCTTCGGCAGGTCGTCGACGAATTCGATCCAGCGCGGATATTTCCACGGGCCGACCGCCGTCTTGACGTGGTCCTTCAGGGCGTCGTAGAGGCCGTCGGCGCTCACGCCGGGCTTGAGCACGACGAAGGCCTTCGGCTTCAGCAATTCCTCCTCGTCGGCGTGGGGGACGACGGCGGCCTCGAGCACGGCGTCGTGGGTAACGAGCGCCGATTCCACCTCGAACGGCGACACCCAGATGCCGCTCACCTTGAACATGTCGTCGGTGCGACCGCAGTAATGGAAATAGCCCTCTTCGTCGCGGAAATATTTGTCGCCGGTGCGGGTCCATTCGCCCTCAAACGTGCGGCGCGACTTTTCGCGCTGGTTCCAATAGCCGTCGGCCGCCGACAGGCCGTTGACCAGGAGTTCGCCGATCTCGCCGTCGGCGACGTCCCGGTTGTGCTCGTCGACGAGACGGACGGTGTAGCCCTCAAGCGGCTTGCCGGAGGTGCCGTAGCGGACGTCGCCGGGCCGGTTGGTGAGGAAAATATGCAGCATCTCGGTGGAGCCGACGCCGTCGATGATATCGACGCCGAACCGCTTCTTCCAGGCGTTGCCGACCTCCTCGGGCAGCGCCTCGCCGGCGGATACGCAGAGGCGCAGCCTGGCGGAACCGTTTTCGGGCGTGCAGTTGGGGTCGGCGAGCATGGCCGCATAGAGCGTCGGCACGCCGAAGAAGAAGGTCGGCTGATGGGTCTTCAGCGTGCGGAACACGGACGCCGGCGTCGGCCGTTCCGGCAAAAGTATCGCGGTGGCGCCGACCGACATCGGCATCGACAGGGCGTTGCCGAGGCCGTAGGCGAAAAAGAGCTTGGCGGCCGAATAGACGACGTCGTCCTCGCGGAAGCCGAGCAAGTTCTGGCCGAAGCATTTCGCCGTCACCATCATGCTCGAATGAACGTGGCGGGTGCCCTTGGGCATGCCGGTCGAGCCGGAGGAATAAAGCCAGAAGCAGACCTCGTCGGCGATGGTGTCGACCGCAGCGAAGTCGGGCGATTCCTTCGCCAGTTCGGCGCTGAGCGACAGACGCCCTTCGGCCTCGCCGCCGGAGACGATGACGTGCTTCAGGGTGGCGATCTCATCGAGGATCGGTTCCACCGTCGGATAGAGCGGTGCCGAGACCACCAGCGCCTCGGCGCGGGAATCCTCCAGCATGTATCTGTAATAGTCGGCGGTGAGCAGGGTGTTGATGGCGACCGGAACGATGCCGGCGCGGATGGCGCCGAGGAAGACGATGGGGAAATCGACGGTGTCGAGCACGATCATCGCCACCCGGGCCTCACGATTAAGGCCGAGGCGGTTGAGGAAATTGGCGAAACGGCTCGATTCGGCGAGCAGATCGCCATAGGTCAGGGTCCGGTCCGGATCGATGAAGGCGGCTTTGTCGCCGCGTCCGGCGGCGATGTTGGCGTCGACCAAATCGACCGCCGCATTGTAGTTGCGCGGAAACTCCATGGATCCGATCCTCCCTCTCATTGCCCGTCGCGCATTTGTTCGAAGCTGTCCGCCCGGCGCGTTATCGGACCGATTTTGCTGCCGCGGCTTTCGCCTTGGCAAGATGCCCTTCAGATTATTTCCCGGTGAATTCGATCTCGCCCTGCGGCAGCAGGTAGAGAATGAGCGAGGCGCCCTCCGTCACCGTCGGCCAATGGGCACTGCCCGCCGGATAGACGTACCAGCCCCTGCCCCAGCCATCGAATTTCGCCTCCGCGTCGATCGGCATGATCGCCCCGATCTCGCCGGTCGGGTGGACGTGGTGCGGCCCCTTCAAATCGACGAGCTTGACCACGTCGCAGCTATAGTCATGGGTGTCCGGCCCCGGCTTGATGACGCGGCCATAGCGGCGGTCATCGTCGCCATGGGCGCACATCCAGCCTTCAGCGATCGCGTCATGGCACATTTTCTCCAGCCGGCCGAAGGCCTCGCCGTCGCCCGGATAATTCGCGTTGAGGAAATCGGCCAGCGATTGGTCGAGGGCGCGCCCGGCAATGGCACCGGTGATGTCGGCGATGAGCGCATTGAACTGGTCCCTGAGCATGCTTCTCCCTTTCCTTTTCGGTCGCGCCGGAGCGATACGGCCGTCCGTTCGCTGCCCCGGTCGGCATCTGGAAATGAACCGACAATCAGGATTTGACGGCAGCCGCAATCGGCACTTTATAGCCTATATTTCCTCTAATTGGCGAAAAATCTCCAGAGGAGATATATATTGCCGCTTCTGCCGATTAAGTGTATGGATTATCGAAGAAGAAAAACACTAGACCAGCAGCGATGCTAAGCCGCAGGCCCGGAATTGGGCTGGCGGTTTCCCGGCGGGCGCCGCATAATCGCCCCCAAGGCGTCGCGCAGCGGCAGATGACCGGCGGACCGCAGCCAGCAATGGACACGGGGCGGTGGCCGAAGAGACGGGTGAGTGACGAACCCACCGTGATTAAGCCAGGGAGGAACATGCAAATGAGTAAACCCATCGGATCGCTTGTCGCGGCCGTTGCAATGACGACCGCGCTGACCGGCCCGGCCGTCGCCGAGGAATTCAAGATCGGCGTATTGCTGCCGTTCTCAGGTGTCTATGCGGCGCTCGGCGAGCATATCGAGAACGGCTTCAAGCTCGGCCTCGAACACTTCAAGGACGACCTCGGCGACCACACCGTGACCATGGTGCGCGACGACACCGAAGCCAATCCGGGATCGAGCCTCGCCAAGGCCAAAAAGATGATCCTCCAGGACAAGGTCGACGCCATGACCGGCATCGTATCGTCTGCCGTGCTGGCGGGCTTGCGCGATACGGTCGATGCCGCCAAGGTGCCGCTGATCGTCGCCAATGCCGGAAACAACATGATGACCGGCGAGCGCTGCAGCCCTTACGTGGTCCGCGTGTCGTTCTCCAACGGCCAGGTCAACCGGCCGATGGGCAAATGGGTCTATGACCAGGGCAAGAAGAAGGTCTATCTGATGGCGCCGGACTACGCGGCCGGACACCAGATGATGGAGGCGTTCAAAAGCACGTTCGAGCCCGCCGGCGGCGAGATCGTCGGCGAAGCCTATCCGCCGCTGAGGGGCGTCGACGATTACGGCCCCTATCTGACCGCGGCCAAGGCGACCAATCCGGATGCCATCTACGTCTTCTTCGCCGGCGGCGCCGCGATCAAGTTCGTCAAGCAGTACCACGAGTTCGGTATCAAGAAGGATATTCCGCTCTACGCCTCCGGCTTCCTGACCTCGGCGGCCTATGTGCATGTCGAGGGCGAGGCAGCCGACGGCATCACCTCGATCCTGCACTATACGCCGAATATCGACACGCCCGAGAACAAGCGTTTCCAGGAAGCCTACCAGGCCGCCCATGGCAAGGTCGGTTCGGAATTCTCCGCGCAAGGCTATGACGCAGCGCGGCTGATCGTCGAGGCGATCAAGGCCTCCGGCGGCGACAAGGAAGCCTTCAAGACGGCGCTCCGCAACGCCAGCTTCAACGGTCCGCGCGGACCCATGAAGATCGATCCGGCGACCAATAACGTCATCCAGAACGTTTACATCATCAAGAACGAGTTCAAGGACGGCAAGGTTCACCAGTCCGTGCTCGACACGATCGAAAACGTTCAGGATCCGGTCAGCGGCTGCCAGATGAACTGACGCCTGGGTATCCGGCTCATGCGACCGGCGACGCGGGCCTCGCGCCGCCGGTCCGCATTCCGGCAGACCTGCCGCGCACCGCAGCGCCCCGGCCTCCCCCGTCTCGACGGAGAAACGACGTGCTGACCGACGGTGGATTCTGGATCGTCCAGATTCTCAACAGTCTGCAGCTTTCCATGCTGCTGTTTCTGCTTTCGGTCGGGCTCACGGTGATTTTCGGCCTCCTGAACTTCGTCAACCTGGCCCATGGCTCGCTCTATATGCTCGGCGCCATGATCGGCTATTCGATCGCGACTGCGACCGGTTCGGTTTGGCTGTCCTTTTTCGGCGCGCCGGTCGCCGTGATGATCATCGGCGCCGTGCTCTACAAGCTGTTGATCGAGCGCATGCGCACCGCCGGGCCGATGAACCAGGTGCTCGTCACCTTCGGGCTGATCTTCGTGCTGATGGACATCGCCCGCTATATCTGGGGCACCGACCAGCTTGGGGTTACCGGCAATATCCCGTTTTACGGAACGATCGAGGTCTTCGGCCAGTTCTACCCCTCCTACCGGCTGTTCATCATTGCCGTCGGCCTGATCACCTACGCCGTGCTCTATGTGCTTTTGGAGCGGACCCGGCTTGGCTCGGAAGTGCGCGCCGGCGTCGATGACGGCGAGACGGCGAGCTGCATGGGCATCAATGTCGAGGCCACCTTTTTCGGCGTCTTCCTGCTCGGCTGCGCGCTCGCCGGGCTTGCCGGCGCGATCGCGCTGCCGGCGTTTTCGGCAACGCCGGACATGGGCGTCGGCATCCTGGTGCCGACGCTGGTGGTCGTCGTTGTCGGCGGCCTCGGCAGCCTCAAGGGCGCGATCGTCGGCTCGCTCTTGATCGGCACGACGCTGACTTTCGGCACCGCGCTGATCCCGAACTTTGCCGGCATCATCATGTACGCGCTGCTCGTCGCCGTGCTCTTGCTGAAGCCCGAAGGGCTCTATCCGGTCAGGGCCTGAGCCGATGATGACGTCCGAGCGCCTGCGCCAACTGATCACCTTCGTCACCTTCGCCGCGCTTGTCGGCTACTGGTCGACCACCGGCTATTTCGGCTACGAACTGATCGCCGAGATCGCCGTCTTTGCGATCCTGGCCATGAGCCTCGATCTCGTTGCCGGCTATACCGGGCTGGTGTCGCTCGGCCATGGCGCGCTGTTCGGCTTCGGCGCCTACATGTTCGGCCTGTTCACGGTGAAGCTCGGCATCGCCCCGGCAACCGGCATGGCGGCGGCGATCGTGGCGACCACAATCTGCGCGCTGCTCGTCGCCATGGTCGTCGTCCGCGTGCACGGCATCTTCTTCATCATGATCACGCTCGCCATCGGCGAGATGGGCTACGAGTTCTTCTTCAAGTACCGCTATCTCGGCGGCGATGACGGGCTGGTCGGACTGCCGCGGCTCGACCTTTCCGGGATCGGCGTCAACCTTTCCGATCCGTCGGTGTTCGCGCTGGCGATGATCGTCGTGACACTATGTGTCTTTCTGGTGCTCGCCTACCTGCTGCGCACGCCTTACGGGCGCGTGCTCACCGGCATCCACGAAAACCCGCAGCGCATGCGGGCGCTCGGCTTTCCGATCCGCGCCTATAGGATATCGGCGTTTGCGCTGAGCGGCGCGATTGCCGGCCTCGCCGGCACGCTGACGGCGCAGCACACCCAGTTCATCACGCCGCAACTCCTGCACTGGACCACGTCGGGCGAGGTGCTGGTGATGATCATTCTGGGCGGGCTCGGTTCGCTTGTCGGGCCGATCATCGGGGCTGCGATCGTGACGCTTCTGCGCCACGAACTGTCGAGCTACACCGATTATTGGGGGTTCTGGCTCGGCGTCTTCCTGATCATCGTCGTGGTCTCGCGAAAGGACGGGATCGTCGGCTGGCTCGACTATCTGCGCCAGCTTGTCGCCGAGCGGCGGCGGCCGGAAACGGCGGAGGAGGCGTGATGCTGTCGGTCGAGGCGCTGGAAAAATCCTTCGGCGCGCTGCAGGTGACCAACCAGGTGTCGCTGCAGGTGCCGACCGGCATTCGCCACGCCATCATCGGCCCGAACGGCGCCGGCAAGACGACCCTGTTCAACCTGCTGACCGGCGAATTGCGGCCGACCGCCGGGCGCATCGTGCTCGATGATCTCGACATCACCCATCTGACGCCGGACCGCCGCGCCCGGCTCGGCCTGTCGCGCAGCTTCCAGCGGAACAATCTCTTCACCGGCCTCACCGTTCGTCAAAATCTGGCGATGGCGGCGATCGTGCACGAGCGGCGCGGCCGCTGCTTCTGGCGACCGCTTGCCGGGCTCTCGACGATCGCCGAGCGGACCGAGGAAATCGCCGACATTGTCGGCATCGCCGATGTGCTCGAGCGGCCGGTGCGCGAGCTCTCCTACGGCATCCAGCGCCAGATCGAGGTCGGGCTGGCGCTGGCGACGGCGCCGAAAGTGCTGCTGCTCGACGAGCCGACCTCGGGCATGAGCCCTGAGGAGAGCGGCCGGATCATGCATCTGATCACCGAACTGCCGCGCGAGCTTGCCGTCGTCATTATCGAGCACGACATGCATCTGGTGTTCGAAGTGGCCGATCGCATCACCGTGCTCAATTACGGCAAGGTGCTGCTCGACGGGACGCCGGAGGAGGTGCGCAGTTCCGACGTCGTCCAGGAAACCTATCTCGGCGGCGGGCTGGACTGATGCTTCAGGTCAACGCCATCAACACCTATTACGGGCCGAGCCATGTGCTCTTCGACGTCTCGCTTGAGGTCGAGGCGGGCGGCGTCGTTGCCCTGATCGGCCGCAACGGCGCCGGCAAGACGACGACGCTGAAGTCGATCATGGGGCTGGTGCCGGCAGCGCGCGGCGATATCGTCTATAAGGGCGCCTCGATCCGCGATCGGCGGCCGCACGAGATCGCCCGCACCGGCATCGCCTATCTGCCGGAGACGCGCGGCATCTTCCCCTCGCTCAGCGTGACGGAGAACCTCAATTTGGTCGCCGGCCGGCGCCCGGGTCCGTGGACGCTGGAGCGCATTTTCGAGATGTTTCCGCTGCTCAAGGAACGGCGCGCCACCGGCGGCACGCTGCTTTCGGGCGGCGAACAGCAGATGCTGGCAATCGCGCGTTCGCTTTTGATGAACCCGGACCTGTTGATCCTCGACGAGCCGACGGAAGGGCTGGCGCCGATCATCGTCCATGAAATCCGCGACCGGCTGCGCGAACTGAAGACGGCGGGGATGACGATCCTCCTGGTGGAGCAGAACTTCCACCTCGTGACGACGCTCGCCGACCGCATTTATGTGCTCGGCAAGGGCCAGATCCGCTGGAGCGGCAGCGCCGAGGAAATCCGCGCCGACGAGGCCGTGCAACGCGAGTGGCTCGGCGTCTGATAGCGGCGCACGCCACACGACGCATTCGTCATCACTCGGCGTAACCCACTGCTGTCCGGATCAAGTGGTCTCTGTGGTCCATCTCATATTTTTCCGTCGTCATTGCCCGCTTTATGCGGGCAATCCATTGGCCTTTCGGTGTTCAGAAGCGTTTGAATTTCTTCACATGCGTTTGCCAAGCCGATAGGCCAATGGACCACCCGGATAAACCGGGTGGTGACGAGGGGGGGGGTGGTGGTGACAAAGGAGGGGTCGGGTGGTGACGTCGAGACGGGAGGCTGGCCTCGCGTCCAAGCCTCCCTTCAAACGAAAGAACACCATCACGACAATGGGTTAGGACGGTCTTGTCCAATTGAAACGGACAACAGTGTGCTTGACCGGGTGATCCCGGACGGCAGGCTCCTCATGGACATCGCATCACGCCCGGTCGCCGCGACCGGGCTCAGGTGAAATGCTCGTCATTGTCGTCGATCATCCGCCTGAGGAAGGCGACGTCGTCGGCGAGCGAGCGGTCATTGTCCATCAGCCCCTCGATCTTGCGGACCGCGTGCAGCACCGTGGTGTGATCCCTGCCGCCGAAACGGCGGCCGATTTCCGGCAGCGAACGCGGCGTCAAGAGTTTCGACAGATACATGGCGATCTGCCGCGGCCGGACCACGGAACGGGTGCGCCGGCTCGACAGCAGATCGGCCTTGGACACGTTGAAATGCTTGGCGACGGCGCGCTGGATGTCCTCGATCTTGACCCGGCGCGGTTCGCGCGTGCGCACCAGATCGCGGATCGTGCGGTCGACCATGTCGAGCGTGATCGGCGCGCCGGTGAGCTGGTTGTGCGCCACCAGCCGGTTGAAGGCGCCTTCCAGATCGCGGCCGTTGGACTCGATCACCTTGGCGACGTGATCGAGCACCGGCTCGGGGATAAGCAGGCCGGGATAGCGGCGGCGGGCGAGGCCGGCGCGGCTGGCCAGGATCTTGCGGCGCAGATCGACCTCCATGGCACCGATCTCGACGGTGAGGCCGCCGCCGAGGCGCGAGCGCACCCGTTCATCGACGGTCTCGAGCTCTGCCGGCGGCCGGTCGCAGGCGATCACCACCTGCCGGGCGCTGTCGATCAGCGCGTTGAGAAGATGGCAGAATTCCTGCTGGATCGACTTGCCCTGGAGGAACTGCATGTCGTCGATGAGCAGCAGGTCGATGTCGCGCAGCGCATCCTTGAAGGCGAGCGCCGACTGGGTCTTGAAGGCGGTGACGAAGCCGGACATGAACCGCTCGACGGTGAGATAAAGAACCCGCCGGGTCGGCGTGCCGGTGCGCGCCATCCAGGCGATCGCCTGTAGAAGGTGCGACTTGCCGAGCCCGACCGAGGCGTGGATATAGAGCGGATTGAAGGCGACGGCCTCGCCCGCCGCGGCGGTCGCCACCTGGCGGGCGGCGGCTTCGGCGAGCTTGTTGGAGCGGCCGACCATGAAGCTGTCGAAGGTCAGCCTAGGGTCGAGCGGCGATCCGGCCAGACGGTCGCTGCCGGTGTTCACGACCACCTTGGCCGGGGCCTCGGCGGCTCCGTCCTGGGCCGGAATTGCGGCGCGCGTCCGGTTGGTGCGCAGCGGCGAGCGCACCGTCAGATCGACCGCCCGGATTTCGGGCCGGTGCTCGCGCCACAGCGCCAGCACCCGGTCGCGATAATGGCTTTCGATCCAGGACTTCAGGAACCGGGTCGGCACCGACAGGCGGACAGCGCCAAAGTCACAATTTTCCAGATCGACATGGGCGAACCAGCTTGAATAGACGTCGTCGCCGAGTTCCTTGCGCAGCCGCACCCGAACCCGCTCCCAGATGCGTTCCGCCTCCTGTTTGTCGCCGGCGGACGGTTCCGCCGCGGCCGGTTCGGCCGGGTCGCGCGTCGGGGCCGCCTCCATCCGCTCCGCATTCGAGATCGTCTTCCGTTCATTCGCCGTTCGCCGCATCATCCCTTTTCGCGCCCTCTGGTTTATATCTTTTCAGTTCACAAC
>JANQEG010000024.1 GCA_028278505.1 Rhodobiaceae bacterium
AATAAACACAGTTGCCAGGCTGAGCAAGCCGCCCTGGATTGCTTCCCCCGGCTTCCGCCGGGGTCGCAATGACGAGCAACAGGGCGCTTTGCGCGTGGCGCGTCGTCGCGAGTCAGCATTAAGTGCCGCTGGTATTATCCAAGCCGCTACGTCGGCGCACTGGATTGCCGCGGCGCCTATCGGCGCCTCGCAATGACGATCGACCGCCCGACTATCGCGCCATCACGGCGATGCCGATGGCCAGCAGCAGTTGAAAACCGCCGGTGCGCCCCAGATAGGCGTTGAGGCGCGGCGAAATCGCCTGATTGCGGAACCCGTCGGCCAGCGCCAGCGCGGCGCCGGTGAGGCCGAGCAGGATCGCCCAGTCGAGCACCCTGTCGGGTCGCATGAAGGCGGTGGCCGCTGCCACCGACAGCAGGAGAACGCTGCCGTAAAGCCGTCGGGTCCATTCCGGCCCGATGAGGATCGCGAGCGTCCGGCGGCCGGCCTGGCGGTCCGAGCGGCGGTCGCGATGGTTGTTGACCAAGAGCACGGCCGCCGCCGGCAGTCCGAGAACCGCGCCCAGACCGATCGCCGAGGCCGACACCGATCCGGTGTGGAGATAAAAGGTCCCGGCAACCGCGATAATGCCGAAGAACACCAGCACGAACAGCTCGCCGAGCGGGGTGTAGGCGATCGGTCTCGGGCCGGCCGAATAGGCCAGGCCGCACAGCAGCGAGGCGATACCGATCGCCACGATCGGCCAGCCGCCGATCAGCGCGAGGTGCAGGCCGCAGGCAATGGCCGCGGCAAAGGCCAGCGCCGCCGCGTTTCGAATCGTCCGCGGCGCGGCGAGGCCAAGTGCTGCGATGCGCGGCGGGCCGATCCGCTCGGCGGTATCGTCACCGCGAACGCCGTCCTTCAGATCGTTCCACAGATTGGTGCCGATCTGGATCGCCGCGGCCGCGACGAGCGCCAGGAGCATCACCTCGAACCGCACGCTGGCCTGGGCAATCCACGCCCAATAGCTGCCGGCCATGACCGGCACCACCGAGAGCACCAGCGTCTTCGGCCGGATCGCCATCGCCCAGACGGCGATGACGCCCTTTTCGACGAACTGACCGGCCGCGTCCGTCCGGCCGCTGAGGCCGTGATCATCGATGGTGAGCTTGCGACCCATGGCCGGCCCTTTCGTTCCGAGATGATCGTTGCGGCAGCGCCAACGCCATCCGGTTGCCTCGTGCATATGGTTATGCAACGGAAATCAATTATGAACCCGCCGCGATGTCGGCACCCGGACGTGACCTATCTATGGAGTTTACAGGAGGATTTGTCGAGTTAGGCGGACACTTCGCTTCGCTGGTTCAAGAGAGATGTTCCGGCATCGAACCGGCGGTTCCCGATCTTTGCGACCGGCGTTCAGGCTGTCGGGTGACACGCGCGACTGGGCCAAATTTCGGCCGGGCGCGCGCGGTCGGCTGCGCTCATGCGCCGATGCGGTATTGGGCCCTTTCGACGGCCTCGGTGCCCGTACCCGCCGTCATGTCGGCGCCGATTTCGGTGCACAGCCCCGGATCGTTGTCGAACGCCGCGCCGCCGACCATGATCTCGATGTCCGGGTTCAGCGATTGCCGGCGCACCATCTCGATGGGCTCCTGCAGGCTGAGCGCCCGAACCCGCGATCCCGCCGACAGGCCGACCATGGAATAGGATTCATTGCTGACGACGTCGGCCAGCGCCGCCCCGGCCTCCAGATCGGCACCGCCCGCCACATGCCAGCCGGCAATGCGGAAATACTGTGCAACCATCACCAGGCCGAACGCATGCTGCTCGCCCGGGGCCCGCGCCAGCACGATCCGTCGCGGACGATCCGGTTCGGCGCTGCCGATTTCCTCCAGCCGCGACAGTTTCGCGTTGAGGATCTGCAGCCGCGACAGCACCAGGGAAACGTCGACGAAACCGATTTCGTCGTCACGCCACATGGTTCCCGAAAGGCGTGCCGCCGGCCAGATCAGCCTGCGGTAGAGGTCTTCAAGCGACATGCCGGCGCCGTGTCGCTCACGCAGCCATGCTTCGCTGTCGGTGAGATCGCCGTCGACCAGCAGATCAAGAAAGGCGAGGACGTCGTCCCCGTCAAGATCGCCGGACGCAGAATGCTTTTGACCATTTCCCGGATTGGCGGCCCGCAACATCGGGACGACCTGTCGCTCGACTACGCTTTCCAGAACTTCCGCTACATCCGCGTGTCCCTGCCGGCGCCCCGCTAGCTGACCGGCCAGATCCCCCGAAATTCGTTTCGAACCACTTGTACCAACGACTTCCCCAGTTGACATTGGTTTTCCCCGTGCATCGATCGCCTTGCACCACCGATCAGATTTTCCGGTTATTAAAATCCGATCCGGAAATAGCGTCAAGTTTGCTTGACACATTTCAGGCCGTCGACCAGTCAGTGCGGACTCGATCGCAAGGAATTGCGCGGTTTTCGGACTACGTAAGGCGTCGATTCAACGCAAGTCGCTATGCAAGGGCAATGAGGTTCTCCCGCCGTTCGGGGGTGACAGTATCGGCGACATCGAGTGCGCCGAGCGCCGTTTCCACGATACTTCCGGCATTGAGCCCGGCCGCTTCATACATCGCCGTCATCGAGGCGTGCGCGACGAAGACATCGGGCAGGGTCATCGACCGGATCCGGACATCGCCGTCGAGCAGACCCTCGCCGGCGAGGTAATGCAGCACCAGGGCGCCGAAGCCGCCCGTCGCGCCTTCCTCGATGGTGATCACCAGATCGTGGTCGCGCACGAGGTCGGTAATGAGGGCATGATCGAGGGGCTTGGCGAAGCGGGCGTCGGCGACGGTGGTCGACAGGCCGCGCGCGTCCAGCTCCTCGGCCGCCTTCAGGCATTCGCCAAGCCGGGTGCCGAGCGACAGAAGCGCGATCCGGCGCCCCTGTTTGACGATGCGTCCCTTGCCGATGGTCAGCGGCTGACCGTGCTCCGGCCGCGTGACGCCGGTGCCCTCGCCGCGCGGATAGCGGAACGCGATCGGCCCGTCATCATAGGCCGCCGCGGTCGCCACCATGTGGGCGAGTTCGGCTTCATCGGCCGCCGCCATGACGACGATACCGGGCAGATTGGCCAGATAGCCGACATCGAAGGCGCCGGCATGGGTCGGACCGTCGGCGCCGACGAGGCCGGCCCGGTCGAGCGCGAAGCGGACCGGCAGGCCCTGCAGGACCACGTCGTGAACGACCTGGTCGTAGCCGCGCTGCAGGAAGGTCGAATAGATCGCGCAGAACGGTTTCAGC
The DNA here is from genome assembly GCA_028278505.1 of Rhodobiaceae bacterium. GTDB lineage: Bacteria > Pseudomonadota > Alphaproteobacteria > Rhizobiales > JAKPQE01 > JANQEG01. The sequence continues at coordinate 3,284 of JANQEG010000024.1, forward strand.
CCGGCGGCGGCGAGCCCGGCGGCAAAGGTGACCGCGTGCTGTTCGGCAATCCCGACATCGAAGCAGCGCTCCGGGAACCGCTCGGCGAAGGCGTCGAGGCCGGTTCCCGCCGGCATGGCCGCGGTAATCGCGACGATCGATTCGTCGCGCGCCGCCTCGTCGACGAGCGCCTCGGCGAACACCTTGGTGAAGCTCGGCGCGGTGCCGTTCGACTTGTACTGCTTGCCGGTGACGAGATCGAATTGGGTCACGCCGTGGCACTTGTCGTCCGCGGTCTCCGCCGGATGATAGCCCTTGCCCTTGGTGGTCTGGACATGCACCAGCACCGGCCCGTCCGCCCTGTCGCGGACCGTCTTGAGCACCTTGAGCAGATGCGGCAGATCGTGGCCGTCGACCGGGCCGACATAGGAGAAGCCGAGCTGCTCGAACAAGGTTCCGCCGATCATCAGGCCCTTGATCGCGTCCTTGGCGGCGTCAACCCCTTCGCGCAGCGGCTGCGGGAAATGGGCCACCACTTCCTTGGCGATCGCCTTTGCGTCCTGGACCGGGCGCTGCATGCAAAGCCGCGACAGATGCTTGGAGAAGGCGCCGACCGGCGGCGAGATCGACATGTCGTTGTCGTTGAGAATGACGAACAGCCGTTTGTCCAGCGCGCCGGAATTGTTCATCGCCTCATAGGCCATGCCGCCCGACATCGCGCCGTCGCCGACGACGCAGATGACATCGCCCTCATCGCCGCCGAGATCGCGCGCCGCCGCAAAGCCGAGGCCGGCGGAGATGGCGGTCGTGGAATGGCCGGCGCCGAACGGGTCGTAGACGCTCTCCGAGCGCTTGGTGAATCCCGACAGGCCGCCGGCCTGGCGCAGCGTGTGCATGCGGTCGCGGCGTCCGGTCAGGATCTTGTGCGGGTAGCACTGATGACCCACATCCCAGATGAGCTTGTCTTTCGGCGTATCGAAAACGGTATGGATCGCCACCGTGAGTTCCACCACCCCGAGGCTCGAGCCCAGATGCCCGCCGGTCTTGGAAACGGTCCGGATCGTGTCCTCGCGCAACTCATCGGCCAGGGCGCAGAGATCGTCGACGCTCATGCTGCGCAGGTCGGCCGGGTCGGTGACCTTGTCGAGGAACGGCGTGTTGACGGCATCCGGCGATCGCGATGTCATTGTTTGTTCTCCGCCTCCAGCAAAATCCGTTGGGCCGAATTGCGTCATCTGTACGCCGATCGCGAACCGTTTCCGCATCGGCCCGAGACGCATATTCGCCCGGATTGAGTCATTTGTAAATATTAGTTGACACCGAAATGTCAAATTTTGTTTACATGCCTAAACTGCGGGCTTGCAATTTCGGGCATCTCATATTCTGGTCCGGCTCGGGATTGGCCGATTGACGGTGCAAAGAAGATGATGACACACGCGTTTCCATTCGCCGCGATTGTCGGCCAGGACGAGATGAAGAATGCCCTGCTGATGGCAGCGGTGGAGCCGGCGCTGGGCGGCGTTCTGGTTCTGGGCGACCGCGGAACCGCCAAATCGACCGCGGTCCGCGCCCTGGCCGCGCTGTTGCCGCCGATCGAAACCCGGCGCGACTGCCCCTATAACTGCCCGCCCGACGCGCCGGTCGCGATCTGCGGCGTCTGCAACAGCGACGGCGGGAAGAAGCCGCCGAAAAAGGCCAAGCAACCGACCCCGGTGGTCGATCTGCCGCTGGGTGCGACCGATGATCGCGTGGTCGGCGCACTCGATCTGGAAAAGGCGCTGATCAGCGGCGAAAAGGCGTTCGAGCCCGGCCTGCTGGCCAAGGCCCATCGCGGCTTCCTCTATATAGACGAAGTCAATTTGCTCGAAGACTATCTGGTCGACCTGTTGCTCGACGTCGCCGCCTCCGGGCTCAACATCGTCGAGCGCGAGGGCTTGAGCGTGCGCCATCCGGCCCGCTTCATCCTGATCGGCAGCGGCAATCCGGAGGAGGGCGAGTTGCGCCCGCAACTGCTCGACCGCTTCGGCCTGTCGGTCGAGGTGAAATCGCCCACCGACATCGGCGAGCGGATCGAGGTCATCCGCCGCCGCGACGCCTTCGACCACGACCCTGAGGGCTTCATGGCGGCGTGGAAAAACCGCGACGCCCGCATCCGCGGCAAGATCCGCAAGGCCAAACGGCTTCTGGAGACGGTGGAGACGCCGGACGAGGCGCTGGAATTTTCGGCAACGCTGTGCCTGACGCTCGGCATTGACGGCCTGCGCGGCGAACTGACCCTGATCCGCGCCGCCAGGGCGCGCGCCGCCTTGATGGGACGGACCAACATCACCATCGACGACATCACCGCTGTCGCACCGTCGGCGCTGCGGCACCGGCTGCGCCGCGACCCGCTCGACGAGGCCGGCTCGACGGTGCGCGTCGACCGGGCGCTCGACGAGGTGACGAAGGCCGCCGCCAATGGATGACGTCCCCTCGCCCTGGCAGGATGCGCTGCTGGCGGCCCGGGTCCTGGCCGCCGCCGGCCCCAGCCTCGGCGGCATTCGCGTCCGCGCCCGCGCCGGACCGGCCCGCGACGCCTGGCTCGACTATCTGCAGAGCCTGCTGGCCGCGTCGACGCCGTGGAAACGGATCACCCCGTCCTTTCCCGAAGGCGCCCTGATCGGCGGGCTCGACATCGCCGCGACCCTGGAAAAGGGCGTACCCGTCGTCGAGACCGGACTGCTCGCCCGCGCCGATCGCGGCATCGTCGTCATCGCCATGGCCGAACGCACCGCGCCGTCCATGGCCGCCCTTGTCGGCGCGGCACTCGATTCCGGAACCGTCCGGATCGAACGCCACGGCATCTCGGCGATCGATTCGGCCCGCATCACCCTCATTGCCCTTGACGAGGGCATCGATACCGACGAGCGGCTGCCGACCGCGCTGTCGGACCGGCTTGCCTTGTCGGTCGACCTGTCGACCGTCGGCTGGCGCGAGGCCGGGGACATGGATTTACGCGATGACGGCGTGCCGCTAGCGGACGCGATCGCCGCGGTGACGATCCCCGACAAGATCGAGCAGGCGCTCGCCGGCATTGCGCTTCAGGCCGGCGAGGTGTCGCTGCGCCGGGCCATCTTCCTTACCCGCGTCGCCCGGACGATCGCCGCCATCGACGGTTGCGGCGCGGTCGAGCCGGTCCACGCCGGTGCCGCCGTGCGCCTGGTGCTGCCGGCCCTGTCGGCGGTCGAGCAGCCGGAGGAGGAAGAAGAGAGGACCGACGCGCCGCCGCCGCCGGAGTCCGAGCCGCAGAGCTCCGGCGACGAAGACCAGACGCTCGATCTGGATACCCTGCAGGATCTCATGGTCGCGGCCAAGGCGGCGGCGCTCCCGGCCGAACTGGACATTTCCCGCGCCATGCCGCGCCGCGCCGGCGCCCAGCGCGCCCATGTCGGCAAGTCTGGCGCCTCGCGCCGCAATGCGCGCCGCGGCCGCCCCGTCGGCGTCACCGCCAAGCCGCCCTATCCGGGGGCGCGGATCACCGTGCTGGCGACGCTCAGGACCGCGGCGCTGTGGCAGCAGATCCGCCGCCGCGAACGCACCGTATCCGGGCGCAAGACCCCCGGCCGGCTCGACATCCGCAAATCCGATTTCCGCTACACCCGGTTCAAGCACGAAACCGAGTCGACGGCGATCCTGACCGTCGACGCCTCCGGGTCGACGGCGCTCGACCGGCTCGGCGAGGCCAAGGGCGCGGCCGAGCTCCTGCTCGCTGACTGCTATGTGCGGCGCGATAATGTGGCGCTGATCGCCTTTCGCGGCCGCGCCGCCGATTTGTTGCTGCCGCCGACCCGCTCGCTGGTCCGGGCCAAGCGCTCGCTGGCCGCGGTTCCCGGCGGCGGCGGAACGCCGCTCGCCTCGGGCCTCGTCGGCGCGCTCGAACTGGCGAACGCGGTCCGTCATCACGGCCAGAGCCCGCTCGTCGTGCTGATGACCGACGGCAGCGCCAATATCGCCCTTGACGGTGCGCCGGGGCGCGAGGCCGCCGCCCGCGACGCCGAGACGATCGCGGCACACTTCGCCACCGTCGGCGTTCCCGCGATCGTCATCGACATCGGCCGCCGCCCGAGCGAGCGGACCGCGGCGCTGGCGCGGCTGATGGCCGCCGACTACCACGCCCTGCCGCGCGCCGACGCCCACAGCGTTTCCGCCGTCGTTTCCGGCTATATGCGAAGCTGAAATGTTCGGATTCGACCACCGGCGCCTCGACTGGGACACCGACGGCAAGGACTGGCCGAATCGCGACGCCAGCCATTTCCTCGACTGCGACGGGATGCGCTGGCACGTCCAGATGATGGGCGCCGAAGACGCCCCCGCCATCCTGCTGCTGCACGGCACCGGCGCGGCGACCCATTCCTTTCGCGATCTCATGCCGCATCTGGCCCGCGACTACCGGGTCATCGCGCCGGACCTGCCCGGCCACGGCTTCACCGCCACCCCGGATGCCGATAGCGGCCTGTCGCTGTGGGGCATGGCGCACCGCCTCGCCGCGCTGTTGGAGATGCTGTCCGTCGCCCCGGTTCTTGTCGCCGGCCATTCCGCCGGCGCCGCCATCCCGATCCATATGGCGCTGTCGGATCAGATCGCGCCGCGGCACATTATCGGCCTCAACGCGGCGCTCGAGCCATTCTCCGAAAGCCCGGTCTTTTCATCGATGGCCAAGCTGATGTTCCTGAACCCGTTCGTGCCGAAAATGTTGTCCGCGCGGGCGCGGATCGGCGACGTCACCGGGGTGCTCCTGACCTCGACGGGATCTGAGATCGATGCCGTCGGCAGGCGCTGCTACGACGCCCTGTTGCAGTCCTCGGCCCATGTCGCCGGCGCGCTCGGCATGATGGCCAACTGGGATCTGGCGCCGGTCACCACCCGGCTGCGCCGCCTGGAGGTTCCGCTCACCCTCGTGGTCGCCGAAGATGACAGCACCGTCTCCGCCGGGGTGTCGCGGCGGGCCGCCGCAAAGGCGCCGAACGGAACCATCGTCAGCTTTGCCGAGGGCGGGCATTTGCTGCATGAGGTCAAGCCCGGCGACATTGCCGCAATCATCCGCGACTGCGACACAAAAGCCGGCAAACAAGGCTGAATCCGGGCCTCTACAGGGCGCAATTCCGCTTGCGCAAGTCAGGTTTACAGTTTTTAATGTCAACTTATGATGACACATGCCATCTCGCCGCCGGACCTGTCGAGCGCCGGCGGAAAGCGGCCACATGCGATCGTGATCGGCGCCGGTTTCGGCGGACTCGCCGCGGCGATCCGGCTCGGTGCGCGGGGGTTCCGCGTCACCGTCGTCGACCGGCTCGACCAGCCGGGCGGGCGGGCCAGCGTCTTCCGTCAGGACGGCTTCACCTTTGACGCCGGCCCGACCATCGTCACGGTGCCGTTCCTGTTCGAGGAGCTGTGGTCCCTGTGCGGCAAGGAGATGGCCGACAGCATCACGCTGAAACTGCTCGAACCGTTCTACACGTTGCGGTTCGATGATGGCGACACCTTCTCCTGCTACTCCGATCCGGCCGAGATGCGCCGTCGGGTCGCCCGTGTCAGTCCGGACGATGTCGCCGGCTATGAACGCTTCATGGCCGAGGCCAAGGCGTGTTTCGATACCGGTTTCACCGGCATGGTCGACCAGCCCTTCAGCGACCTCGCCGCCATGGCCCGGGCGCTGCCCGACCTGATCCGCCGGCGCGCCGACCGTTCCGTCTACGCGCTCGCGGCCAAGCACATCCGCAACGAAAAGCTGCGCATGGCGGTCAGCTTCCACCCGCTCTTCCTCGGCGGAAATCCGCTTCGGGCGAGCGCCGTGCTGAGCCTGATCTCCTATCTCGAGCGGCAATGGGGCGTTTCCTATGTCATGGGCGGGACCGGCGCGCTCGCCAAAGGCCTGGCCGATCTGATCGAGGGCCAGGGCAATACGCTGCGCTACAATGCCGACGTCGACGAAATCCTGGTCAAGGACGGCGCCGCCGGCGGCGTACGGTTGACAAACGGCGAGATCATCACCTCCGACATCGTGGTCTCCAACGCCGACAGCGCCTGGACCTACCGGGAGCTCGTTCCGGCCGAGCATCGCCGGCGCTGGACCGACAGGCGTATCGACCGCGCCGCCTATTCGATGAGCCTGTTCATCTGGTATTTCGGCACCGACCGCCGCTATGACGATGTCGGCCACCACACCATCCTCATGGGCCCCCGCTACCGGGAACTCTTGACCGACATCTTCGACCGCAAGATCCTCGCCGACGATTTCAGCCTCTATCTGCACCGGCCCTCGGCCAGCGATCCGAGCGTGGCGCCGGAGGGCTGCGATGCGTTCTACGTGCTGTCGCCGGTGCCCAATCTCGATGCCGGCATCGACTGGACCGTGGAGGCCGAACGCTACCGCGCGCGGATCGCCGAAAAGCTCGCCGCCACCGTCCTGCCCGGCCTCGACGACCATGTCGTCACGTCGAAGCTGTTCACGCCGCTCGATTTCCGCCACCGGCTGCTGTCGGTGAAGGGTGCGGCGTTCGGCATGGAGCCGCGGCTGACGCAGATCGCCTGGTTCCGGCCGCACAATGTCAGCGAGGAACTGAAGAACCTCTACATGGTCGGCGCCGGAACCCATCCCGGCGCGGGCCTGCCGGGCGTCGTCGCATCGGCCCGCATTCTCGACAAGGTTATTGCCCATGACCTGGCCCACAACTGACGCGCGGTTTCTCGACGCGACCGATCGCAAGGCCTGCGATGCCATCATCCGGGAAGGCTCGAAATCGTTTTACGCCGCCAGCCTGCTGCTGCCGCCCGAACCGCGGTCGGCGGCGCGCGCGCTTTACGCGTTCTGCCGGTTTTCCGACGATCTGATCGACGACAATCACGGCGGCCGCGCCGCCCGCCTCGCCGAGCGGATCGACAAGGTCTATCGCGGCACCCCGGTCGACCACATCGCCGACCGCGCCTTTGCCACCGTGGTTGAAAGCTACGCCATCCCGCGCGCCATTCCCGACGCCCTCATCGAAGGCTTTGCCTGGGACGAGGCCGGACGCCGCTACCGCACCATCGACGGCGTGATCGCCTATTCCGCGCGCGTCGCCGCGACCGTCGGCGTCATGATGACGCTGATCATGAACCGCCGCGACCATGAGAGCCTGTCGCGCGCCGCCGATCTCGGGCTGGCCATGCAGCTCACCAATATCGCCCGCGACGTCGGCGAGGACGCCCGCATGGGACGGATATACCTGCCGCTCGACTGGTTGGTCGAAGCAGGGATCGACCCCGACGCGTTGATCGCCCGGCCGCGCTATTCGCCGGCGCTCGGCCGCGTCGTCGCCCGCCTGCTCAAAGAGGCCGACCGCTATTATGCGCGCGCCGCGCGCGGCATCGACGCGCTGCCCTGGGCCTGCCGGCCGGCGATCCGCTCGGCGGCATCCATCTACCGCGCCATCGGCGGCAGAATCGCCGCGCACGACTATGACAGCGTCTCCCGGCGCGCCGTTGTCGGCAAGGACCGTAAGCTCGGTATGATGACCAATGCGGTCTTCACCCCGTCAAGGGCACCGCGGACGGCGTTCGAGCCGACCCACGCCGCCGCCCGATTCCTGGTCGAGGCGTCCGTCAACACCGCGCCGGCAGCGGCGGCTGCCGCGACCGCCGGCGGTATCGAGCGTTTCATAGAGCTTCTGGAAGCCGTCGAACGGCGTGAGCGGGAACTCTATCCGCTTGCCGCGGGCTGATCATGTCGCAGACATTCCCCTTGATCAAATTGATCTTCAGCTTCGGCGTCATTTTCGCATTCCTCATCTGGCAATGGTTCAGCGTCAGACGCGACATCGCCAAGCGAAAAGAACGTGAGCGCGCCGAAACCGGAGCCCCCTCACCAGAACCGCCGGGGCATGCGGAAGGGCAGCATCAGCTTGACGAGCGGTGAGGCGAGACGGTCGCCGTCGAAGCTCTCGTGGATCATGACGGTTTTTTCTCCGAACAGCTGCGTCTCGATCAGCGCGCGCGCATAGAACGGCGAATCCTCCAGGACCTGGAGAAGGCGCGGACGAAACTCCGGCGACGTGCCGATGGTTCGCTTCACGCCCCACAGCCCGCGCGGCAGGGCGCGTCTCTCGGGCATGTCGAAGGCCTGCAGATCGCCGCGCTCATCGATGCGCAGGGCGATCGGCGCTTCCGAACCATCGCGGCGCATCGTATCGTAGAGAATGACCGTATCGCCGCCGCCGACCTTGCCGCGCGCCCAATCCCAGCGCTTGAAATCGTGTTCCAGCGGTCGCGCACCCCAATTGCTGTCGAGATAGCCGTGGCCCTGCCATCGAAGCGCCGGGTCGTGGTCAAGCGCGACCTCGATCCGCGCCCGCGGCGCGATCGGCCACCAGAGATGCCGCCCCACGCCGTCCAAATTGTAGATCGCGCCCGCCGACATTTCCGGAATGACGTCGAGGACGCCGCGAACCCGCCGCGGCAGAAGCTGTTGCGGCGGCTGCGGGACGGCGATTTCGTCAAAGCCGATCCGCAGCCGGTCGCCGCGCCATTCGAGCCGGCTCGGGCCGACCTCGAACCGGTCGCGGTCGCGGCTGAGCGTCCCCCGGCCGCGCTCCGTCATCGCCCAGAGACGGCCGTGGGGACCGTAGAGCGCAATGTTGATCGCCACATGGTTTTCCGGACTGCGGCGGCCGGCCAACGCGTAATAGGGCGAAAACACGGAGCCGACGAAGGCGATCACCGAAACGCCGTAGCGACCGCAATCGCTTACACCGTCGACATACCACCAGAGATAGCCGCCGGCCGGGACCTCGACATCGAAGCGCGGTCCGAAATCAGGCTCTCCGCCGCGATCCGACCCGACAGCGCCGCCATCGGCACCCCCGGACCGGGGTGAACGCTGCCACCGGCCATATAAAGACCCGGTATCGCCGTCCGTGCCCCCGGCCGTCGGAACGATGCCGTCCATCCATGGGAAGCCGGACCGTAAAGAGCGCCCCCGGTCATCGGGAACATCTGGTCGAAATCCGTCGGCGTGGTCACGACCGGCGTCATCGTTTCGGTGATCTGCAGGCCGCATCGCTGCAACACGTCTCGGATCGCGTCCAGGCATTTCTCGGCCTCGCTGTCGCTGAAGTGATGCCGGTCACCGATCGCCGGCGCGTTGATAAGGCATAGAAGCGGATCGATAGCGGCCTGATCGCCGCTGTCGTGATGTCCGAAATCGTCGCGTTTCTGGGCACAGATATAGATGGTCGGATCGCGCGGCAAAGACCAGCGCTTGAAAATCTCGGCAAATTCGCTCCGGTAGTCGTTGGAGAAGAACACGTTGTGCCGGGTAAGCGGAAACCCTTTCGTCCGCGCCTGCATCGACCAGGTGATGGCGGACAGCGACCGCCGCGCCGCCGGCGTCGCCTTCAGGCCGGACGGCAGGACGCCGAGCACGCCTTTGGCCAGCGCCGTCACGTCGCCGTTGAAGATGACGGCAGACGCTTCGATGACCTCGCCATCGTCGAGGCGAACCCCGGTCACCCCGTCGCGGTCCTTCTGGATGCAGGTGACGTTTCGCCCGAAGGTGAAGCGCGCGCCGTTGCCGGCCGCAACCTCCGCCAGCGCATCGGCGAGCCTGCGCATGCCGCCCTCGACCAGCCAGACGCCGTCCTGCTCGACATGGGATATCAGCATCAGCGTGGCCGGCGCGGCGAACGGCGACGAGCCGCAATAGGTGGCGTAGCGGCCGAAGAGCTGGCGCAGCCGCGGATCGGTGAAGTAGTCGCCGAGCGCCCGCCACATCGACGAGAACGGCTTCAGCGCGAATGGTGCGCCGAAACCGTGCCGGCTGACCCGCGCCACAAGCTGGGCCGGCGTCGGCCGCGTCGCCGCAATGTAGCTGTCTTCGACCAGGCGATAGATCTTGGCCGTATCGGCGCAGAAGCGGCGATAGCCGTCGGAGTCGCGCGGCCCGGCGAACTCGGCGATCGCCTCGGCGCTGTCATCGATGCTTGCGTGAAGGTCGAGGCGCGAGCCGTCCTGCCAGCCATGGCGGGCAATGAGCCCGGCGCGGCGGAGCCCGACATGGGCCTCGATTTCGGTTCCCGCATAGGCGAAAACCTCGTCGAACACCCATTTCATGGTGAAGACCGTCGGGCCGGAGTCGACCGCCACGCCGCCGACGTCGACCGTCCGCATCTTGCCGCCCGGCGCCGAGGCCCGCTCGACGACGCGGACCGGGAGGCCCTGAGCGGCGAGCACGAGCGCTGCGACCAATCCGCCGATTCCTGCACCGACAACGACGACGTCGTCCTTTCGGCGCCGGCTTCTACCGATCATTGCTCGTGTCACGCACGTTGACATCTTCTCTCATTATGTCAATTTAAAGTGACATTTTTGTATGTTAATGTAAATTGACATTTACACGAGCGTGCCGGAGAGGAGACAGGTTATGGATGTTCAAACGCGGATTGAACAGTCGCTGGAACGCGCGCTGTCCTTCGCAGCCGGCGGCAACAAACCCAAAATCCTCTGTGACGCGCTGCGCTACGCGGTGTTTCCCGGCGGCGCGCGGGTGCGCCCGCGGCTCTGTCACGCCGTCGCCTATTCCTGCAGCGGCGGCAAGGCGACGACCATCCCCGACGCAGCCGCCAGCGCGATCGAGCTGATCCATTGCGCCTCCCTGGTTCACGACGACCTGCCCTGCTTCGACAATGCGGATTTGCGGCGCGGCAAGCCGTCGGTTCATGCCGCCTTCGGCGAACCGATCGCGGTCTTGGCCGGCGATGCCCTCCTGGTGCTCGCTTTCGAGACGATCGCCCGGGAATGCGCCGTCGAGCCGGACAAGATCGGACCGCTGATCTCGATCCTCGCCCAGGCGACCGGCATGCCGAACGGCATCATCGCCGGCCAGGCCTATGAGAGCGAGCCGATCACCGCGTTCGAGGAGTACCACCGGGCGAAGACGACGTCGCTGTTCGCGTGCGCGACCATCGCCGGCGCGATCGCCGCCGGCCAGGACCCGGCGCCGTGGCGCGGTGTCGGCGAAGCGCTCGGCAATGCCTATCAGGTTGCCGACGATTTGCGCGACGTTGCGGCGACCGAGAGCGAGATCGGCAAGCCCTGCGGCCAGGACCAGGCGCACAACCGGCCGAGCGCGGTGACCGAACTGGGCGTTGCCGGCGCCATCGGGCTGTTGATGGAACACGTCCATAAGGCGGTCGAGGCGATTCCGCCCTGCCCCGGCTCTTCGGCGCTCGAAGAACTGATCAAGTCGGAGGCGAAGCGCCTGCAGCCCAAGGGCCTCGCGCAAGTCGCCGCCTGACGGGGATGGTCGGCAAGCCGGCCACGCCGCCCTCGCAGCCGCCCAATGGTGCCGCGCTTTCGTTTCGCGACCGGCTTCATCGCTGGCGCACCAAGCTGATCGCCAATCCCAAGGTTCGGCGGCGGCTGGAGCGGCTTCCCTTTCTCAATCGGATCGCCAATAGGAAAAGCCGTGAGCTTTTCGATCTGACGACCGGGTTCGTCCACGCCCAGGTGGTGTTCGCCTGCGTTCAGATCGATCTCTTCCGCTCGCTCGCGCAAGGTCCGCGAACGACGGCGGAGATCGCCGCCGGCGCCGGCCTTAATGACCGCGCCGCCGACCTGCTTCTGACCGCCGCCGCCGAACTCGACCTGATCAGACAAGGCCGCGCCGGGGCGTGGCTGCTGGCCGATTTCGGCGCCGTCATCGCAGCGGATCGCGGCATCGCCGACATGATCGAGCACCACGCCATGCTCTACCGCGATCTGGCCGACCCGCTGGCCTTGTTGCGCGGCGAGACCGAGGTGACCGAGACCGCCGCCTTCTGGTCCTATGCCGGCAGTTCCGGCGACGACGTCACCGAGGGCGAAGCCGATTCCTATTCCCGGCTGATGGCGCACAGCCTGAATTTCGTCATCGAGCAGGTGTTCGACGCCTATCCGGTGACGCGACACAACATTGTTCTCGACATCGGCGGCGGCAGCGGCGCGTTCCTCGAGGCGGTCGGCCGGCACAATCCGCAGGCGCAATTATGGCTCTACGACCTGCCCGCGGTCGCGCCGCAGGCGCGAGACCGGTTCGCCCGGGCGGGCATGGCGGACCAGGTGGAAATTCACGGCGGCGACTTCTTCACCGACCCGCTGCCGGCCGGTGCCGATCTGGTGACGCTGATCCGGATCGTCTGCGATCACGACGATGACCGCGTGCTGGCGCTTCTGAAAAACGTGCGTGCGGCCCTGTCCGGCGAATCGCGACTGCTTATCGCCGAGGCGATGAGCGGGCCTGAAGGCGGCGCCGGCCGGGCCGCCGCCTATTTTAGTTTCTATTTCCTGGCGATGAAGTCCGGCCGCTGCCGGTCGCCGGCGCAGTTGAGCGACCTGCTGCGGCAGGCCGGGTTTTCCACCATCGAAAAGCACAAGACCCGGCAGCCGATTTTCGCGAGCGTGATTGTCGCACATCCCTAGTGTGGTGGTCCCCGCGTCGTTCGCAGTTTCTGCGATCAGTCATCGACGCAACATCAAAACAGAAAACGTCAATAGAAACATTGACTTATAAGCACATTTTTCGACTCTGTAGGCCGCCAAGGAGCACGCTGATCGTGTGGAAAACGGCGGTTTCGGGACGCCCGTGAGAATGTAAATTATAGTTGACATATTTCGCCGTAAATTTAGGATGACATTTAGGAGGCGAGATCGACATGGTCCACGGGAAGCCCATGAACACAACGGCAGTCGTCCTCAAAAAACCTTGTAAACTTGAGCTTACCAAACTGCGCCTCACTGAGCGGTCTCCGAGCGACGTTATCGTCGACGTGCTGTGGAGCGGAATCAGTACCGGCACCGAAAGGTTGCTCTACGAAGGATCGATGCCGCCCTTCCCCGGCATGAAGTATCCGCTCGTGCCCGGCTATGAGGCCGTCGGCATCGTCAGCGAGGCGCCGGCCGGGTCGCACCGGAAGGTCGGGAACATGGTTTTCGTGCCCGGCGCCCATTGTTACGAGGGCGTCAGCGGGCTGTTCGGTGCTTCGGCCTCGCGGGTTCACGTCTGCGCCGCCCGCACCTATCGGGTGCCCGAGGAATTCGGCGACAAGGCGGTGCTGCTGGCGCTCGCGGCAACGGCCCATCACGCCCTCGTCGTCGGCGGCACGATCGCGCCGAAACTGATCATCGGCCACGGGGTTCTGGGGCGCCTGATCGCCCGCATCGCGATCGCAATCGGCCATCCGCCGCCGCTTGTGTGGGAGACGAACAAGGTGCGGCGCGAAGGCAATCACGGATACCGCGTCATCGACCCGTCCGAGGACAATTCCGCGTCCTACCGCTCCATCGTCGATGCGAGCGGCGACACGAGCGTGCTCGACAAGGCGATCCCGCATCTGGAGCGCAACGGCATCGTCACCCTGGCCGGCTTCTATCACGAGCCGCTGAGCTTCGCCTTCCCGCCCGCGTTCATGCGCGAGGCGCAGATCAGGATCGCGGCGGAATTCACGCCCGACGATGTCAACAAGGTCATCGAGTTGACCCGAAACGGCGACCTCTCGCTCGACGGTCTGATTACCCATCGCATGGAAGCCGCCAAGGCGCCCGAGGCCTATGAGGCCGCCTTCAGCGATCCCGAATGCCTGAAGATGGTCCTGGACTGGAGAAGCCTGTCATGACCGAAACGGTGGTGACCGAATTGAGGCCTGACGACAGCGCGCCGGAGCAGTCCGGCCCGTCGCATGACGGCGCGCCGTCGGCGTTCGCTGAGGCCGAGCCGGTCACCCAGATCATCGCCATCTACGGCAAGGGCGGCATCGGCAAGAGCTTCACGCTGGCGAACCTGTCCTACATGCTGGCGCAGCTCGGCAAGAAGGTGCTGCTGATCGGCTGCGATCCGAAAAGCGACACGACCTCGCTGCTGTTCGGCGGGCGCGCCTGCCCGACCATCCTGGAGACCTCGGCGAAGAAGAAGGCGGCCGGCGACGAGGTCGAGATCAGCGACGTCTGCTTCAAGCGCGACGGCGTGTTCGCCATGGAACTGGGCGGACCCGAGGTCGGGCGCGGCTGCGGCGGACGCGGCATCATTCACGGCTTCGAAATCCTCGAACGGCTCGGCTTCCACGACTGGGATTTCGACTATGTCCTGCTCGATTTCCTCGGCGACGTGGTGTGCGGCGGCTTCGGCCTGCCGATCGCCCGCGACATGTGCCAGAAGGTCGTCGTCGTCGGCGCCAACGACTTGCAGTCGCTCTACGTCGCCAACAATGTCTGTTCGGCGGTGGACTATTTCCGCAAGCTCGGCGGCAATGTCGGCGTCGCCGGCATGCTCGTCAACAAGGATGACGGGACCGGCGAGGCGCAGGCGTTCGCCGAAGCGGTCGGCATCCCCGTGCTCTCCGCTCTCCCTTACGACGAGGACATCCGCCGCAAGAGCGCCAACTACCAGATCATCGGCTACCCGGACGGCCCCTGGGGCCCGGCTTTCGAAGCGCTGGCCAGGAACCTTTGCGATGCGCCGCCGGTGCAGCCGATTCCGCTTTCCCAGGACGATTTGATCGGTCTTTTCGATACGGAGGACGGCGCCGCCGAAAACGTGATGGTGCCGGCCGAGCCGGCGGACATGTGCGCCGCCTCCAAACTCGACAAGCCGTCGCTTGAAGTCGTCTACGACACGGTGTGAAGAAGGACATGGACGACCACGCCGCAACCAAGCTGACCGAACTGCCGGACGCCGTGTCCGAGCGGCCGGCTGCGGCGTGTCGATCGTGCCCCGGGGAGAACCTGCCGGCGGCGCCGATCGCCGCCGCAACCCCGCTGACGGAATCCGCCGCCGACGGCCCGCACGATCAGCCGCAATCCATGTGCCCGGCTTTCGGCGCGCTGCGCGTCGGTTTGCGGATGCGGCGGGTGGCGACGATCCTGGTCGGCTCGGCATGCTGCGTCTACGGCCTCACCTTCATCTCGCATTTCTATGGCGCCCGGCGCAGCGTCGGCTATGTGCCGTTCGATTCCGAAACGCTGGTCACCGGCAAGCTGTTCGAGGACGTCCGCGCCGCTGTTCACGAAACCGCTGACCCGGCGAAGGTCGATGCGGTCGTCGTCGTCAATCTCTGCGTGCCGACCGCCTCGGGCGTGCCGCTGCGGCTGCTGCCCAAGGCGATTAACGGCGTGCGCATCATCGGCCTCGACGTCCCCGGTTTCGGCGTTTCGACCCATGCCGAAGCCAAGGATATTCTGACCGGCGCGATGCTCGACTATGCCGCCGAAGAGGCGATGGCCGGCCCGGTGCAGGCGCCGCGCGAGGGCGTCGAGGCGCGTCCCACGATCAGCCTGACCGGCGAGATGTTCCCGGCCGACCCGATGGTGATCGGCGCGCTTGTCGAGCCGATGGGACTGGCGGCGGGAACCGTCGTGCCGGTGCGGGAATGGCGCGAACTCTATACCGCGCTCGACTGCGTCGCAATTGCCGCCATCCACCCCTTCTACACCGCCTCGATCCGCGCCTTCGAAAAGGCCGGGCGGCCGATCACCGGCTCCGCCCCGGTCGGCTATGAGGGCACCGATGCGTGGCTGAAGGCGATCGGCGAACTCTGCAACGTGCCGCGGAAATCGATCGATCGCGCCCGCAACGCCGCGCTGCCGGCGATCCGCGAGGCGCTCGCGGCGGCACCGATCAAGGGCCGGATCACGCTGTCCGGCTATGAGGGATCGGAGTTGCTGGTCGCCCGGCTGCTGGTCGAAAGCGGCGCCGACCTGCCCTATGTCGGCACCGCCTGTCCCGCCACCCCTTATGCCGAAGGCGACGCGGAATGGCTGCGTGCGCGCGGTGTTCATGTGCAGTTCCGTGCCACGCTGGAACAGGATCTCGCCGCCTTCGCCGAATTCGCGCCGGATCTGGCGATCGGAACGACGCCGGTGGTGCAGAAGGCCAAGGAAGCGGCGGTCCCGGGTCTCTATTTCACCAATCTCATTTCGGCGCGGCCGCTGATGGGCGCCGCCGGCGCCGGCTCGCTGGCGCAGATCATCAACACCGCCATCGCCAACAAGCCGCGCTTCGAGAAGATGGCGGCGTTCTTCGACGGCGTCGGCCACGGCGACACCGCCGGCGTCTGGCAATCGACGCTGCCGGCCGCATCAAACATCGGGGAGGGCGCAAAATGCTGATCCTCGATCATGATCGCGCAGGGGGCTATTGGGGCGCCGTCTACGCCTTCACGGCGATCAAGGGGTTGCAGGTCGTCATCGACGGCCCGGTCGGGTGCGAGAACCTGCCGGTGACCTCGGTGCTGCACTACACCGACGCGCTGCCGCCGCACGAACTGCCGATCGTGGTGACCGGGCTCGGCGAAGACCATCTCGGCCAGTACGGCACCGAGCAGGCGATGAAACGCGCCCGCAACACGCTCGATCCCGACCGGCCGGCGGTGGTGGTGACCGGTTCGATCGCCGAGATGATCGGCGGCGGCGTCAC
>JANQEG010000025.1 GCA_028278505.1 Rhodobiaceae bacterium
AATAAACACAGTTGCCAGGCTGAGCAAGCCGCCCTGGATTGCTTCCCCCGGCTTCCGCCGGGGTCGCAATGACGAGCAACAGGGCGCTTTGCGCGTGGCACGTCGTCGGGAGTCAGCATTAAGTGCCGCTGGTATTACTCGTTACTACTTGATCACGCAGCGACATGAATTCGCCATAAAATCCGGTGAAACCGATATCGTTGCGGGTGTCTCGGCGGTGCGGCGGCATCGCGGTCCGGTCGACAGGATTTCGGGTGCTTCCGGGAGATCTACCCTTCGGTAAAGATTCACATATTCGTGAATGCGCGCCGGCCGGAAACCCGTGTCGTTGTTTGTTAACTATGTGCATGATAGGCGTAATCGACCCGCCGGCGCCCGCTGCGACCAGGGCGCATGACCTGCTGAAGGGATGGGAATGGTGGATTCGCGAACGCAAGCCAGAATGAACCGGTCTTCCCGGCGTTCCGCCTGGCGCCATGCGCTCCCGGTCCTTGCCGTCATGCTCGCCGCCGGCGTGCTTGAAACCGTTCCCGTGGCGGCCGGCGAGAGCCCGATCGAGGCGCTCCTGCAGTCGCGGATGCGCTCCGAATGGTCGCAGAAATTCGATTCCGGCGGACCGCAGTCGATCCGCGGCAGCGAACCGACGCTGTCGCCCGATACCGCCCAGAATCTCGGCGTTGCGATCCAGAAATATTCGGCGATCGTCGCCCGCGGCGGCTGGAAGAACGTGCCGTCCGGGACCACGCTGCGGCTCGGCGTCCGCCACCGCAACCTCTACCTGCTGCGCGAACGGCTGCAGGCCACCGGCGATCTCGACGCCAGGGTGCGGCTTTCCGATACCTTCGATTCCTATGTCGCCGAGGCAGTGCGCCGCTTCCAGGAGCGCCACGGCATCATTCCCGACGGCGTCGTGCGCGGCACCACGCTGGCCGCGCTCAACGTGCCGGCCGATGTGCGTCTGCACCAGCTCGAGACCAATCTCATCCGCATCCGCTCCATGTCCGGCTTCCTCGGCGACCGCTATGTGATGGTCAACATCCCGGCCGCCGAGATCGAGGCGGTCGAGGCGGGGCGGGTCGCCTCGCGCCACACCGCCGTCGTCGGCAAGGTCGACCGCCAGACGCCGATTCTCGCCAGCCGTATCCACGAACTGAACTTCAATCCGTTCTGGACCGTGCCGAAGTCAATCATCCGCAAGGATCTGATCCCGAAGATGAAGGAAGACCCGGAGTATCTCGCCAAGAACAAGATCCGGATCTTCGACTATCACGGTAACGAATTGCAGGCCCAGGAGATCGACTGGGAAACCGACGAGGCGGTGAATTTCATGTTCAAGCAGGATCCGGGCGAGATCAATTCGCTCGGCACCGTGCGGATCAACTTCCCCAATCCGCATTCGGTCTATCTGCACGACACCCCCTCGAAGAGCCTGTTCGGCCGCAATGAGCGGTTCTTCTCCTCCGGCTGCGTGCGCGTGCAGAACGTGCGCGAACTGGTCGCCTGGCTGTTGCGCGACACCAGGGAATGGTCGCGGGCGCAGATCGACGCCACGATCGCGTCGGGCGAGCGCACCGACGCCAAGCTGGACGAGCCGGTCCCGCTTTACACCACCTACATCACCGCCTGGGCCAGCACCGACGGCGTCGTCAATTTCCGCGACGACGTCTACAACCGCGACGGTCTCGGCCCGCTCGCGCAGAACTGAGCGGCCGCTGAGCGGTCGCGGATTCGGGCGCTTCCCCGAAATGTCGTAGTATCGGTTCCGTTGGGGCGGCGGCTTTGCCAGCCCCGAGGCGGAGACGCGCAAAGAGATGCGCGAGGATGATATCTGGCAGGACGGCCGCCGGACCGTCATTTTCGAATTCGCGCCGCTCGGCCGGCAGGTCAAGGTGATGGCCGTCGATGCCGAGAGCGGGCTCGAAGTGGCGATCGTCGGGCCGGTGACGGCGCCGCGCGCCGACCTTGAGCGCCTCGCCTTGCGCAAGCTCGAAAACCGCCTGCGTCGGCAACCGCCGGCCCCGCGGGCCGACGAGGCCGAAGACGACGGCCCGGGCCGGCTCGTCTGAGCGCTTGTTCATTGCCGCGCGACAGTGGCGCGGGCGCCCGCGGTGTGATATGGGGCTCCCGCCGATTTCGGCTCGAAACGACCTGCCTGCGGCGGCGCTTAACGCGATCGGCGCCGCGCCGTCGGGCAGGGGCATGCCGCAGGGTGCAGGAGGGGTGCTTTCATGACCGTGACCGACGATTCCGCGCATTTCGCCGTGGCGCCGGATTTCTTCCTCAAATCGCTCGCCGAAGCCGATCCCGACATCGCCGAGGCGGTGCGCGGCGAGCTCGGCCGCCAGCGCAACGAGATCGAGCTGATCGCCTCGGAGAACATCGTCTCCCGCGCCGTGCTCGAAGCGCAGGGCTCGGTCATGACCAACAAATACGCCGAAGGCTATCCGGGCCGCCGCTATTATGCCGGCTGCGAGCATGTCGATGTCGCCGAGCGCCTCGCGATCGAGCGGCTGACGAGGCTGATCGGCTGTGATTTCGCCAATGTGCAGCCCCATTCGGGCGCCCAGGCCAATACCGCCGTCTTCTTTGCGCTGATGCAGCCCGGCGACACCTTCCTCGGCCTCAACCTCGCCGCCGGCGGCCATCTCACCCATGGCTCGCCGGTCAATCTGTCGGGCAAATGGTTCAACGCGGTGTCCTACACGGTCGACCGCGAAAGCCACCGCATCGACTTCGACGAAGTCGAGAAGCTGGCCAAGGAACATCGCCCGAAGGTCATCGTCGCCGGCGGCTCGGCCTATCCGCGCCTCATCGATTTCGAAAAATTCCGCGCCATCGCCGATGAGGTCGGGGCCTATCTGATGGTCGACATGGCGCATTTCGCCGGCCTTGTTGCCGGCGGTGTCCACCCCAACCCGTTCCCGCACGCCCATGTGGTGACGACCACCACCCACAAGACCCTGCGCGGGCCGCGCGGCGGCGCCATCATGACCAATGACGAGGCGCTGGCCAAGAAGTTCAACTCCGCCGTCTTCCCCGGCATTCAGGGCGGACCGCTGATGCACGTGATCGCCGCCAAGGCGGTCGCCTTCGGCGAGGCGCTGCGCCCGGATTTCAAGACCTACGCCCAGAACGTCGTGGCCAACGCCAAGGCGCTCGCCGAGACCTTGAAGGCGGCCGGTTTCGACATCGTCTCCAACGGCACCGACACCCATCTGATGCTCGTTGATCTGCGCCCGAAGCGGCTGACCGGCAAGGTCTCCGAACAGGCGCTGCTGCGCGCCGGCATCACCTGCAACAAGAACGGCATTCCGTTCGATCCCGAAAAGCCGATGGTCACGTCGGGCGTCCGCCTCGGCTCGCCCGCCTGCACCTCGCGCGGCTTCGGCATCGGCGAGTTCCGCCAGGTCGGCGAGATGATCGCCGAGGTGCTCGACGTGCTGTCGCAGAAGGGCGCCGACGAGGACGCGCTGATCGAGAAGACGGTCCGCGAGAAGGTGTTCGCCCTGACCTCGATGTTCCCGATCTACCGCGACTGACCGGCGATGGCGGGCGGCGCGAACCGGGAGGGCAAGTGATGCGTTGTCCGTATTGCGGCAGCGGCGAGACCCAGGTCAAGGATTCGCGCCCGACCGAGGACAGCACCGCGATCCGCCGGCGCCGCATCTGCGCCGATTGCGGCGGCCGCTTCACCACCTTCGAGCGCGTCCAGTTGCGCGAGCTGACCGTCGTAAAACGCAACGGTCGTCGCATGCCGTTCGACCGCGACAAGCTGGTGCGCTCGGTGGAAATCGCATTGCGCAAGCGCCGCGTCGATCCCGACCGCGTCGAGCGCATGATCAACGGCATCGTCCGCCAGCTCGAAAGCCTCGGCGACGGCGACGTCACCAGCGAGCAGATCGGCCACCTCGTCATGGAGGGCCTGCGCGGCCTCGACGACGTCGCCTATGTCCGCTTCGCCTCGGTGTACAAGAATTTCCGCGAAGCCCGCGATTTCGAGACCTTTCTCGGCGAATTGAGCCAGGGCGAACAGGAGGTCGCCGAGGGCGACTGAGGGTGATGCTCGACCAAACGCTGATGAAGCCAAAAAAGGCGGCGGCGTTTTCCGCCGCCGACCGGCGCTTCATGGCGATGGCGCTGGCGCTCGGCCGCCGCAATCTCGGCAACACCTGGCCGAATCCGGCCGTCGGCGCGGTGATCGTCGCCGACCGGCCCGGCGGGCCGGTCGTCGTCGGCCGCGGCTGGACGGCGAAGGGCGGCCGCCCCCATGGCGAGGCGCGGGCGGTCGAAGCGGCCGGCGCTCAAGCCGACGGGGCGACCTGCTACGTGACGCTTGAGCCCTGCGCCCATTACGGCCGCGGCATCCCTTGCGCCGATCTGCTGATCGCCGCCGGCGTCTCCCGCGTTGTAGCGGCGGTGGAGGATCCCGATCCGCGCGTCGCCGGCAAGGGATTCCGCAAGCTGGCCGAGGCCGGGGTCACGGTCGACATCGGCCTTTGCGGCGATGCCGCGCGGCGCGCCCATGCCGGCCATTTCTCCCGCGTGCTGACCGGCCGGCCGCACGTTCAGTTGAAGCTCGCCGTCTCCGCCGACGGCATGATCGGCCGCCGCGGCACCGGCAATCTGCCGATCACCGGCGCCGATGCGCGGGCCCGGGTCCACATGATGCGGGCCGAAGCCGACGCGATCCTTGTCGGCATCGGCACTGCGCTCGCCGACGATCCCGAACTGAGCTGTCGCCTCGACGGCCTGGAGGACCGCTCGCCGGTCCGCGTCGTCGTCGACGGCGCGGCGCGCCTGCCGCTCGGCTCGCGGCTGGTGGCAACCGCCCGCGAAATCCCGCTCTGGATCATCGTCGACGACCGCGCCGATGCCGAGTGCTGCCGGGCGCTCGAGGATGCCGGCGCCGGGATCATCGTCGTCGGCCGTGATGCCCGGCGCCAAACGCTGTTGGCCGAAGGACTGGCGGCCCTGGCCGAGCGCGGCATCACGCGAATGATGGTGGAAGGCGGGGCGCGGATCGCCGAGGCGTTGATGGGCGGCGATCTGATCGATGAGATCGCGCTCTTTTCCGGCCGCTTTGAGGTCGGCGCCGACGGCCTGCCGGCCTTTCACGGTGCAGGCCCGGAAGCGATAGACGACAGCGGCCGCTTTGCCGCGGTCGAACAAGCGGAATTGGGTGGCGATCGCCTTACGACCTATTGGCGCAAAGGATTGACGGGGGCGTAATGTTTACCGGGCTGATCACCGATATCGGCGAGGTGCGATCGATCGAGCCGCAAGGCAGCGGGCGGCAATTGATCGTGGCCTGCGGCTATGACGCCGACACGATCGCGATCGGCGCGTCGATCGCCCATGCCGGGGCCTGCCTGACGGTGGTCGCCATCGGCACCGGCGACGACGGCCGCGCCACCTATGCGGTGGACGCCTCGATCGAGACCGTCGAGCGCACCACGTTGGCCGATTGGCAGGCCGGCACCAAGGTCAATCTGGAGCGCTCGCTCAGTCTCGGCGACGAAATGGGCGGCCATCTCGTCACCGGCCATGTCGACGGCGTGGCGACCATCGCCGAACGCGCCGACGAGGATGGCTGCGCCCGCTTCGACATCGAGGCGCCGGCAAGTCTCGCCCGCTTCATCGCCGAAAAGGGCTCGGTGGCGCTCGACGGCACCTCGCTGACGGTCAATTCGGTCGACGGCAATCGCTTTTCCATCCTGCTCATCCCCCACACCCTTGCGGTCACCACATGGGGGCAGCGTCGGGCCGGCGACCGCCTCAACCTTGAGGTCGATCTGATGGCCCGTTATATCGCGCGGTTGCGTGAAACGGCGTAAACCGAAAGGCATTACCGATGGCCGATGAACCGCGACTGCTGGTGATCGACGCCCGCTTCTACGAGGATATCGCCGACGAACTCGTCCGCGGTGCGACGGCAGCACTTGAAGAGGCCGGCGCCCGGTTCGATCGGGTCTCGGTGCCCGGCGTGCTCGAGATCCCGGCCGCCTTTTCCATGGCGCTGGCAGCCGCCGAGGACGGCGGTGTCGACTTTGACGGCTTCGTCCTGCTCGGCTGCGTCATCCGCGGCGAGACCAGCCATTACGACATCGTCGCCAACGAATCGGCGCGCGCGGTCATGGACCTTGCCATCGACGAGGCCCTGGCGGTGGGCAACGGCATATTGACGGTGGAGAATGCCGATCAGGCCTGGGCCCGCGCCGGCACCGGCGATGACGGCAGGGACAAGGGCGGCTTTGCCGCCCGCGCGGCGCTTGAGATGATTGACGTGCGGCGCAAGCTTGGACGGAAGCGATGATGGCGGCATCGGCCGGTCAATCGCAAAAGGATGAGGGCGCGCGGGCCCCGCGCAGCGCCAACAGGCGCGGCATGGCCCGGCTCGGCGCGGTCCAGGCGCTCTACCAGATGGAGGTCGCCGGCACCGGGCTCGACGAGGTGCTGGAGGAATTCAAGGCTTTCCGCCTCGGCCGCGAGATCGAGGGCCAATCCTATCTTCCCGCCGATGCGGCGTTCTTCGCCGATCTCGTCGCCGGCGTCGTCGCCGAGCAGCGCCGCATCGATCCGCTGATCCACAACACGCTGACGCCGGACTGGCCGCTGAAGCGGATCGACGCCATTCTCCGGGCGATCCTGCGCGCCGGCTGCTTCGAACTTGTCGCGCGCAAGGACGTGCCCGCCCGCGTCGTCATCGCCGAATATCTCGACGTTTCCGAGGCCTTCTTCGAAGCCGAGGAGCGGCGGCTGGTCAACGGCGTGCTCGACCGGCTCGCCCGCCGGCTGCGGGCCGAAGAGTTCGAGCCGCCGGCCGCCGACAAGGCATCCGGACACTAAACATGCCGCGCCCCGGCGAAACCGAACTGATCGCCCGCTATTTCGCGCCGCTGGCCGGCGATCCGGCGGCCCGCGACCTGCGCGACGACGCCGCCGTCCTGTCGCCGGCGCCCGGCCGTGATCTGGTCGTAACCAAAGATGCGCTGGTCGCCGGCGTCCACTTCTTCGCCGATGATGCGCCGGCGGCGATCGCCAGGAAGGCGCTCCGCGTCAACCTCTCCGACCTGGCGGCGATGGGCGCCGACGCCGAGCGCTATCTGATCGCACTCGCCCTGCCGGACGACTGGCGCGAGGATTGGCTGAAAGCCTTCGTCACCGGGCTGGCCGAGGATCAGGAGATATTCGGCGTGTCGCTGATCGGCGGCGACACGGTGCGCACCACGGGCCCGCTGACGGTCTCGATCACGGCGCTCGGTTCGGTGCCGGAGGGGAGGGCTGTTTCCCGGTCCGGCGCCCGGCCGGGCGACCGCCTCTATGTCAGCGGCACGATCGGCGACGCCGCGCTCGGGCTCATCCTGCGGAAAACGTCCGGCCGCGCCGCGGCCTGGGGTTTGGATGCGGCCGCCGCCGGCTTCCTCATCGACCGCTATACGCTGCCGCAGCCGCGCTGCGGGCTGGCGGCGGCGCTGCGAGCCCATGCCGGCGCCGCAATGGACGTCTCCGACGGCCTTGTCGGCGATTTGCAGAAACTCTTTGAAGCCTCGGGCGTCGGCGCCCGCATCGAAGCCGCCCGCATTCCGCTTTCCGCCGCCGCGGCACAAATTCTCGACCGGGACCCTGCCATGCGCGCAACCCTCTTTACCGGGGGAGACGACTATGAAATCGTCTGCGCGGTTCCCGAAACTGTGGCCGCCGGTTTCGAACGGGCGGCGTCCGCCGCGGGCGCGACGGTCACGCAAATCGGCGCGGCGACGGACAAGGGACCGCTGCTCGTGCTCGACGATGGCGGCGACGCGCTTGACCTGAAGGAGCAGAGCTACACGCATTTCTGATGCTCCGGCCGTTGATGCGCAAATGACCGCTGCCGATGCCGCCACCGCTGCCCCCGATGACGCGCTTGCCCGCCGCAATGCGCTGGTGCTGGCGATCGCCCAGGCGCTCGGCGGCTCGTCGACGACGATCACCTTTGCCCTCGGCGGCCTCGTCGGCCACTATCTCGCCGACGATAAATCTTTGGCAACATTGCCGGTTTCGTGTTCGGTGCTCGGCACCGCGTTCGCGACGATCGGCGCCTCCTGGCTGACCCGCCATATCGGCCGCCGGCCCGGTTTCATCGTCGGTGCCGGCATCGGCATCGCCGGCTCGGTGCTTGCCGTGCAGGCGATTCTCACAGCCAGCTTCTGGCTGTTCTGCGTCGCCACGGTGCTGACCGGCGCCTACCACGCCTTTATCCAGCTTTACCGGTTCGCCGCCGCCGACACCGCCAGCGAGCTGTTCAAACCGAAGGCGATCTCCTGGGTGCTGGCGGGCGGGGTCGCCGCCGGCGTGATCGGTCCGCAAATGGTCATTTTTACCCGCGATTTGCTGGCGCCGGTCGCCTTTGCCGGTGCCTTCGTTGCCCAGGGCGCGATCGGCCTCCTCGCCGTCGCCGTGCTCCTGTTCGTCCGCATCCCGGTGCCGCCGAAGGCGTCGGTGACCGGCCACGGCCGCCCGATTCTTGAGATCATCGCCCAGCCGCGCTTCGCCACCGCCGCAATCTGCGGCATCGCCAGCTATGCGTTGATGAGCCTGGTGATGACCGCAGCCCCGCTGGCGATGATCGGCTGCGACCACACCGTCAGCGACGCCGCGCTCGGCATCCAGTGGCACGTGATTGCCATGTTCGCGCCGAGCTTCTTCACCGGACATTTGATCGCCCGCTTCGGCAAGGAATCGGTGATGGCGTCGGGGCTGGTGATGCTCGCCGGCTGCGGGGTCGTCGCGCTGATGGGCCTCGACCTCGTCCATTTCTGGGGCGCGCTGATCCTGCTCGGAATCGGCTGGAATTTCGCCTTTGTCGGCGCAACCGCAATGGTCACCGACACCTATCGCGCGGAAGAGCGCAACAAAGTCCAGGGCACCAACGATTTTCTGGTTTTCGCGTTCGTCGCGGCGGCCTCGTTCATCTCCGGCAAGATGCTCGACACCGTCGGCTGGGAGGTGATCAACATGGCGCTGTTCCCGATCACCGGGGTCTGTCTGGTGCTGCTCGCCTGGATGACGCTGGGGAGGCCGGCCCGGGCACGGTGAATTTCATATGCCTTTTCCCCGCCTCGCCGATAAATTGTCGTAGCCGCTAAACCGATATTGCATTGCAGCGCGGTTTTTGGCACCTTCCGCGCCGAACTCGGGCGCTATCCCCGGGGAATTCAAAAAGGGCTGGGCGGCCCGAAGCGCCGAGGCGCACTTTTGTCGGCCGTCTGACGGCGTCGGTCTCTTCCTTCCGCGCCGGGCAATTCGAAGGACAACTGAACAATGAGTGCACTTTGGGTGATCATCGCCTGCGGCGCGCTGTCGATCGTCTATGGCGTCTGGGCCATTCAGTCGGTGATGGCGGCGGATGCGGGCAACCAGCGCATGCAGGAAATCGCCGCGGCGATCCGCGAAGGCGCGCAGGCCTACCTGTCCCGCCAGTACACGACGATCGCCATTGTCGGCGTCGTCGTCTGTGGCATCGCCTGGTTCCTGCTGGGCGTCACCGCCGCCGTCGGCTTTGCCATCGGCGCGATCTTGTCCGGCGCCGCCGGCTTCATCGGCATGCTGGTTTCCGTGCGCGCCAATGTCCGCACCGCGCAGGCCGCCTCGCAGTCGCTCGGCGCAGGCCTTGAGATCGCGTTCAAGTCCGGCGCCATCACCGGCCTTCTGGTCGCCGGTCTGGCGCTGCTCGGCGTCGCCGTCTACTTCTACGTGCTGACCGATATCATGGGCTACGGTCCGACCGACCGCACGGTGATCGACGCGCTTGTCGCGCTTGGCTTCGGCGCTTCGCTGATCTCGATCTTCGCCCGTCTCGGCGGCGGCATCTTCACCAAGGGCGCCGATGTCGGCGGCGATCTCGTCGGCAAGGTCGAGGCCGGGATTCCGGAGGACGATCCGCGCAATCCGGCCACCATCGCCGACAATGTCGGCGACAATGTCGGCGACTGCGCCGGCATGGCCGCCGACCTTTTCGAGACCTATGCGGTGACCGTCGTCGCCACCATGGTGCTGGCCTCGATCTTCTTCACCG
>JANQEG010000113.1 GCA_028278505.1 Rhodobiaceae bacterium
CCCGTCGACTTGCCAACGCAGTGGTGAAAGAACTCAAGCGCTTCTGAGCGCCGGTAGGCCATTGGATTGCCCGCTTGGGAGCGGGCAATGACGACGGAGGATGGATCGAAACCACCCCAAAACGCCTGAACCAGCGCTGGGACAAGCCGGGCAGGTCGGAAATATCCTGTTATGTCGTGTAGTGTGGCCTGGCTTGACCCGGCAATCCAAACTGAATTTATTTCAATTCGTTAGACCCTATGGAACACCGGAACACATCCGGTGATGACATGGGGGAAGGACTCTGAAGCCGAGCAATATCGCTCAGGCGCGTCCCGATCGGCCCACCTTCAACAGTTGGAGATTGGCCTTGATCTGCGGATTTTCCGGATCGCGCCGGGCCGCCCGCCTGAGGTCGCGGCGGGCTTTACGAAACTCACCGCGCAGCATGTGGGAATAGCCGCGATTATTGAGCACTTCCGCGGTCTCGCCGACGAGCTTGACGGTTTCCGCATAGGCCGGATCGGCGAGATCGAAGCGCTTGAGCTGGTCATAGGCGGCGGCAAGGCCGAGCCAGGCCTCGGCATCTTCCGGACTGGCTTCCACCGCGAGCCGGAAATGCTTCTCGGCAAGGCCGTATTCTCCGGCGGTGAAATGCTTGCGCCCGAGGCCCAGATCCTCGCTGACCGGGGCGGCATCGGCCGGATCGGCCGGTGCGACCGAGCCGGACATGACCGGTTGGCTCTTCGCGCTGAAGAACAGCTGTGCGTCGGAACCCGTCTGGCAGCCGGCGAGTGCCGCCGTCAGCAGCAGCACGGGCAAGAGGCGGCGGATATCGGTTCTCATCTTGCTCCTCATTTCATCAGATTGTCGCCGATGCGGATGATCGCCGGCAGCATCAGCGTGATCATCAGCACCGGGAAGATGAACAGGGTCAGCGGGATCGACAGCTTGGCGGGCAGCGCATAGGCCTTCTCCTCCGCCTTCATCAGCCGCTTGTTGCGCATGTCGTCGCTGTAGACCCGCAACGAATGGGCCAGGCTCGATCCGAGCTCCTCGGACTGCTGCAGGAGGGTTGCCAGCGATTGCGCCTCGGCCAGGCCGGTCCGCTCGGCGAACCGGTTGAGCGCGTCGCTGCTGGTCCGGCCGGCGCGGATTTCGAGCGTCATCGCATAGAGGTTTTCGCCAAGGGCCGGAAACGGCTGCATCAGTTCGCGGCCGACCCGGTCGATCGCCGCCTCCATGCTGAGCCCGGCCTCGGTGCAGACCACCATCAGGTCCATGAAGTCGGGAAAACCGTCGCGAATCTGGCCGGTCCGGGTCTTGATGCGCCGGCCGACGATGGTGTTGGGCACGAAATAGCCGATCAGACCGGCAACGCCGCCATAGAATGCGATGTCGGCAAGTTCCGCCGACGGCATCAGCAGATTGACGCCGACAATGGCGGCGAACGCGAAGCCGAGCGCGAAAACGATTCGCAACGCCAGGAACCGGCCGACGACGCCGGGGCTGAAATAGCCGGCGCGGATAAGCCGCTGCCGCAGTCTTTGCCGGGTTTCGGCATCCGGCTTCGACAGGGCCGCTTCGATCACCTTGAGCACGCCGTCGACGCCGTTCCGGCCGCGGTCCGCGGCGGCAGGCGCAAGCGCTGCGGCCGGACCGGCGGCGCGGCGGCGCACGTCGAGGCGGGCGCGGACCAGGCTCGCCACGGCGAAGACGACCAGCATCACCGACAGCACAAGCGAGAAAAGCACCGCCAGGCCGAGGCCGTCGCCGGTCAGTTCCGCGAATGTGGTGGTCGCGCCGCTCATTGCTCTAGAACCGAAAATTGATCATTTTTTTCATGATCATGAGGCCGAGAAACATCCACAGGCCGGTGCCCATCAGGCCGAAGGTCAGGCGAGGATCGCCCCACACCGCGCCGTAGAAATCGGGCGCCAGGACATTGATGACCGCAAAGGTCGCGAACGGCGTGACGC
Source organism: Rhodobiaceae bacterium (assembly GCA_028278505.1). Taxonomy (GTDB): domain Bacteria; phylum Pseudomonadota; class Alphaproteobacteria; order Rhizobiales; family JAKPQE01; genus JANQEG01. Next base: position 1,959 of record JANQEG010000113.1, read on the forward strand.
CGAGGATCATGGCGCCGGAGCGGCCCTCCGACGACAGCGCCTTGATCTTGCGGCGGACCTGGAAGCGCTCGCGGATGATGCCGGACAGATTGTCGAGGATCTGGCTGAGATTGCCGCCGGTCGAGGTCTGGATACCGATCGAGGTGACGAACAGCGGCAGGTCTTCCTGGCCGACCCTGAGCATCAGATTGCGCATCGCCGTCTCCAGATCGGTGCCGTAGGTGATCTCGTCGCTGACCATGCCGAACTCGCTGCCGACCGGATCCGGCATTTCCCGCGCCACCAGCGCCAGCGCCACCGGCACCGGGTGTCCGGCGCGCAGGCTGCGGACGATAATGTCGATCGCATCGGGAAACTGCACCGCGAACGCCTTGATGCGCCGGGCGCGCATGAACGCCAGCACCGCCGGCACCGTGACGATTCCGCCGGTCACTGCCGCAAGCGCCGCGTAGGCCGCATTCGCCACGGCGAAATAGGCGAGCGCGCCGGCGACCACTGCCGCGCCGAGCGCGCCGCCGAGCAGCGCCCACAGGCCGACCGTGACGCCGGACTGGACGATCAGCCGGTTGAGCCAGGCAAAGGACAGCCGGAAACGGCCCTCGGCATTGAGCCCGCGTTCGCGCCGGAGCCGGAGCAGAACGTTTTCGCCGTTGGCATCGGCGCTGCGCGCCGCCAGCCGCCGGTTGACGCGGCTGCGATAGTCGGCGCGTTCGGCAACCAGAAGCGTGACCGCCTCGGCGACGAGCACCACGGCGCCGGCGGCAAACAGGTAAAAGACGTGGAGCGGATCGAGGTCGAACGGCACGGCAGATCAAAGCTCCGCATTGGGATCGAAGGCCGACCCGGGGAAGGTGATGCCGTGGGCGGCGAGCTCTTCGAGAAAGCGCGGCCGCACCCCGGTCGCCACATGGCGGCCATGAACGGTGCCGTCGGCATCGGTCGATTCGCGGACGTAACGGTAAATCTCCTGCATCTGGATGATGTCGCTTTCCATGCCGGTGATCTCGGCAATGCTGGTGACGCGGCGCTTGCCGTCGGCCAGACGCGACAACTGCACGACGAGGCGGATCGCCGCGGCGATCTGGCCGCGGATCGAATTCTGGCTCATCGGCAGCCCGGCCATGCCGATCATCTGCTCCAGGCGCGAGATCGCCTCGCGCGGATTGTTGGCATGGATGGTCGCCATCGAGCCTTCATGGCCGGTGTTCATGGCCTGCAGCATGTCGAACGCCTCCTCGCCGCGGCACTCGCCGAGGATGATCCGCTCGGGGCGCATGCGCAGGGCGTTCTTGACGAGATCGCGCTGGCGGATTTCGCCCTTGCCCTCGACATTGGGCGGACGGGTTTCCATGCGGGCGACATGGGGCTGCTGCAATTGCAGTTCGGCGGCGTCCTCGATGGTGATCAGGCGCTCCTTGTGGGAGATGAACGCCGACAGCGCGTTGAGCATGGTGGTCTTGCCGGAGCCGGTGCCGCCGGAGATGATGGTCGTCACCCGGCACTTGACCGCGGCGGCGAGCAGTTCCGCCATCGGCTGGCGTATGGCGCCGATCTCGACGAGCTTTTCCAGCGACAGCTTGCTCTTGGAAAATTTGCGGATCGACACCAGCGGGCCGTCGACGCCGATCGGGCGGATGGCGCAGTTGAACCGCGACCCGTCCATCATCCGCGCATCGCAGAGCGGATTGGATTCATCGACCCGGCGGCCCACCGCCGAGACGATCTTCTGGATGATGCGGATGAGATGGGCCTCGTCGCGGAACAGCGACGGCACCGCCTCCAGCACGCCGCCGCGCTCGACGAAGATG
>JANQEG010000006.1 GCA_028278505.1 Rhodobiaceae bacterium
ACTTCACATCGCGGGGCGAGCGTCTCACCGGCGGGCCGCCGCGCCAATCGTGAAACAGAATTGGACCAACATTGTCGCCCGACGCTCTAAAGACCGACCGCCTTACGCAAAGCGTCATTAATACGGGTCTGCCAACCCTTGCCACCGGCTTTGAAACGCTCAAGGACGTCCCGATCCAGGCGCAGGGATATCAATTCCTTTGTGGGCGCCTTTTGCGGCCCGCGCGTCATACGGCGAACCAAATCCGGTCTGACTTCGCGTAACAATCTTGCGCCGGCAAGTTGCTCCTCCGTCAAAGGCGGATTGTCGGGATCGGATCTTGCCGCGGCAAGGTTCGCCCTCTCCTCTTCTTCGGTCGGAATTCGGATGGGTCGTTTCTCAGTCATATCCGTTCACTGAAAGCCAATGCTGCAATTCAGCCCTTGTGGCGCTGCGCATGGAAATGATCCTGACGTCCGTACCGCGATCGGTGAAAACCACCGCAATAACGCGGGTATCTATTCGCCCCAGAACCGTAAACCGCTCTTCGAAGTCAACGGTCTCCGTTTTTATATAGACCGCATCCATCCAATCGAAGCGCGCCATGTCGGCGAAATCGATTTCATGTTTAGCGAGATTTGCCCGCCGCTTGCTTTCATCCCACTCATACACGGGCAAATCCCATGGCACTCTGTCTTATTGTATATACAAAAAAACGAAAATCAATACCCGCTTTCGATATTGCGCAGATCGTTTGTGTTCACCCAGCCCGTGATTTCGTGGTGGACGATTTCGCACCAATTGCCGAGGCCGCGACGGCCGCGGCATTTTCGAGAGCCTCGTTGAGGCGGTCGCCGCCTGAGCGGCGACCATTTCCATTGCCTCAATTCAATCAATGACCGGCGGCGTAGAACAAATTCGTCTGGCTGCGGATATCGAGTTCTTCGAACCGCCCGAAACCGGCCTCGCGCAGGAGCGAGGCGGTCATTTCCGGCCCCATGCAGGTGCCGAGACCCGGTCCGCCTTCCGCGAGCGACTGGGTCATGCAGTGAAAGAGGCTGAAGCCGTAATAGACGGTACCGAGCGAATGGATGTTGTCTTCCAGGCTGTCGGCCGCTTTCGGCTCGATCACGAACAGCGTCCCGTCGGGTTTCAGCAGCGCCTTCATCTCTTTCAGGGTTTCCAGCGGCGCTGAAAAGTCGTGAATGCAGTCGCAGGCGGTGATCAGATCGAAGGTGTGCTCGGGACCGAAATCTCCGGTGACCTTGGCAACGAACTCCACATTGTCCTCAACGCCCGCGTCGACCGCCGCCTGGTTCGCCTGCCGGATCGTCTCCTCGTCCGGGTCCAGGCCGATGATCCGGGCGTTCGGGAACGCCTTGGCGATGGCGATCGAGACCCGGCCGACGCCGCAGCCGACATCGAGAACGCGGCCGCCATCGTTCAGCTTCTCCACGACATCGGGCATGCTCTGGATCCAATAGCTGCCGAAACGCTGCTCATATTGGCCGCGATTGATCATATCGAGCCCGACCACGCATTCCGGGCCGAATTCGGAAAACCGCACGCCGCCGCCGTCACTGAACGCCTCTGCCACTTTCGGCGCGGCACCGAGCAGCACCGGACCCATATAGAAGAGTCCGCCCATGAAGTGATCGGTGCCTTCGGAGGCAAGCAGAAACGCGGCTTCGTCGGTGAGCGCGTAGGTTTCCGCCGTGGCGTCGTAGTCCAGATAGCCGGCCGTCACCATGCCGCGCAGCCATTCCTGGACGTAACGACGATCGAGACCGGTACGCTCGACGATCGCCTCAAGGCCGAGCGCACCGGCGCCCGACATTGCGCGGAATAGCCCCGTCCTGGTCCCGACATACGCCATTCCCACGGTCATGGCGCCGGCCATATCTCGATAGACATGTTCGGCGAATGCCTTGATCTTTTCCTTGTCCATGGTTCCTCCCCTCCGGCCGGCTGATCGCCGGTCCGGCATCCCGTTTTCTGGGATTTTATGGAACCATTTTCCCACGATAACGATTTGCCGGCAACAAACCGCGATTGCCGGCAAGAAAGCGATTTCCTCAATACCGGCTTTGGATAGACGGTCCTGCCCCCTCCCCAATCGCCGTCGCCGATGATAAGGGAGAACCGCCCGCCGCGAACGCCCCCGCCGCCAACGCCAAGGAGCGCCGATCCGCCCATGCTGCGCAACGACATTCCGATCACGCCGGAACTGATTGCCGAACACGGCCTGAAGCCCGACGAATACCAGCGGATTCTCGATCTCATCGGCCGCGAGCCGACGCTGACCGAACTCGGCATCTTCTCGGCCATGTGGAACGAGCACTGCTCCTACAAATCCTCGAAGAAATGGCTGCGGACGCTGCCGACCGGCGGCCCGCGCGTGATCCAGGGTCCGGGCGAGAATGCCGGCGTCGTCGACATCGGCGACGGGCTTGCCGTCGTCTTCAAGATGGAGAGCCACAATCACCCCAGCTATATCGAGCCCTATCAGGGCGCGGCGACCGGGGTCGGCGGCATTCTCCGCGATGTCTTCACCATGGGCGCGCGCCCGGTCGCAGCGCTGAACGCGCTGCGCTTCGGCGCGCCGGACCATCCCAAGACCCGCCATCTGGTCGCCGGCGTCGTCGCCGGCATCGGCGGCTACGGCAACAGTTTCGGGGTGCCGACCGTCGGCGGCGAGGTCGAGTTCCATCCGCGCTATGACGGCAATTGCCTGGTCAACGCCATGGCCGTCGGCATCGCTAAAACCGATGCGATCTTCTACTCCGAGGCAAAAGGCGTCGGCCTGCCGGTCGTCTATCTCGGGGCGAAAACCGGCCGCGACGGCATTCACGGCGCCTCCATGGCTTCGGCCGAATTCGACGACAAGACCGAGGAAAAGCGCCCGACCGTGCAGGTCGGCGACCCATTCACCGAAAAATGCCTGCTTGAGGCCTGCCTGGAATTGATGGCGTCGGGCGCCGTCATCGCCATCCAGGACATGGGCGCGGCCGGCCTGACCTGCTCGGCCGTCGAAATGGGCGCCAAGGGCGATCTCGGCATCGACCTCGATCTCGACAGGGTGCCGTGCCGCGAGGACGGCATGAGCGCCTATGAGATGATGCTGTCGGAGAGCCAGGAGCGCATGCTGATGGTGCTCAGGCCCGAAAAGGAGGCCGAGGCAGCGTCGATCTTCCGCAAATGGGGGCTCGACTTTGCCATCGTCGGCGAAACCACCGACACGCTGAAATTCGTCATCCGCCATCAGGGCGACGTGATGGCCGATTTGCCGATCAAGGAGCTCGGCGACGAGGCGCCCGAATACGACCGGCCTTGGGTCGAAAACGCGAAACCGGCACCAGTCGATGCGGCTGATGTCGCCGCGCCGGACGATCTCGCTGCGGCGCTCCTTAAGATCGTCGGGTCGCCGAACATGTGTTCACGGCGCTGGGTTTTCGAGCAATACGACCATCTGGTCCAGGGTAATACGGTGGTACGGCCCGGCGGCGATGCCGCGATCGTCCGCGTCGAGGGAACGGAGAAGGGTCTCGCGGTCGCCGTCGACGTGACGCCGCGCTATTGCGAGGCCGATCCTTTCGAGGGGGGCAAGCAGGCGGTCGCGGAATGCTGGCGCAACCTCTGCGCCGTCGGCGCCGAGCCGCTGGCCGTCACCGACAACCTCAATTTCGGCAATCCGGAACGGCCGGAGATTATGGGCCAGTTGGTCGGCGCCATCAAAGGCGTCGGCGAGGCCTGCGCGGCGCTCTCCTTCCCCGTCGTCTCCGGCAATGTCTCGCTCTACAACGAGACCCATGGCCGCGGTATCCTGCCGACACCGGCGATCGGCGGTGTCGGGCTTCTGGACGATGTCGGCCGCCACGCCACGATCGGCTTCAAGGCCGCGAATGAGCCGATACTTCTCATCGGCGGCCATGGCCGCCATATGGGCCAGAGCGTCTATCTCGCCGAGATCGAAGGCCGCGAGGTCGGCGCCCCGCCGCCGGTCGACCTTGCCCGCGAAAAGGCCAACGGCGATTTCGTCCGCGGCCTGATCCGCGACGGCCAAGTGACCGCCTGCCACGACATCTCCGGCGGCGGCCTCGGCGTCGCGCTGGCGGAAATGGCGATCGCCGGCGACATCGGCGCCAATGTCGAGGTGCCGTCGCCGGCCCACATCGCGCTCTTTGCCGAGGACCAGGGCCGCTATGTGATCACCGCCAAGGACGCCGAAGCGATCCTGCGCCGGGCCGATACCGCCGGCGTTTCCGTCGAGGTCATCGGCACCACCGGCGGATCGACGCTCAGCCTCGGCGAGGCCGCCGAGATCGCCGTTGCCGATTTGCGCAACGCCCATGAATTCTGGTTCCCGGACTTTATGCGCGGCGAGCTCTAGGAAACTGAATATCAGCTTTGCTTGAAATACCCCGGCCGCTCCCATAGATACGGGGACTGCAGGAAACGGATCGGGAGGCTTCAGCCCATGCCCATGGACGCCCGCGACATCGAGCGCATGATCAAGGACGCCTTGCCCGATGCCAGTATCGAGATCCGGGATCTTGCCGGCGACAACGACCACTATGCGGCGATCGTGGTCTCCGAGGCGTTCCGCGGCAAGAGCCGGGTCCAGCAGCATCAGATGATCTATGACGCGCTGAAGGGCAATATGGGCGGCGTCCTGCACGCCCTCACCCTGCAGACCAGCGCACCGCCGGAAAACGGCTGACAGCGGGATCGGCCGAGGAAACGCGGTGCCGAAGCCGCACCCCGACCAAGGAGAACACGGCAGATGAGCGGAATCGACAACTGGATCGACAACGAGGTGAAGTCCCATGACGTCGTCGTCTTCATGAAGGGAACGCCGGCGTTCCCGATGTGCGGCTTCTCCGGCCAGGTGGCGCAGATCCTCGAATATCTCGGCGTCGAGTACACCGGCCACAACGTGCTGGACAACGCCGATTTGCGCGAAGGCATCAAGGCCTACACCAACTGGCCGACGATTCCGCAGGTCTACGTCAAGGGCGAGTTCGTCGGCGGCTGCGACATCGTCCGCGAGATGTTCCAGGCCGGCGAACTGCAGGCGCATCTGCGCGAAAAGGGCATTGCCTTCCAGGACCGCCAGACCGCCTGATTTACCCACCTCCCTGTCCCTCCCCCATGAAGGGGGAGGGAACGATTTTGGTCAGCGCCGAGCACCTCCTCTCTCCCTTGTGGGGAGGGCTATTGCATATGCGGAGGCGACGGACCTTTCCCTCTCCCTTGAGGGAGAGGGATACGGAGACCCGGTGAGGCGAAGCCGAACCTTTGGTCGAAGTCGGGTGAGGGTGGCGCGCTTTCTTTTTATCCCCTCACCCAACCCTCTCCCCAGAGGGGAGAGGGCTTTGGAGGCCAATCGCAGCCGGCCCCTCACCATCAACCCGCCGCCGCGGCATCAGCCACCGCGAGCCCGAAATCGTTCAGCATCGCCCGCAGGCCCGGCGGCGGCGTCTTGCCGCTGGTAAAGACCGCAAGGCCCGGCGTGCTTTCGCGACCATCCCCGGAAACACCCGCTTCCCCCAGCACGACAGCCGCCTGCCGGGCGATCGCCGGTGCCGGATCGATCCACGCGACGGGCCACGGCGCCAGCCTTTCGAACTCGGCGCGCAGGAACGGATAATGGGTGCAGGCGAGCACCACGGTGTCGGTGCGCCGATCACCGTCGGAGACGAAGGCCGGTGCGATCTCAGCCAAAATCTCCGCGTCGGCAACCGCACCACCCGTCATCTTCGCTTCAGCGAGCGCGGCCAGCCGCGCCGAACCGATAAGCGTGAAGGCGGCATCGCCGCCATGGGCCTCGATCAGCCCCCTGGTGTAGTCGCGGCGCACCGTCCCCGGCGTCGCCAGCACGCTGACAAGGCCGGAACGGCTGGAGGCCGCGGCCGGCTTGACCGCCGGCACCGTGCCGACAAAGGCGGTGTCGAACCGCGCGCGCAGCGGCTCAAGCACCAGCGTCGAGGCGGTGTTGCAGGCGATCACCACAAGGTCCGGCGACAAGCGGCCGATCAGATCCTCCATCAGGTGAACGACGTGTTGGATCAGCGCTTGCTCCTCGAAACCGCCATAGGGAAAGGCGGCATCGTCGGCGACATAGACGTAAGCGGCGGACGGACACCGCGCCTGAAGTGGCCTGAGCACGCTGAGCCCGCCAATCCCTGAATCGAAGACGAGGATCGTCGCGGTCATTTCTCGTCCCCGCCTTGCCGGTCACTTGCAGCAGCCGGGCGGCGCCGCGCGGCGCGGCGGGCGGTGATGTCCGCCTCCGTCATCCTCCCCTTGTCGAGGGCGGCGACGACGCCGCGCAGTGCCTTGACCTCGGGTCCGGTGAATTCGCCCTTTTGCAGGATGGCGCGGAGATTGCGCACCATGGACGGCCGCTTTTCCGGCGGCCGGAAGAAATCGACCCGGTCGAGCGCCCCCTCCAGATGCTCGAAAAGCCCGATCAGGTCGGCCTTTGCCGCCGGCGGCTCCAACCCGTGGCCGAAGGGCAGCGACAAGGCCTCGTCGCTGCCGGCCATGCGCCATTCATAGGCGACGACGAGCACGGCCTGGGCGATGTTGAGCGAGGCGAATTCCGGCACCACCGGCAGGGTCAGGATTTCGTCGGCGAGCGCGATCTCGTCGTTTTCGAGCCCCCAGCGCTCGCGCCCGAACAGGATGCCGACGTCCTGCCCCGCCGCGTTGCGGGCACGGACCGCCGCGCCGGCGTGTTTCGGCCCGACCACCGGTTTTGCAACCCCGCGCTCCCGCCGTGTCGTGGCATAGACGAAGGAAAGGTCGGCGACCGCCGCCTCGAGCGTATCGAACACGTCCACCGCATCGATGACGTGATCGGCGCGGCTCGCTGTGCGCTCCGCCTGAACGTTCGGCCAGCCGTCGCGCGGATTGACGAGACGCAGTCGCGTCAGGCCGAAATTCGCCATCGCCCGCGCCGCCGCGCCGATATTCTCGCCGAGCTGCGGCGCCACCAGCACGATCACCGGCCCGGCGCCGCGATCACCCTCACCCATTCGCCGTCTCCGAAACCGGCTTGGGTCGCCGCCGCGATCGCTCAGTCGAAACCCGGAACATCGACTTTGTCCGGGTCGAACGTGCCGGCAATGTGCTTGTGCCCCCATATGGCCATCGCCCGCAGCACCGGCCACAATTCCCGTCCCTTGTCGGTGAGCAGATAGCGATAGCGGACCGGCCGCTCCTGGTAGGGCTCCTTGCGGATGACCTCGAACTCTTCGAGCTGTCTGAGCCGGTCGGCGAGGATGTTGGTGGGAATGCCTTCCGGCGAGGCCAGGAACTCGCCGTAGCGTTCCTTGCCGAAGGCGAGATCGCGGACGACGACGAGCGTCCAGCGATCGCCGAATATATCGAGCGCGCTGGCCACCGGACACGGGGTCCGGATTGTCCGCTCGCCGGTGCGCTTGCGCTTCGCCGTCATGACAAACCTATGAACGAGTCACTTGCACTATTCAAGGCGACCGCTTATCCTGCGGTCACTTGCAAATAAAAAGTATATATCGAAACGCCAGAGGAGGACAATGGAATGCCAGAAGACGCGAGCAGGCTCACCGGCGGCTGTCTGTGCGGCGCCGTTTCGATCGAAATCACCGGCCCGGCCCATGTCACCGCCAATTGCCATTGCCTGAGCTGCCAGAAGCTGTCGGGCACCGGCCACGCCTTTCATCTGATGTTTGCCGAAGACACCGTCGCGATCAACGGCGAAACAAAAGGCTATTCCTGGACCGCCGACAGCGGCAATGAGGTAACGACCCATTTCTGCCCGAATTGCGGCGCGCCGCTGTTCGGCCGTTCCTCCGGCTATCCCGGCTCGATCACCGTCCGCGCCGCCGCGCTCGACGATTCCTCGGGGTTTTCACCGCAGGTTTCCGTCTACGCCAAGCGCCTGCAGAACTGGGACGCGACCGCAGAAGGCACGCCCGCCTTCCCGGAAATGCCGCCGGCCGGGTGATCGGCAACGATCTGGCGCCCGGCTTCGTGCGCGCGCCGGGCCGGACCCTGGCGCCAAGTATTCGGCCAACGGCGTCAGGCATTGGCTCACCCCCCTCCCTGTCCCTCCGCCATGTTGGATTCCTCTGCGAAAGCAGGAGGTCATTGGAGCGGCAGCAATCCTTCTCCCCCCTTCGAGGGGGAGAAAGCGAAATCGAGGTGTTGGGTGAGCGTAGCGAGGCCAACCCTCAGATTTCGCAAGAGGGGGGTGTGAGTTTTTACGGGGAGGGAATTGTTACCCCCCTCCTGAAAATTCCAGGCACTTGCCGCCCCTGGCGCGGCGCCAAGTGCGGGAATTTTCTTCCTCCGCCATGAAGGGGGGAGAGAACGACAGCGGCAAGCTCGGCACACCTCCCCTCCCGCTTCAAGATGAGGGGTCGGGGGTGGGGGTCAAACAGAAAAAGGAGACCCGAAATGTCCCGTCCGGAAATCGTCGACCGCGAGACCTGGCGCGCGGCGCGCCTCGACCTGCTTGAGCGCGAAAAAGAGCTGACGCGGCTCCGCGACGAAGTAGCCGGCGCCCGCCGCGCCCTGCCCTGGGTCCGGATCGACAAGGACTATGCGTTCACCGCGCCGGGCGGCGCGCGCGTGGCCCTGACCGATCTTTTCGGCGACAAGAGCCAGCTCATCGTCATCCATTTCATGTTCGGCCCGGACTGGCAGGCCGGCTGCAAGAGCTGCTCGTTCTGGGCCGACAGCTATGACGGCACGCTCGCGCACCTGGCCGCGCGCGATGTCGCGTTTGCCGTCGTCTCCCGGGCGCCGGTCGAAACGCTGGAAGCCTTCAAGGCGCGTATGGGCTGGTCGTTTCCCTGGTACTCGTCCGAAGCCAGCGATTTCAATTTCGATTTCAACGTCTCGTTTCCGCCCGAAAGCGATACCGACGATCCCGGCGAATACAATTACCGCCCGCGCCAGTTTCGAATGGAGGAACTGCCCGGCACCAGCGTCTTTGCCAAGGGCGCGGACGGCGCCCTCTACCACACCTATTCCTGCTATGCGCGCGGCCTCGACGGGCTGAACGCGGTCTACGCCTATCTCGATCTGGTCCCAAAGGGCCGCGACGAGGACGGCCTCGACCACCCCATGGCCTGGGTCCGTCTGCACGACGAATATTGAACGAAAGCGGGCCTTTTGCCGGGCTTTCCCATCCGGGGTGCTTCTGCTACAGAACCGCCACAAAAGGGCGGCGCAGCAGGAAGGGGCCGGGATGGCGAAGATCAAGGTTGACAATCCGGTCGTCGAGCTCGACGGCGACGAGATGACCCGGATTATCTGGCAGTTCATCAAGGACAAGCTGATCCATCCCTACCTCGATAACGATCTGAAATATTTCGATCTCGGCATCGAATCCCGCGACGCCACCGACGATGCGATCACGGTCGCAGCGGCCGAAGCGATCAAGGAACACGGCGTCGGCGTCAAATGCGCCACGATAACGCCGGACGAGGACCGCGTCGAGGAGTTCGGCCTGAAGCGCATGTACCGCTCGCCCAACGGCACCATCCGCAACATCCTCGGCGGCGTCATCTTCCGCGAGCCTATCCTGTGCCGCAACGTGCCGCGGCTGGTGCCCGGCTGGACCGAGCCGATCGTCGTCGGCCGTCACGCCTTCGGCGACCAGTACCGGGCGACTGATTTCAAATTCCCCGGCAAGGGTAAACTGACCATCCGCTTCGAGGGCGCGGACGGCGAGGTCATCGAGCACGAGGTTTTCGATGCGCCCGGCGGCGGCATCGCCATGGCGATGTACAATCTCGACGAGTCGATCCGCGATTTCGCGCGCGCCTCGATGAATTACGGGCTGGCCCGCGGCTACCCGGTCTACATGTCGACCAAGAACACGATCCTGAAGGCCTATGACGGCCGCTTCAAGGATCTCTTCCAGGAGGTGTTCGAGGCCGAATTCGCCGACAGCTTCAAGACTGCCGGCATCACCTACGAGCATCGGCTGATCGACGACATGGTGGCGTGCGCGCTGAAATGGTCGGGCGGCTATGTCTGGGCGTGCAAGAACTATGACGGCGACGTCCAGTCCGACACGGTGGCGCAGGGCTTCGGCTCGCTCGGCCTGATGTCCTCGGTGTTGATGTCGCCGGACGGCCGCACCGTAGAAGCGGAAGCCGCCCACGGCACCGTCACCCGCCACTATCGCCTGCACCAGGACGGCAAGGAGACCTCAACCAATTCGATCGCCTCGATCTTCGCCTGGACCCGCGGCCTCGCCCATCGCGCCAAGCTCGATGACAACGCCGAACTGAAGCGGTTTTCCGAGACGCTGGAACGGGTCTGCGTCGACACCGTCGAATCCGGTTTCATGACCAAGGATCTGGCGCTGCTCGTCGGTCCCGATCAGAAATGGCTGTCGACCACCGGCTTCCTCGATAAGATCGACGAGAACCTGCAAAAGGCGATGGGCTGAGGCGGCGTCCCCTCACGCCCCGCCATTCCGCATCGGCGGGGTGAACTGCAGGCCGAGATCCCAGGGAAAGAAGATCCAGGTGTCCTGCGACACCTCGGTGATGAAGGTGTCGACCATCGGCCGCCCCTTCGGCTTGGCGTAGACGGTGGCGAAATGGGCATTCGGCAGCATGGCGCGGACCGCCTGCGCCGTCTGGCCGGTGTCGACCAGGTCGTCGACGATCAGCACCTCGGCGCCGCCGCCGGCGCCGCGGGCGACGATGTCCGGCGCCACCTCCTTCAGCACCTCGACCTGGCCCTGCTTGTCATACTCGCGATAAGAAGCGACGCAGACCGTCTCGATCACGCGGATGTCGAGTTCGCGGCTGACGATCGCCGCCGGCACCAGCCCGCCGCGGGTGATCGGCACGATCGCCGTCCAGTGGCCGTGGTCCATCAGCCGCCAGGCGAGCGCCCGCGCATCGCGGTGAAACTGCTCCCAGGACACGGGGAAGGATTTTTCGGCCGGCACGGGCATCGTATCTACTCCGCTTTGTCAGATTCAAACCGCGCCAGCATGGCGCGCACCGCCGCCGTGGCCTCGGCCAGGCGCGCCGCATCGCGGCTGCGCAGCACGATCCGGGTCAGAAAACCCTTGTCGTCGAGCGAGGGGTAGCTGCCGATCATGACGTCCGGAAAATTGTCCTGCAATTCCGCCAGCGGATCGCCGATCGCCCCTTCCGGCTGGCGGATTTCAAGCGTCTCGGACCCCATCACCCGGCCGGTCCTCAGCGTCTTCGCCGCCTCGTCGAGCATCGCCTGCATGATCGAGGGGATGCCCGCCATCACATAGACATTGCCGAGCCGGAAGCCGGGCGAGTGCGAGACCGGGTTGGCGATCAGTTCGGCGCCGTCGGGAATGCGCGCCATGCGCAGCCGCGCCGCCGTCAGCTCCACGTCCCGGTAGCGCGCCTTCATGACGGCGAGCGCCCGCGGATCGATGTCGATGCCGACGCCGAAGGCGGCGGCAACCGCATCGGCGGTGATGTCGTCATGGGTCGGGCCGATGCCGCCGGTGGTGAACAGATAGGTGTAGCGGGCGCGCAGCGCGTTGACCGCGGCAACGATGTCGTCCTTGCGGTCGGGCACGATGCGCGCCTCGGCGAGGTCGATGCCGATGGCGGTGAGGTATTCGGCGATATAGCCGGTATTCTGGTCCCGGGTGCGGCCGGAGAGGATTTCGTCGCCGATGACGAGCACGGCCGCAGTCACGGCCGTATCGGCATTGTCGCTGTCGCTCATCGGCGCGCTCCGCTGCTGCTTGATGCTCCTCAACTAGCCGAGGTCGCCTAGCCACTCAAGCTATACCAGCGGTATTTGCACCTGACTTTGCACACAACGGGAATTTGCTGATCTTCCTCGTGATTTCCTGACCAGCAAGGGGCGGTATCGAATTCCCTTGGTATTGTTCGGCTTGCGCGGCGGCCGCGCCGCGGTTACGGGGAAGCCATGCTGCTGCCCCGCCCGCTCATCGAAGGCCGGCTCCTTCGCCGCTACAAGCGCTTCCTCGCCGATGTCGAACTCGGCACTGGCGAGGTCGTCACCGCCCATTGCGCCAATCCGGGCTCGATGCTCGGCCTCGCACACGCCGGCGCCCCGGTGTGGCTGTCGAAATCCGACAATCCCAAGCGCAAGCTCGCCCATTCCTGGGAACTCGTCCGGGTCGACGACGGTGCCGGCGAAACCCTGGTCGGCATCAACACCGCCCGCCCCAACGGCCTCGTCGAGGAGGCGATCGGCAATGGCACGATTGCCGAGCTTGCCGGCTATGCGCGCCTGCGCCGCGAGGTGCGCTACGGCAAGAACAGCCGGATCGACATCCTGCTCGAAGATCCTGACCGCCCCGCCTGTTATGTCGAGGTGAAAAACGTGCATCTGTCGCGCCGGCCCGGGCTTGCCGAATTCCCCGATTCGGTGACGGCGCGCGGCGCCAAGCACCTCGACGAACTTGCCGCCATGGTCGCGAACGGCGCACGTACCGTCATGGTCTACCTCGTCCAGCGCGGCGATGCCGACCGCTTCGCGCTCGCCCGCGACATCGATCCGGGCTACGGCGCCGCCTTCGACAAAGCCCGCGCCGCCGGCGTCGAGGCGGTCGCCTACCTTTGCAGGCTGAGCCTCGACGAGATGGTTGTCGAGCGACCATTACCCATTCTTGAGTGATTTCGGGTGGTTGCGGCCGTTTCCTGCTATTGTCCCATACGACACGACACAAACGTCATCACCACGACCTCTCCCTCGTCTCCACCCGGCTTGTCCGGGTGGTCCATTGGCCCGTCAGCTTGCCAACGCAGTGATAAAACACCGCAAGCGCTTCTGGATGTTGAACGGCCATTGGACACACTACACGACACAAACACCATCACCACCACCTCTCCCTCGTCACCACCCGGTTTATCCGGGTGGTCCATTGGCCCGTCGACTTGCCAACGCATTGGTGAAGGAGTCCAAGCGCTTCTGGGTGCCGATAGGCCATTGGATTGCCCGCATGAAGCGGGCAATGACGACGGAGGAGAGATCGTAACCATCCCAAAATGCTCTAACCGGACAACAACGGGTCGCTTCTTGAATCATTCCGGCAAGTCGCCGGCGGCAAGCGGCCGCGTCGCCCGACCGAGCCAGGCCCGCATGTCCTCGTCGAGGAGCGGGGCAAGCGTCGTCCTGACGCGCGCGTGATAGGCGTTAAGCCAGGCGATCTCCTCGGCCGACATCAGGGAAGGCTCGACGAGCCGAAGATCGATCGGGCAGAGCGTCAGCGTCTCGAAAGAGAGCAGCGGCCGCTCGCCGCCCTCGACCTCCTCGGGGCCGGTGACGAGCACCAGGTTCTCGATGCGGATGCCGTATTCCCCGGTCTTGTAATAGCCCGGCTCGTTGGAGACGATCATGCCCGGCTCCAGCGCCACCGTTCCGGTCTTGGCGATCCGCTGCGGACCCTCATGGACATTCAGATAGCTGCCGACGCCATGGCCGGTGCCGTGGTCGTAATCGAGCCCGGCCTGCCACAGCGCGGTGCGGGCGAGCGTGTCGAGCTGGGCGCCGCTGGTGCCGACCGGGAAACGTGCGGTCGCAATTGCGATATGGCCTTTGAGCACGCGGGTGAAGCGGTCGCGCATCTCCGCGCTCGGCGTGCCGATGGCGACGGTGCGGGTGATGTCGGTGGTGCCGTCGGGATACTGGCCGCCGGAATCGACCAGAAACAGCGTGCCGGGCTTCAGTTGCGCGTTGGTGCCCGTCGTCACCCGGTAGTGCACGACGGCGCCGTTGGCGCCGGCGCCCGATATCGTGTCAAACGAGATGTCGCGCAGGTCGCCGCTCTCCGCCCGGAAGCTTTCCAATTGTTTGGCCGCGGCGATCTCGTCGACAGACCCGTCCCCGGCGTTTTCGTCCAGCCAGGCCAGAAATTTCGCCATGGCCACCCCGTCGCGCCGGTGCGCGGCGCGGGCGCCGTCGGCTTCCACCGCATTCTTCTTCGCCTTCATGGCGATCGTCGGATTGGGCCTTTCGATGAGGGTGCCGCCGGCCGCCTCAATCGCATCGGCGACGGCCGCCGGCACCTGGGCCGGATCGGCAATCACTTTGGCGTCGCCGAGCGCGGCAAGCGCGGAGAGGAATTCGCCGGGCTCGGCGATCTCGGCCAGTTCGGCGAGCGTGCCGCGCACCGAATTGGAGAGCTTGCGCCCATCGACGAAAAGCTGCGGCATAGCGCCGGCCCTGAGCAGCGCAAAGCCGTGCGGCAACGGCGCGTGCGGAACATCGCCGCCGCGGATGTTGAAGGTCCAGGCGATCGCGTCGGTTTCGGTCAGCACCGCCGCATCGGCGCCGGCCTCAACCAGCGCGGCATCGATCCGGGCGAGCTTGTCCGAGCTCGCCTCGCCGGAATATTTAAGGCCGTGCAGGGTGATCGCGCCGAGCGGCGGCGCCGGCCGGTCGGTCCACACCGCATCGAGCGGATTGTCGTCAGAGCGCACCAGTTCCGCCCCGGATTTCGCGCACGCCTCGGCATATGTCTTCACCTGCGCGCTGGTGTGGAGCCAGGGATCGTAGCCGATGCGGTCGTCGGCACCCGCATTCTCGGCAATCCACTTCTCCGGCGGCATCTCGGTCAGGTGCTGCGGCTGAAAAGTGTCGACATCGACCTGCGCCCTCACCTGCAGCGTATAGCGCCCGTCGACGAAGATCGCCGCCTTGCCGGCGAGCATTACGGCGAGGCCGGCCGAGCCGGTAAACCCGGTGAGCCAGGCGAGCCGCTCCGCGCACGCCGCCACGTACTCGCCCTGATATTCGTCGGTGCGCGGCACCAGGAACCCGGTGAGGCCGCGCCCGGAAAGCTCGGCCCGCAGGGCGTCGAGCCGGGCCGGGCCGACGCTTGGATCGATCGTATTCTCAAAGCTCTGGAACATGAGACCATCGCAACGTGGAACTCATGACGTTCTAGTCCGCGGACCCTGCGGCGGCAATGGCGTCGATCGGAAACGGACGAACCTCAATCGTCCTTGTCGTCGCCGGTGTCCTGGCTGAGTTCCCCGCTCGCGATGTCGCCGCCCGGGGTGACGCCCGCCTCGCGGAGCTGCTGGTCGGCGGCCTCGCGAATGTGTCTTGC
The DNA here is from genome assembly GCA_028278505.1 of Rhodobiaceae bacterium. GTDB lineage: Bacteria > Pseudomonadota > Alphaproteobacteria > Rhizobiales > JAKPQE01 > JANQEG01. The sequence goes on from JANQEG010000006.1 coordinate 15,071, forward strand.
AATCGCCGGGCGGCGCAGGAAAAGCGCCTGCAGATCGCTCGCGTCGAGCACCAGAAGCTGGCAGCGCCGGCTGGCGATCACGGTCGCCGAGCGCTGCGAACGGCGCAGCACGGCGAGTTCGCCGAAAAACATCCCCTCTTCCAGTTCCACCGCCTCTTTCGGCAACATGACGCGGACGCTGCCCGAGGCAATGAAATACATGGAATGGGCCGGATCGCCGGCATGGGTGATGACCGCGCCGGCCTGGAAGGTCTGCGCATGCAGGAGCTTCATGACCTCGGCGATCTCCGGCGCCGTCAGCCCGCGAAAGAGCGGCACCCGCGCCACCATCGCCCAGGTGACGACGAATTCGCGCTGATGGATTTCGCGCGCGAACGCGGTTGCAATGATGCCGATCGGTATGGCGAACATGCCGAGCCCGAACACCATGACGACACCGCCGACGAGCTTGCCGGCGACCGTCACCGGCACGACGTCGCCATAGCCGACCGTGGTCAGCGTCGCCAGCGCCCACCACATCGCCGCCGGTATCGAGCCGAAGCCGTCGGGCTGGATATCGCGCTCGATCAGGTAGAGCGCCGTCGCCGCGGTAATGATCAGCCCGGTCATGATCACCAGACTGCCGACCAGCGCGTGGCGCTCGGAGGCGACCGCGGTGACGAGCGAGCGGATCCCCGGCGAATAGCGGGTCAGCTTCAGGAACCGCACCAGCCGGAACAGCCTGAGGAAGCGGAGATCGGCGCCGAAGCCGAAAAAGGCCAGGTAGAACGGCGCGATCGCCAGCAGATCGATGACCGCCGAGGGCTGCGCCGCATAGCGCAGCCGCGCCGTCAGTTCGCCGTAACGCTGGACCGGCGCGTGCTCGTCGGCAACCCACAGGCGGGCAAGATATTCGACCGAGAAGATGAAGACCGAAATCGCTTCGAACACCTCGAACTGGCGCCGATATCGGCTTTCGAGCGACGGCACCGTTTCCAGGATGACCAGGAAGACGTTGACGATGATCAGCCCGATCAGGAAACCGTTGACGATGAGGCTCGTCGTATCCCGGACGCCGCCATCCTCGATGACATCGTAGATGCGTTTCTTGATCCGGGCCTTGCGATCCTGGTGTCGGTCCATCGGCCCCGCTCGCTCATGCCTTCGGCAGCGCGTCTTCGACCGCCTTCAGCGCCGCATCGGCCGCAGCACCGTCCGGTCCGCCGGCCTGGGCCATGTCCGGGCGCCCGCCGCCGCCCTTGCCGCCGAGCGCGGCCGAGCCGAGCCGGACCAGATCGACCGCGTTGTAGCGCTCGGTCAGATCGTCGGTGACGCCGACGACGATGCCGGCCCGGCCGTCGTCCGCAACACCGACGACAGTGACCACGCCAACCCCAACCTGTTTCTTAAGATCGTCGGCTATTCCTTTGAGTTCTTTAGCAGGTATGCCGTCGATCTTCCGGCCCAGGAAATGCCCGCCGGCGATCTCGGGCAGGGCCTGCTGCGCCGTTTCGGTCTCGCGGCTGCCGCCGCCGCCGAGCGCCAGCTTTTTCTTCGCCTCGGCCAGTTCGCGCTCAAGCTTGCGCCGCTCCTCCATCAGTGCCTGGACCCGCTCCGCCGCTTCCCCCGGCGGCGCCTTGAGCGCCGCGGCAACGTCGCGCAGCCGCCTGTCCTGGGCCTCCAGATAGTGCCGGGCTTCGTTCCCGGTCAGCGCCTCGACCCGCCGCACCCCGGCCGCCACCGCGCTTTCCCCGACCAGCGTCAGCAGGCCGATGTCGCCGGTGCGCCGCACATGGGTGCCGCCGCACAATTCGACCGAATAGTCGGCCTCGACATTGTCGAGCGCCTGCCCCATCGAGACGACGCGCACCTCGTCGCCGTATTTCTCGCCGAACAGCGCCATCGCGCCGGCCTCGATCGCGTCGTCGACGGCCATCAGCCGCGTCTGCACCGGCGCATTCTGCAAAATGACCGCGTTGGCGATGTCCTCGACCTGGCGCAATTCGTCGTCGTTCATCGGCTTGGGATGGCTGAAATCGAAGCGCAGCCGGTCGGGGGCGACCAGCGAGCCCTTCTGCGCCACATGGCCGCCGAGCGTTTTGATCAGCGCCTTGTGCAGGAGGTGGGTCGCCGAATGGTTGGCGCGAATGGCGTTGCGCCGGGCGCCGTCGACGGCAAGCTCGACGGCGAGGCCCGGCGTCAACACACCCTCTTCGACCGTGCCCCGATGCACGAAGACGCCGTCCGCCTTCTTCACCGTATCGGTCACGCGAAAGCGCACGCCTGCGCCGGTGATCAAACCGGTATCGCCGATCTGACCGCCGGATTCGCCGTAGAACGGCGTCTGGTTGAGCACGACGGCGCCGTCGTCGCCGGCTTCAAGCGCATCGATCTCGGTGCCGGCGGCGCCGACAAGCGCCTGGATCACGCCTTCCGCGGTCTCGGTCTCGTAGCCGAGGAAATCGGTGGCGCCGACCCGGTCCTGCACTTCGAACCACACCGTCTCGGTCTGGGCCTCGCCGGAGCCGGCCCAGGCCGCCCGCGCCTCGGCGCGCTGGCGCTCCATCGCCGCCTTGAAGCCGGGGGTGTCGACCGCAATCCCACGCGGCCTCAGCGCATCCTGCGTCAGGTCGAAGGGAAAGCCGTAGGTGTCATAGAGCTTGAAGACGATTTCGCCGGACAGCTCGTCGCCCTCGCCCATGCCGGCGGTCGCCTCGTCGAGCATGACGAGGCCGCGGGCGAGCGTCCGGCGGAACCGGGTTTCCTCCGATTTCAGCGTCTCGGTGACCAGCGCCTCGGCCCGGCCGAGCTCGGGAAAGGCGTGGCCCATCTCCTCGACCAGCGTCGGCACCAGCTTCCACATCAGCGGCTCCTTGGCGCCGAGCAGATGGGCGTGGCGCATGGCGCGGCGCATGATCCGGCGCAGCACGTAGCCGCGACCCTCATTGGAGGGCAGGACACCGTCGGCGATCAGGAAGCTCGACGCGCGCAGATGGTCGGCGATCACCCGGTGGCTCGCCTGGTGCGCGCCGTCCGCGGCGATCCCGGTCGCTTCCTGCGAGGCATTGATCAGGCGGCGAAAAAGGTCGGTTTCGTAATTGTCGTGGGTGCCCTGCAGCACCGCGGCGATGCGCTCCAGCCCCATGCCGGTGTCGATCGACGGCCGCGGCAGGTTCTCGCGCCTCTCCGGCGTCACCTGCTCGAACTGCATGAACACCAGATTCCAGATCTCGATGAAGCGGTCGCCGTCCTCGTCGGCCGAGCCCGGCGGCCCGCCGGGAATCTCCGGCCCGTGATCGTAGAAGATCTCGGAACACGGCCCGCACGGGCCTGTATCGCCCATCGCCCAGAAATTGTCGCTGGTGGCGATCCGGAGTATCTTCTGCTCCGGCAGGCCGGCAATCTTCTTCCACAGATCGAAAGCCTCGTCGTCCTCGGCATAGACGGTGACGAGCAGGCGGTCGGCCGGCAGCCCAAAATCCCTGGTGATCAGGTTCCAGGCGAGTTCGATCGCGACATCCTTGAAATAGTCGCCGAACGAGAAATTGCCGAGCATCTCGAAAAAGGTGTGGTGCCGCGCCGTATAGCCGACATTGTCGAGATCGTTGTGCTTGCCGCCGGCGCGAACGCATTTCTGCGAGGTGACGGCGCGCGAATACGGCCGCTTTTCGAGCCCGGTGAAGACGTTCTTGAACTGCACCATGCCGGCATTGGTGAACATCAGCGTCGGATCGTTGCGCGGCACGAGCGGGCTCGAGGAGACGATCTCGTGTCCGTTCTTCGCGAAATAGTCCAGAAAGGCAGATCGGATCTCGTTGACGCCGCTCATCGTCTTCCCAAATACCGGAGTGTTGTCGACCGCCCGCGCAGCGGCGATCGGCCAGGGCCGCCATTACGCCGCGCTGCACCAATCGCCGTTTTAGCGGCGCCGCCCCATACTGTCCAGAAATCCCGTATCGCCCGCAAAAAGCGGAATCCTAACGGCTTTCACGTTAAGAGATATGGCGGGGGCGGAGCGAAACAAGTTCGCGCCGGGCACATTCGCGGCTTGGCAGTCCGGTTCAGCCGCATTATGAGTCGGGCAGTTGCCGCCAATCGTACGGACCCGACCATGACCGAAGCGCTTTTCCGCGACGACGCCTATCTGGCGAGCTGCGAAGCGACGATATCCCGGATCACCGAGACCGGCGGCATCGTCCTCGATCGCACGGTCTTCTACCCCACCGGCGGCGGCCAGCCCGGTGATGCCGGCGCGTTGGAAAATGCCGACGGCACGGTCATTCAGATCACCAACACGGTCCATGGCGAAGCGGCCGGCGAGATCGTCCACATCCCGGCCGAGGACGCCGCCCTGCCGGCGGCAGGCAGCGCCGTCACATGCCGGCTCGACTGGCCGCGGCGCCACCGGCTGATGCGCATGCACACGGCCATGCACCTGCTTTCCGCGGTGCTGCCCTATCCCGTCACCGGCGGTTCCGTCGGCGAAGCCGAAGGCCGGCTCGACTTCGACATTCCCGATGCCGGGCTCGACAAGGAAGCGATTACGGCCGAATTGAACACGCTTGTCGACGGCGGCCACACCGTGTCCAGCCGCTGGATCACCGATGCCGAACTCGATGCCGATCCGGGGCTGGTCAAGACCATGTCGGTCAAGCCGCCGCGCGGCAGCGGCCATGTCCGCCTGATCGAGATCGCCGGCCAGGACCTGCAGCCCTGCGGCGGCACCCACGTCAGATCGACCGACGAGATCGGGCCGCTCGTCGTCGCCAAGATCGAAAAGAAGGGCCGCCAGAACCGTCGCGTCCGCCTGCGTTTCGCCGAGCCGGGCAGCGGCGCTTGAATCCCCGAGAATTGGCCGGATAGATTGACCAGGAAAGGAATTCGCTCGTGACCGACACCCGATCGCGCTGGCAGGTTTCGACCGACTGGCTCGCCGAACACCTGTCAGCGCCCGACATCGTCGTGGTCGACGCCTCCTGGTATCTGGAGGTGACGGAGCGCGACGGCCGCGCCGAATACCTTGAGGACCACATCCCCGGCGCCGTCTATTTCGACATCGACGTCGTTGCCGACACCAATTCGCCGCTGCCGCACATGCTGCCCGACCCGATCGTGTTTTCCAGCCGGGCGCGCAAGCTCGGCATCGGCGACGGCCAGCGGATCGTCGTCTATGACGGCACCGGCCTGATTTCGGCGCCGCGGGTGTGGATGATGTTCCGGATCATGGGCGTCGGCGACGTCGCCATTCTCGACGGCGGCCTGCCGAAATGGGACGACGAGCAGCGGCCGCTCGAAGCCGGCCAGGTGCTGCGCGCCGAGCGCCACTTCACCGCCCGTTTCGACCACGGCGCCGTCGCCGATCTCGCGGACACGGTGAAGGCGCTGGAAACCGGCAGCGCCCAAATCGTCGACACCCGGCCGGCCGAGCGCTTTCTCGGCGAAGGCCCGGAGCCGCGCCCGAACGTGGCCTCCGGCCACATGCCGGGCGCGATCAACCTGCCGTACAAAGCCCTCTTGACCAATGATTATCGCCTGAAGCCGGAAGCCGAATTGCGCGCCGCCATCGAGGCCGCCGGTGTCGATCTGGCCAAACCGATCATCACCTCGTGTGGCTCCGGCGTGACCGCGGCGATCCTCAATTTCGGCCTGGAAACGCTCGGTGTCCGCGGCCATCGCCTGTTCGACGGCTCGTGGACGGAATGGGTCGCCGCCGGCAACCTGCCGATCGTCACCGGCGAGGACTGACACGCTGGGGCGTCGAGGGTGATCGCCTGCCGGCCTCAAAATTTAACGATGGATGACGCCGACGCTCCGCCCCCCTTGTGGATTCCTCTGCGAAATCAGGAGGTCATTGGAGCGACAGCGGCGGGCAAGTGTCTGTTCGGTCAAGCCTTATTGGATTCCCGTCCCCGCCTGCGCGCTAGGGGATTCACACATCTCAAAAGCCGCATACCGGCACGAAATCGATTGATCACCTGACACGTCGAATTTCAGGACATATCCCTGTTCGAACGTCGCCGAATTGATGCGATGGCCGGTTAGCGCGACCTTGCCTTTGTCCACCTTTCCCGCGAAAGCGGGAATCCAATTATCCTCTCGATACGCTTTGTCCTCGGCTATGGCGAATGGAGATTCGTTTGAAAAAACAAGCGCTAACAGTGGCGGATCGGCCATTGGACACCCGCTTTCGCGGGTGAGGTGCCGAGAGGCTGTTCTTGCGCGCAGATTTTTCCCACCCAGAACGGCGCAAATCGGCAAGACGTTTGCATCCCCTAGCGCGGAAAGCGGGGACCCATTGCCCGGCTTGACACGGGTTATCAGTCGAGATCCGGGCGACGCCTCGAATTTGTAAATTAAACCAAGAATTTGTCGCCCATGCCAATGGTTCCCCGCTTGCGCGGGGAAGGTGATTTCGGTTGGCGACTGCGCATCACCACCCACTCTCCCCGCATACATCGGGCGACACCGGCCTTCCGCTCGAATTTCCGGCGCCTACCCCCTTGAACCTGCAATGAAAATTGACCAGACTACGGCGACAGATGTCGCAGCGCGGAAGCGGCACCAAGGGGAAACGCCCGAAAGGGGGAAACGATGCCGGCGGCAGGGCAGGATGTTGCGCTAGCCCAGCTCAGTCTCGTCCACAACAGCCTGCGCGCCCATCTGCCGTCCTCGCCGTGGTCGATCAAGCTCCGCCGCCGCGGCTATCAGCGCTTTCTCATCCTCGCCTCCCAGATCAACCTCTATTATTTCTGGGAGAAGCGCTGGTTCTTCGTCGCGATCGCGCTCGGCGCGGTCATGCTCACCCTGCCGCTGCCCGACGGGCTGACCCGCGAAGGACTGATCGTACTCACCATGTCGATGGTCGCCACCGTGCTGTTCGTCACCGAGCCGGTGCCGCTGCCGACCGTGGCGCTGTTGATCGTCGTCGGCCAGGTGGTGCTGCTCGGGCTCGATTCCACCGCGGTCGCCAAGAGCCTGATGACCGATTCCGTGCTCTTCATCATGGGCTCGCTGATGCTCGCGGTTGCCGTCGTCAAGCAGAAGCTGGACAAGCGGCTGGCCTGGTTCATCGTGCGGCTGACCGGCACCAAGACGTCGCGGATCTGCTTCGGCATTTCGGCGGTATCGGGCGTTCTCGCCTCCTTCATCGGCGAGCACACGGTCGCGGCGATGATGCTGCCGGTCGGCATCACGCTCATCACGCTCACCTCGGACGACCCCAAGAAGGTGCGCAACCTCGCCGCCGTGTTGCTGTTTTCCATTTCCTACGGCTGCTCGGTCGCCGGTATCGGCACCCCCTCGGGCGGCGCCCGCAACGCCATCATGATCGGCTATTGGAAGGAGTTCTTCTACGATCCGGCCAATCCGGAAACCCATAAATTCCTGATCGACTACGTCAACTGGATCGTCCACGCCTATCCGATGTTCCTCATCCAGCTGCCGCTGGTGACCGCCGTCCTGCTGTTCACCTTCAAGCCCGAATACGACAATCTGACCCGCGCGGTTGCCCGCCTGCGCGCCCAGGTCAACGAAGAGGGGCCGATGCGGCCGGTCGACTGGTTCGCCATCCTCATCTTCGCGGTGATCCTCGGCGGCTGGATCTTCGGCTCCGGCACGCTCGGCATGGGCACGATTGCGCTGCTCGGCGCCGCCGCCTTCCTGATCGCCGGCCTGGTGCTCTGGGAGGACCTCAATTCCGGCGTCAACTGGGGCGTCGTGCTGCTCTACGCCGCGGCGATCTCGCTCGGCGTGCAGATGAAGAACACCGGCGCTGCGCAATGGGTCGCCGAGAGCTTCATCGCCATGCTGGCGCCGATCGGCGCCGACAGCGGTTTCGGCCTGTGGGCGTCGATCTCGGTGCTGACGACGGCGGTGACCAACACCATGTCGAACGGTGCCGCGGTCGCCGTGCTCGGGCCGATCGTGCTGAAGGCCGCCGTCGTCGCCGGCGAAAGCCCGATTATCATCGGCTTCGTCACCGCCGTTTCCTCCGCCTTTGCCTATCTCACCGTGGTCGGCACCCCGGCCTGCACCATCGTCTATGCCTCGGGCTATCTGAAGACGACCGACTTCCTCACGGTCGGCTGGCGCATGGCGGTCTTGTCGACGGTGCTGATGCTGCTGATCGCGGCGCTCTACTGGCCGCTTCTGGGGGTGTGACCGGTGCCGATGATGCCGAAACCGTCGATTTTCGACCGCGAGGCGATGCGCGAGGCGGCCGAGCGCATCGAGCGGCGGCGCAACCGGTTCCGCATCCTGGTCTGTCTCGACGGCACCGACGAGGCCTATGACGGCCTGCGGTTTGCCACCGATATCGGCCATGGCGACGATTGCGACATCATCCTGCTCTATGTCCGCCCGATCGACCAGGGCTTGCGGTCCGGCGGGCTGCAGGTGCGGGTCGCGCGCCAGAACATGCTCGAATGGGGGCTGGAACTGCCCGGCATCCGCTACCTCAAGAAGGGGCTGGACATGCTGCGGGCGGAGGGGCTGCTGGCCGAGCTCACCGAATCGACGGCCCAGCACACTGATGCGTTTGGCGATCCGCTCGGCGACAACAAGGTCGTCTACCGGCTCGCCTCGGGCAAGAGCATCGTGCTCAAGCTGAAGACGGCGCCGGACCCGGTCAGCGGCATTCTCGACCAGTACGAACTCGGCCCCTACAATCTGATCATCATCGGCAATCCCTCGACCTGGTCCGGCGAGATGCGGGCGTTCTGGCGCGCCGGCAACGCCCAGAAGGTGGCGACCCTCGCGCCCTGTTCGGTGCTGGTGACCCGGCCGCAGCGCGGCGAGAAGGGCCATCTGATCACCGTCGACGGCAGCCCCAACTCCATGGTCGAACTGCGCCAGGCCGCCGTTCTCGCCCATCATTGCGGCGAGCCGATCACCATCCTCACCGTCGCCCCCGACCGCTCCCGGATGGAGGCGGCGCGGGCGGCGATGTCCCAGGCCTCGTCGATGCTGCGCCGGCTCGGGCTCAGGAAGTTCCGCAAGGTCATCCGCATCGGCGATCCGGCCGATCAGATCGTCGACGAGGCGCAGGACTACTCGCTCGTCGTCGTCTCCGATTCGCGCCAGTCGCATCTGCGCCGGCTGCTCTTTAAGAACGTCGCCTTCGAGGTCATGGGCCGGGCCGAGACATCCGTGCTCAACGTGCGCTGAGGCGTGATCGCGGGCGGTGCATGCGGTGGTGACGCCGCCTCCGCGTGATCCTATAACCCGTCGATAGAAATCTGTTCGACGCGAGGGCGCCGCAATGGCCGGGATTGACGGTTCGGAAACTGCTGACAAGGCCGTCGACATCCTGACCGAAACCGAAGCCGCGGCCGAACTCGCCCGCCTTGCGGCCGAAATCGCCGCGCATGACCGGCGCTACTACCAGGACGACGCACCGGCCGTCTCCGATGCCGACTATGACGCGCTGAGGCAGCGCAATGCGGCGATCGAGGCGCGCTTTCCGGCGCTGATCCGCGAGGACTCGCCGTCGAAACGGGTCGGGGCCACCCCGGCCGGGACCTTTTCCAAGGTCACCCATGCGGCGCCGATGCTCTCGCTCGACAATGCCTTTGACGATGACGACGTGGCCGAATTCGCCGCCCGTGTCCGTCGCTTTCTGAAGCTCGACCCGGACAGTCCGCTGGCAATGACGGCGGAGCCGAAGATCGACGGGCTGTCGCTGTCGCTGCGCTATGAAAGCGGGCGTCTGGTGACCGCTGCGACCCGCGGCGACGGCACGGTCGGCGAGAACGTCACCGCCAATGCCCGGACGATCGGCGACATCCCGGAGACGCTGCCGGACGATGCGCCCGAGATCGTCGAGGTGCGCGGCGAGGTCTACATGACCCATGCCGCCTTTGCCGAACTGAACGCCCGCCAGGAGGCGGAGGGCAAGCAGACCTACGTCAATCCGAGGAATACTGCGGCCGGCAGCCTGCGCCAGCTCGATCCGGCGGTTACCGCCGCCCGGCCGCTGAAATTCTTCGCCTATGCCTGGGGCGAGATGTCGGCCATGCCCGAGATGACCCAGTTCGCCATGGTCGAGCGGCTCGCCGCCTGGGGATTCAAGACCAATCCGCAATTGCGCCGCTGCTTAAGCGTCGCCGAAATGATCGACACGTATCGCGAGATCGAGGCCGGCCGGGCGGGCCTCGACTACGATATCGACGGGGTCGTCTACAAGGTCGACGATCTCGGCCTGCAGCGCCGGCTCGGCTTCGTCGCGCGCTCGCCGCGCTGGGCGATTGCCCACAAATTCCCCGCCGAAAAGGCGACGACCGTGCTTGAAAGCATCGATATTCAGGTCGGCCGCACCGGCGCGCTCACGCCCGTAGCCCGGCTGACGCCGGTCACCGTCGGCGGCGTCGTCGTCACCAACGCGACCCTGCACAATGAGGACTATATCCGCGGCATCGGCGCCGACGGCGAGGAGATTCGCGGCGGCAAGGATATCCGCGAAGGCGACACGGTGACGATCCAGCGCGCCGGCGACGTCATCCCACAAATCCTCGACGTCGATCTGGACAAACGCCCGCAAGGCGCTGTTCCCTTTGATTTTCCAACCGTTTGCCCGGCTTGCGAAAGCCACGCCGTGCGCGAGGTCAACGACAAGACCGGCAAGGTCGATGCGGTGCGGCGCTGCACCGGCGGCCTCATCTGTCCGGCCCAGGCCGTGGAGCGGCTGAAGCACTTCGTCTCCCGCGACGCCTTCGATATCGAGGGGCTCGGCGCCAGGCAGGTCGCGGCGTTTCGTGAACTGCCGATGGACGAGGGCGGTATCCGCCAGCCGGCCGACATATTTACCCTGGCGGCCCGGGACGCGGTGTCGCTGAAGAAGCTCAAGGACCGCGAAGGCTGGGGCGAGCGTTCGGCGGAGAACCTCTTTGCCGCCATCGATGCGCGCCGCGAGATCGCCCTCAACCGGTTCATCTATGCGCTCGGCATCCGCCATGTCGGCGAGACGACGGCGAAAATCCTCGCCCGCCATTACGGCGATTTCGCGAGCTTCGCCGCGGCGATGGGCGCCGCCGGCGATCGCAATGGCGAGGCCTGGGCCGACCTCAACGCCATCGACGGCATCGGCGCGGTCGTCGCCGCGGCAATCGTCGAGTTCTTCGCCGAGGACCACAATCGCGAGGCGGTCGCGGCGCTGCTTGCCGAAGTGGCGCCGCAGGCGGCCGAGACGGTGGCCGCCGACGGCTCGCCGGTCGCCGGCAAGACGGTTGTCTTCACCGGGTCGCTGGAGCGCATGACCCGCGACGAGGCCAAGGCCATGGCCGAGCGCCTCGGCGCCAAGGTCGCCGGCTCAGTGTCGAAGAGGACCGATCTCGTTATTGCCGGTCCGGGCGCCGGTTCCAAGCTGAAAAAGGCGGGTGAACTCGGCGTCGAGGTGATCGACGAGGCCGGCTGGTTCGATCTGGTCGGGGCGGGGCAGGCGTAGTTGCGGCGAGCCTTGGTGCGAGGGGGCGGGGCGGAACGGCGGTACGTCGGCGCATCACAATTTCCACCTTTCCCGCGAAAGCGGGAAACCACTGCCCATTTCGGCCCGGTATGTCGCTTGCGGTCGGGACGATAGACATTCGCCTTATCGCAACGGCCAATGGACGCCCGCTTTCGCGGGCGAGGTGCAAAACGGATGGTGCGGGCGAGGGCTTTCTGCTTTTCCCCCTCACCCGGCGCTTGCGCGCCGCCCTCTCCCCCAGAGGGGGCGAGGGCTGAAAGCCGCAACGCCGAAGGACTCTCCCTCTCCCCCTGGGGGAGAGGGTCGGGGTGAGGGGACAAAAAGCGCGGCCCGGAGGCCGCGCTCTCTTTTTCCTTCTCTGACCGGCCGCTCAGTCGAAGCGGCCGCTCGCATGCGCCAGCATGGTGTAGACCTTGCCCGTATCCGAGGTCAGATAGGTCTGGGTCAGGATGTTGTCGCGATCGTTGCGCGAGACCTCCGAGATCAGCTTCTCGAAATCCTCGATATAGCGGTCGACCGCGCTGCGGAACTCGCCGTCGCGCTGATATTTGCGGCGGATTTCGTCAAACGTCCGCTGTCCCTGCAGCGTGTAGAGGCGGCGGGTGAAGACGTTGCGCTCGCCGCGCTGATAGCGCTCCCAGAGGTCGACGGAGGCGGCGTGGTCGATCGCCCGCGCAATGTCGACCGAAAGCGAGTTGAGCGATTCCACCATGTGCAGCGGTGACCGGTCGCCGCGACTGCCCGGCTCGGCCGCCGGCGCGGCATCGCGTTTCGCCGGCACCTCATCCTCGTGCGAGGCGCGGCGGAGCAGGTCGGAGACCCAGCCGCCCCGCGGCTGCTGGCGCTGATCGGCGCTGGCCGCATCAGACTCGCCGCCCGCGGGCACGCGCGGCGGCTCGGGCTCGCGGCGCTCTGCCGCCGCGGGCGCCTCCTGCGGCGCCGGCCGGCGGCGCGTGCCGCCGCTGCGCTCGGTCGCCGCCGCCGGGCGCGGTGCCGCCCCGGCGCCGCCGGCCGCTGCGGCCGGCCGGACCACGTCGGACGGGCCGGCATGGCGGGCGACGATCTCGGAGAGCTCGTTGAGGGCGCGAATCTGTTCCGACACGACCCGGCGCATCGCCGCCGTGCTGGTCTTGGTCTCCTCCGGCAGTTCGAGGACACCGCGCTTGATTTCGGCCCGCGTGTTTTCCAGTTCGCGCTGCATTTCGCGGGCGACGCCGCGCATCTCCTTGGCCGCCGTGCCGAAGCGTTCGGTCGCCGAACCGAGCGCCTCGCTCATGTCCGAGATCATCTGCTCGCGCGCCGCATGAACGGCCTCGCTCGCCTTCTGGCCTTCGAGCCCGGCGGTGAGCCGCAGCTTGTCGAACTCCTCGGACACGCCCTTGGCGGCGTCGAGCGCGGTCGAGGCGAGCGTCCGCCCGAGCTCCCCGGCGCGCTGCTCGGCGGCGCTGAGGCTTTCGGCGATCACCTCGGCGAAATCGCGCATCTGGCTCTCGACCGATGCGGTCTTCTCGCCAAGCTCGGCCACCATGCTGTGCAGTGCCGAACTGCCGGTGTCGACCGAGGCCTCGAGCGACCGGTTGGCGGTCTCCAGCAGCCGGGTCGCCTCGGCGAGCGTGCGCGCGTGGCCGTCGAACCGGTCGGCGATGGTGCCGACCTCGCCGAGCACGGTATTGGAGATCTCCGCGAGCGCGGCAATCTGCCGGCTGACCTGGCCCGCCGACTGGTCGGTGTCCTGGACCACCCGGTCGACGATCTCGCGGAAATCGCCGGCGCGTGCCGTCAGCGTGCGCTCGATCATCGACAGATTGTTGCCCGTTGCCGTCAGCACGTCCTGCAGCGTCGTGTTGGACTCGTTGAGGCGGTCGAGCATGCCGCCGACATCGGCGCCGATGCGATCGTTGGTTTCGGCCAGCGCGGCGATTGTCGCACGGCCCTTTTCGTCGATCGCATGGCCGAGCGCAAACCCGCTTTCGGCAACCGCCTCGGTGGCGAGGCTGCCCTGGCGGGCGATGGTTTCGGCGATTTCCGTGCCCTTGCGGGTGAGTTCGCCGAGCACCGCCTCGCCGGCGGTGACGAGCCGGGTCGAGGCGTCGGCGGCGCGCTCGTCGAGGGCGGCGAGGAAGCTGCCGCTCTGGCCGTCGATCAGGCTGGCCAGTTCGCCGGACCGCGCGCTGAGCGCCGCGTTCAGACCCTGCGCCCGCTTCTCGATGCTCTCCACGACACTGATCGAGGTCGTCGTCAGCGCCGCTTCGAAATTGCGGACGGTCTCGCCGACCAGCCCGGTCGCCGCTTCGGCGCGGTCGGTGAGGGCGGTTTCCAGTTCGCCGGCGATCCGCGTCAGCGCGGTCACCGCATCGGTGGTGCGGGTGCCGATCAGCTCTTCGACCTCGGTTGCGACGCGGGTCAGCGCATCGACCGAATTCTGCGACCGTTCGGTCATCACCGTCTCGAGCTTGCCGGTCGCCGAGATCAGCTTTCCGGCGGCCTTGCCCAAATCCTCCGACATCACCCGGCGCAGCGTTTCGGTGGCCCCGCCCACGGTTTCCTCGAAAGTGCTGCGGGCGCGATCGGTCTCGCCGGTGAGCGTCGCCATGATCGACTCGGTCCGCTCGCCGAGGATGCTCTCAAGCTGCGCGGCGCGGCTGTCCAGGGTTTCGGCGACTTCGAGCACCCTGGCGCCGAGCGAAACGTTGATCTCCGCGACGCGGTCGCCGAGATTGTCGGTGAACGAGCGGGCCTCGTTGGCCAGCGTTTCGCCGAGTTCGGTGAGGCGCCGGTCGAGTGCGGTGTTGATCTCTTCCTGACCGACCGAAAAGGCATTGGCCAGTTCGCGGGTGCGGCCCATCAGCGTCTCGTTGATCTGCCCCAGGCGGGTGTCAAGCGCGCTGTCGATCTTGTCGCTGCGCTCGTCGATCGTCGCGGCGAAGCCGTCGGCCTTTTCGCCCAGCATCGTCGTGGCCGTCGCGATCTGATCGTTGACCGAGGAGGTGAACGCGCCGAGGCGCGTGCGCAGATCGGCGGCGACCGCGTCGGTATCCGCGCTCACCCGGTCGGCGGTGGCGCCGATCTCGCTGCCGAAACTGTCGAGCTTCGCCGACAGCGTCGAGGTGATCTCGTCGGCTTGTCCGAAGAAGGCCGTCGCCCGGTCGCCGAGCTGGCGCTCCAACCCGTCGACCTGTCCGCTGACGGCAGTGTCGAAGGCGGTGAACTGGTCCTTGAGGCTGGCGTTAAGCCGCTCGGTGCGTTCGTCGATGGCGTCGGCGAACGCGGCGCTCGACTGGGTGATGGCGTCGTTGACCTTGGCGCCGCGATCGGCGATCGCGCGCGCCGCTTCCGTGCCCATGGTGGCGAACCGTTCGGACAGGTCCTGGCTCTGTTTCGCCAGAGCGGCATCGACGGCGCCCGCCGCCTCGCCGAGGCCGATCTGCATCGACTCCACCTGTCCGGCCAGCGCCGTCGTCAGCTTGTCGCTGCGTTCGGCCAGCCGTTCCTCGAGCGCCTGGCCATTGACCGAGATCGCCTCGAAGATCCGCTCGCCGGCGGAATCGAGCCGGTCGGCCAGGCCGCCGCCCTTGGTGGTGATGGTGTCGGCGATGCGGGTCGAGGTGTCGTCGAGCCGTTCGCTGATCTCCGCGCCGCGCAGCGACAGGTCGACGAGCAGGGAATCGCTGGTCGATTTCAGCGCGTCGTTGACCTCGTTGGCGCGATCGGAAATCGCGGTGACGATCTCGCCGCCGGTGGTGGTGATCATGCCGGCCACATCGGTCGCCCGCTTGGTGAAGCTGTTCGTCAGCTTCGTTCCGGCCTTGAGAAGCGTGTCGTTGACCTCCTGGCCGCGGGCGGAAATCGTCTCCGCAATGTCGGTGCCGGTCTGATTCAACTGCGCATTGATTTCGTTGGATCGCGTGAGCAGTGACTCGCTCACCGAATTGCCGCGCTCGCTGATCGTCCGGGCCACGTGGTCGCCGACGTGATTGAACAGGTCGGTGATTTCGTTCGACCGATCGCTCAGGGTCTGCGTGATCGCGTTCGACCGATTATCGAGGAGCGCATTGATTTCGTTGGATCTTGCGAGCAGTGACTCGCTCACCGCATTGCCGCGTTCGCCGATCGTCCGCGCCACGTGATCGCCGACGCGGTTGAACAGGTCGGTGATTTCGTTCGACCGGTCGCTCAGCGTCTGCGTGATCGCGTTCGACCGGCTGTCGAGGAGTGCATTGATTTCATTGGATTTTGCGAGCAGCGACTCGTTCACCGAATCGGCCCGCTCGGCGATCGTCCGGGCCACGTGATCGCCGATGTGATTGAACATGTCGGTGATCTCGCCGGACCGCGAAAGCAGGTTCTCATTGATGATGTTGGTGCGGCTGAGCAACGTCTCGTCGAGTTCGGTGACCCGGTGCTGCATGAGTTCGGCGACCGTGCCGACCGTGTCCTTCAGCGTGTCGGTGACGGTGTGGGCGGTGGTCGACAGCGTCTCGTTGGCGTCGCGGCCGGTGACCGAGAGCTTTTCGACGATCTCGTCGCCGCGCGTGGTCACGTCCGAGATCATCAGTTCGCCGGCTGCGGTGAGCGCGTTGGTGACCGTCTCGCCCTTTTCGCCGAGCTTGGTGGCGATCTGGTCGCCAATTTCGCTGACATCGGACACCAGCCGCTCGCCGAGGCCGGTGAGGTCGAGCGACATGCCCTTATGCGCTTCATCGATCGCGGTGCGGACCCGCTCGGCATTGTTGACGACCGATTCCCGCTGGCTGACCAGTTCGTCGATCAGACCGCGAATGCGCAGTTCGTTGTCATTATAGGAACGCTCCAGCGACGCCACTTCGTTGTGGACCATCACTTCGAGTTCGCTGGCGCGCGCCAGCGCCCGTTCGATGCCGTCGCCCATGGCGGTCACTTCGCGGCGGATCGCCTGGCTGACATTGATCACCGATTCCTTGGCGACGCTTTCCGGTTCGGCGAGACGGACGGCGACCTCGGTCATCGCCCGGGAAACGAGGCGCATTTCCTGGGTGCGGCGGATGAGCGTTCCCATCACCAGGAAAAACAGCACCGGAACGGCGATGGCGATGCCGAGCGCCACCAGATGCGGTGCATCGCGTAAGCCTTCCAGGCTCTGCAGGGCGCGGATTTCGTTGCCCCAGAGGGCGAAGCCGAAGGCGGCGCCGGCACCGGCCCACAGAATCGACAACAGAAAGGCGACATAGATCGGCAGGCCCGAGGGACGCCGCTGCAGCGCGTAGACGAGGTTGCCGACCGCGCGCCGGTCGTCATTGGCGGGCGGCCGGTTGTCCTGGGCGTCGCTGGCCGGGCGCATGGCGCGGCCGGCGCGGCGCTTGGCGCGCGGCGTCAGTTCGACTTCGGCCGCGTCTTCCGGTGCCGTATCGATCGGCGGCGGCGCTGCCGAAGTGCTCTCCTTGGCCGCGGTCAGTTCGTCGATGTCCGGCTCAGTCTTCGTCGCCTCGGCGTCGTCGCCCGCGAAGTCGATCTTCAGCGCCTCCTCGACCGCCGACAGGGCGGCCTCGGCCGGATCTACGGATTTCGGTTTGTTCGCCATGGTATTCCGTCGCCTCGCGTCCGCACTCTATACAAACCGGGCGCCCGTCCAGTTCTCTGCAGGAAACTGATAACGACCGCTGTTGCGGCGTATTTCCCAAGTGGTGCTTGCGACACCGCGGCTTCAACCATCACCCGCCGCAAATGATGGATGTAATTGCAGAACCGCCTGCGCTCTTGCCGCAAGAATATGCTAATGGCACATTGTATTGGAAGGAACAAGAAACTGAGACTGTCATCGTTAACTTGTGATTAAGGTTAACAACGGGGCCTGCATCCGGCGACAGGAGACCGGGCGCGGGGAAAACGATCGGGCCGGCGGCGTTTGTCCGTGAAAAGGCCCGGCGCCCGCAGTTTTCCGGGAGGCGATGTGATGACGGCGAGTGGGCGGCCGTCCGGCGCGCCGAGCGCGGCGCAGCGGCGCTACCTTACCCGTGGCCTCGATCAGCCCGGTGGAAAACTGCCGCTTTTCGACGAGCGCGGCCGGGAAATCAGCCGCAAGACGATCGAGGCGTGCATTGCCCGCGGCTGGGCCGAGCCGTGGTTCGCCAATCCGTTGAAACCGGACTGGCTGGTCTGCAAGCTGACCGATTCCGGCTACCGGGTGCTCGGCGCCGACGGCGCCCGGAATTAGCGAATTCTTGCGACCTGTTTCGCAGATCATGAGCGATCAGGTCGCTTTTCGACGCAATTTATGTCCGAAACGGTACAAAACGGCGCGCCTTAACCACATATTATACCCGTACCCCTAGAGTTCCGGGTAGGGACACTTCCCGCGTGCCGCAGCAGCGGAACTGGACGCGGGGAATTTACGGAGTTCAATTATGGCGTTTGGTATGGCGCGTAAAATGCCGCCCGCAGGCGCGGGGTACGCCGAGAGTGGGGACCGTCCGGTCGACCTCGTCCATCTGGCGCAGCATTCTCTGGGAGATCAGCAGCTCGAGCAGGAAATCCTGCGTCTGTTCGTGCGCCAGTCGGTGATCTATCTCGATCGGCTGAAGGCGGCGGTATCGAATGATGCCCGCTGCCAGGCCGCGCATACGATCAAGGGATCGGCCCGCGGGATCGGCGCCTGGCGCGTCGCCCACCTGGCCGAAGCGATCGAGAATCCGCCGGCCGCGGACTATGCGATGGCCTTCGATCTGATGACGGATCTGGAAAAGGCCGTCGACGAGGCCAACCGTTTCATCGCTTCGCTGATCGACAGCGACTGACCGTTCGACGAAGGGGTGACACCCCGGCGCAGAAACGCTATAGCGCCCCCGGCGCGCCCTGGCGCCGCGTGGCCGGCGTCGATGTGGAGTGCGCCGGCGAAAGCCTGCCATCCTCTTCGCCCGACCGCGGGACACTCGGACGACAATGCCCAAAATCACGTTTTTCACCCACGAAGGTAAGGAATTCACCGTCGAGGCTCCGGTCGGCTCGACCGTGATGGAGGCGGCGATCCGCAACAGCGTGCCGGGGATTGAGGCCGAATGCGGCGGTGCCTGCGCCTGCGCCACCTGCCATGTCTATGTCGATAAGGCCTGGCAGGAGAAGACCGGCGAGCCGAGTCCGAACGAAGAGGACATGCTCGACTTTGCCTTCGAGGTGCGGCCGAATTCGCGGCTCTCTTGCCAGATCCGCCTCAGGGACGAGTTCGACGGCCTCATCGTCCGCATTCCCGAACGCCAGGGCTGAGCCCGGCCGGAATTCCATGTCGGGGACCGGGTGTATTCGATCCTGCGTCGCCATATCGCGATTGTCGCGGGCGCTACCTTTCCTATCTTTGCCGGAAGCCGTAAGGCAGTGGTGCGTTGACCGTTTTCGCCGTCCGCCATGGTGAGGACGGTGCCGAAGGAGCAGACCATGCCGGAATCGATCGAAACCGACGTCGTCATCATCGGAGCCGGTCCGGTCGGCCTGTTTGCCGTCTTCGAGCTCGGCCTGCTCGATTTGCGCGCCCATCTGATCGACATTCTCGACAAGCCGGGCGGGCAGTGCGCCGAGCTCTACCCGGAAAAGCCGATCTACGACATTCCCGGCTGGCCGGTGATTTCCGGACAGGAACTGACTGACAGGCTGTTGGAGCAGATCAGGCCGTTCGATCCGGTCTTTCACTTCAACCGCATGGTCGAGCGGGTCGACAGGCGCGACGATGACGGTTTCCGCGTCGTCACCGATGAGGGCGACGAGTTCTCCACCAAGGCGGTGGTCATTGCCGCCGGCGGCGGCTCGTTTCAACCGAAACGGCCGCCGATCAGGGGCATCGAGGACTACGAGAGCGGCTCGGTGTTCTATTCGGTGCGGCGGATGGCCGATTTCGAGGGCCAGCGCATCATGATCGTCGGCGGCGGCGATTCCGCCCTCGACTGGACGCTCAACCTCGCCCCGCGCGCCGAACGGGTGACGCTGGTCCATCGCCGCCCCGATTTCCGCGGCGCCCCCGACAGCGCCAACAAGGTGCGGGCGCTCGCCGAGGCCGGCGAGATCGATTTGCTCATCGGCCAGGTCGCCGCCCTCGAGGGTGAAGCCGGGATGCTGTCGGCGGCGACGGTCAAGCTGGTCGAGGGCGGCGAGAAGCGGGTCGAGATCAGCCGCATGCTGCCGTTTTTCGGGCTCACCATGAAGCTCGGCCCGCTCGCCGATTGGGGCATCGAATTGCGCGACAATCTGATCCCCGTCGACACCGAGAAGTTCGAGACCTCAGAGCCCGGCATCTTCGCCATCGGCGACATCAACTGGTATCCGGGCAAGCTGAAGCTGATCCTCTCCGGCTTTCACGAGGCGGCGCTGATGGCCCAGGCCGCCAAGCGCATCGTCCACCCGGACGAAAAAGTGGTGTTCCAGTACACCACGTCATCGTCGAACCTGCAGCAGAAATTGGGCATAATCTGACTCCCGACTTTACCTTCAGGAGGCGGACAGGTGGGATGGATCGGCCGTGCCCTGATGCCGAGACTGGTCGATGCCGCATGCGGCATCGGCGCGATCGCCGCCCAACGCCGCAAGGTGGTGCCGCTGGCCGCAGGCGTCGTGGTCGAAATCGGTATCGGCACCGGGCGCAACCTGCCCTTTTATGACGGCGATCGCGTCCGCCGGCTGATCGGCGTCAATCCGCCGGACCATCTGACCCGGATTGCCGAAAAACGCGCGCCGGAGGCGCCCTTCGGCATCGATATCCTGCTGGAGTCGGCGGAGGCGATGTCGCTGGAGACCGGCACCGCCGACAGCGTCGTCGTCACCTATACGCTGTGCTCGATACCGCGGGTCGAGGCGGCGCTGGAGGACATCCGGCGGGTGCTGAAGCCGGGCGGGCGCCTGCTGCTTGCCGAACACGGCCGCTCGCCGCGTCCCGGCGTCGCCCGCTGGCAGGACCGCCTGACCCCGGCCTGGAAGCTGGTCGCCGGCGGCTGCCATCTCAACCGTGACGTCAAGGCGCTGGTCGAGGCCGCCGGCTTCGGCTTCGAGCATATCGAACGCTTCGCTTTGGAGCGGGTCCCGGAAACACTCGGCCATCATACCGTCGGGATCGCCCGGCGCCGGTGATGCGGAAAGGCTCTACGCCGCGCTTTCCGCCGCTTCGGGCACGCCGACTTTGCCGGTTGTGTCCTTCGCGATGCCGTGGAACAGGACGGCGACGACCACGGTCAGTTCGTGATCGGCGATTTCAAGGAGTTCGCCGCCGCAATCGGCGACGGTGATGCGCACCGCCTCTTCGAAGTGGTCAAGCAGCGGGTTTTCCGGACCGTCGGCGAGCTGCGGCCGCCGGCCGCCGAATTTGAGCTCGACGATGTCGTCGGAAACCGTCGTATTGATCGCGATCTGGGCGCCGGGACCGCCGGCCGCGGTGATCAGATAGGCCATGATCGCATCGACCGCCGCCTTGAACCGGAGCGGAGCCGCCCCGATGCCGGGCAGGAAGTCGTATTCGAGCGGCCCGGACACGATACCCTGCTCCTTTGCCGTGGTATGCCAGGACAGCAGATAGCGGTCGGGCAGGGGCGTGGTGTCGGCGCCGGAGATCGGGGCTGCGTCGGCGTTGGCCGTCGAATTGGTGACGCGGTCCATATAGCGGGCGAGTCCGTCGAGCTGAAACGCCCGATAGGCCAGCATCTTCTCCGCCGTGCGGCGCTCCTCGATCGCCAGTTCGGCATCGGCCTTGTGCCGGTTGACGGCGCGCACGAAGCGGCAGATGTCGAACAGGATCAATATCGTGCATTTTCGGGTGCTGTGCCCGGCCCGGTGTTCGGCGATCACCAGCCTGATCTGACGCGGGCCGAAATTCGTGCGCACCGTGACCAGCCGCGAGGTCTTGTCCTCGCCGATGAAGTCGCCGATGAACCGATCTTGGCCGCCGCTTCTGCCGGTGGCCACGGGCCAGCCCAGTTCGACGAACGCGTCTGTCGATGAGATGCCGAAGAATTCGAGCGCAGAGTCGTTGGCGTAGTCGATGGTCCTGCCGTCGATGAGTTTGATGATCGGGATGTCGCTGGCTTCCATGAACTTGCCGAAGGCTTCGGTTTCCTCGCGACGCGAGGACGATGCCGCGGCAATCAGCATGTTGATCGCGTTGGCGACCTCGCCGATCTCATCGCGCCGCCGGCAGTCGAGCCGGTGCTCTTCGACATGCTCGATATCGGATATGGCGTGGATAATGCCGTCGCGAAGCCGCGCCAGCGGGCGCAGGGCGAAATAGTAAAACGCTGCAAAAAACAACGCCAAGCCGGTCGCAACGCTGACGACCCCGGCCGTCGTTTTCTTGTAGACGGCGCTCAGCACCGCGTCCTGGCTCTGCCTGCGGTCGATCCGGACGACGAAATCATAGGCCAGGCCCGAGGGAATTCCCGAATACCTCAGATCGATATGCTCGCCATTGGCCGCGCGGCGGTAGGCGGACTGGTTGATGCCGGCGATGTTCTCGGCATCCGGGCGATTTTTGCCGAATTCTCCGACGATCCGGTCGCCTTCATCGACGATGTAGCCGCCGAGAACGACGCCTTCGAGCACCAGCCGGCGGCCGACATATTCGAGCTCTCCGGTGGTCGGCGCCCTGAGCGGCGTTGTGGCGAACCGGATCGCGGTCTTGATTTCCTTGAGAACGTTCTTGTAGGCGGTATCGGAATGGGTCTGGTAGGCAATCAGCGTCAAAATCGACACGGCGACGACCAGCGTTGCCGCGTAGACCAGCGCCAAGCGTATGGATAATCCATGCGGCGAAAGCCGTCTTTTCTTCGCTGATGTCACCAGCGCGTCTCTCTGGTTGCGAGCCCGCCATCGGCAATCTAGGGCGAAAGTGGAAATAAATTGTTTAATCTGCGAATCGGTCGCGAACTGTCCACATAGCGCGATTTTTTTGCGTGGTTTCTACCGGCCGCGGTCAGGCGGTATGCCAGACGAGTTCCCGCCCGGCCTCCGGGTGCCGCGGGATCAGCCGCGCGAGCACCAGGCTGACGCCGGCCATTGCGGCGCCGATCAGAAACACCGCCGCCGGGCTGACCAGCCAGATGAGGCCGAAGGCGGCCGGGATGATGACGGCGGCGATATGGTTGATGGTGAAGGCGACGCCCGCCGTCGGGGCGATGTCGGCCGGATCGGCGATCTTCTGGAAATAGGTCTTCATCGCGATCGCCATGGCGAAGAAGGCATGGTCGAGGACAAAAAGGCCGGCGGCGATCCAGGGATTGGCCACGAATGCATAGGCTGAGAAGACGCCGATCAGGCCGATATATTCCACCGTCAGCGCCCGCCGTTCGCCGACCTTGACGATGAACCGGCCGATCGCCGGTGCAAACAGCATGTTGACGGTGCAGTTGATCAGGAAAAGCGCTGATATCTCATGTACTTCGTAGCCGAACTTCTCGACCATCAGGAACCCGGCGAAGACCAGGAAAATCTGCCGCCTTGCGCCGCCCATGAAGGTGAGCGCGTAGTAGAGCCAGTAGCGCCGGCGCAGCACCAGGTGCTTTCGCTGCGGCGTCTCCTCGCGGAATTGCGGAAAGGCGGCCCAGAGAGTGGCGACGAGCACGGCGGTTGCGGCGCCGGCCAGCACAAACACGGTCGAAAACGCCAGGTCGAAGGTCTTCCAGGCGAGGAAGATCAGCCCGTAGGTGACCAATTGGGCAAAGGCGCCGACCGCCAGAATGCGCCCCATCCAATGGGCCGCGGTCGCCTTGGGCAGCCATTGCAGCGACAGCGACTGGGCCATCGTCTCGTAGTAGTGGAAGCCGATCGACATCAGCACGGTGGTCACGTAAAGCCCGATCGCCGTCGGGAAATAGCCGGTCGCCGCGACCCCGGCGGCAAGCAGCAGCAGCGATATCAGCGCAAATGTCTGCTCACGCAGGATGAGCAGCACGAAGACCGCCGCAAACGCCAGGAATCCGGGGACTTCCCTGAGCGATTGCTGAATGCCGATCTCGCGGCCGGTAAAGCCGATGACGTCGACGGCGAAATTGTTGAGCAGCGCCCACCAGGTCGCGAACGACAATTGCATCGCCGCGGCCATGATCATCAGCATCACCGCCGGGCCGCGCCAGCCGCCGATTTCAGCCGCGCGCGCCGGCGCGTTGAGCGGAAGCGAGGTCATCTCGGCGAAGCTCCTGGAATGCGTGTGAGCGGGCGGCGCGGCGCCGGCCACCATAGTGCACCTGTGAACGAAAGGCGAAACGGAAAGTGTGAAGTAGCGGCCGGTTCGGCGCGCCGGCCGGTCGGTATCTTGACCCGCATTGCACGCGGCTTGCCGCCGGTGCTATGAGGGCGCTTGGTCGCCCTGATGGGGTGAAACGATACCCGCACACCCATGAACGAAAGGCCCGCCCATGTCGGTCGATCAGGCAATTGTCCGCCGCATCGCCCATCTCGCCCGCATCGCCGTCGACGACGCCGATCTCGACCATCTGAAGGACGAGCTGAACGGCATTCTCGGCTGGGTCGAGCAGTTGAACGAGATCGATGTCGAGGGCGTCGAGCCGATGACCAGCGTCGTCGAAATGGCGATGAAGAAGCGCGCCGACATCGTCGATGACGGCTATATCGCCGATGAGGTGGTCAGGAACGCACCGATGAGCGAGGACGATTATTACGTCGTGCCGAAAGTGGTGGAGTAGGGGGCAATGACCGACCTCACCAAGCTCACCATTGCCAGCGCCCGCGACCTGCTGAACAGCCGCGAGATTTCCGCCGTCGAACTGACCGAGGCCTATCTCGGCGAAATCGCAACGGCCGGCGATCTCAACTGCTTCGTCACGGTGACCGCGGAGCGGGCCCGGCAGATGGCCGCGGCCGCGGACGAAAAGCTTGCCCGCGAGGCCGGCGGGCCGCTTGAAGGCATTCCGCTCGCGGTCAAGGATCTGTTCTGCACCAGGGACGTGCTGACGACCGCATCGAGCCATATTCTCGACGGCTTCACGCCGCCTTACGAATCGACCGTCACCGCCAATCTCTGGGCCGACGGCGCGGTGATGCTCGGCAAGGCCAATTGCGACGAATTCGCCATGGGCTCGTCGAACGAGACCTCCTATTACGGCGACGTGGTCAATCCCTGGCACCGGCACGGCGACGACGAGACGCGACTGGTGCCCGGCGGCTCGTCCGGCGGCTCGGCAGCCGCCGTCGCGGCCCGGCTCTGCCTCGGCGCGCTCGGCACCGACACCGGCGGCTCGATCCGCCAGCCGGCGGCGTTCACCGGCACCGTCGGCATCAAGCCGACCTATGGCCGCTGCTCGCGCTGGGGCATCGTCGCCTTTGCCTCCTCGCTGGATCAGGCCGGGCCTTTCACGCGCACCGTGCGCGACGCCGCGATCCTTTTGAAATCAATGGCTTCGCACGATCCGAAGGACACCACTTCGGTGGCCCTGCCGGTGCCCGACTATGAACGCGCCTTCGGCCGCCCGGTGAAGGGGCTGAAGATCGGCATCCCGAAGGAATACCGCGTCGACGGCATGTCCGACGAGGTCGAGGATCTGTGGCAGCAGGGCATCGGCTGGCTCAAGGCCGCCGGCGCCGAAATCGTCGATATCTCGCTGCCGCACACACGCTATGCGCTGCCGGCCTACTACATCGTCGCGCCGGCCGAGGCGTCGTCGAACCTCGCCCGCTATGACGGCGTCCGCTACGGCCTGCGCATCGCCGACGACGACCTCATCACCGAATACGAAAAAACCCGCGCCGCCGGCTTCGGCCGCGAGGTCAAGCGCCGCGTGCTGATCGGCACCTATGTGCTGTCGGCCGGATACTACGACGCCTATTATCTCAGGGCACAGAAGGTGCGGGCGCTCATCAAGCGCGATTTCGACGTGGTGTTCGACGCCGGCGTCGACGCCATCCTGACGCCGGCGACGCCGACGCCCGCCTTCGCGGTGGAGTCGATGGCGACCGCCTCGCCGATCGAGATGTACCTCAACGACGTCTTCACCGTGACCGCCAACATGTCCGGGCTGCCGGGCATCTCGGTGCCGGCGTCGCTCACCGACGACGGCCTGCCGCTCGGCCTGCAGCTGATCGGGCGCGCGTTCGACGAGACCATGCTGTTCCGCATCGGCCGGGTGATCGAGGACGCCGCCGGCTTCTTCTCGCCCGAGCGCTGGTGGGCGTCATGACCAGGCGGAACGTCGCCTCGGCCAGTCCCTATGAGCCGGCGATCGGCTTCTCGCGGGCGGTGCGCATCGGCAACACGGTCGCGGTCAGCGGCAGCGCGCCGATCGGTCCCGACGGCAACACCGTCGGCACCGGCGACGTGGCGGTCCAAGTGGAGCGCTGCTGCGCCATTGCCACCGACGTGCTCGCCGAGGTCGGCGCCGGGCTCGGCGACGTGATCCGCACCCGCACCTTCCTCGTGAACGCCGAGGACTGGGAGGCGGCCGGCCGTGCCCATGG
>JANQEG010000037.1 GCA_028278505.1 Rhodobiaceae bacterium
TTACACTCAATTCAGGGGCTGTAGCTTTTAGCGGATACAATTTCCTGATCTTCAAACAGGTGGCATGATCATGAAGCTCGATATCTCCCTGACCGAAGCCGAAGAACTGGCGCTTTCGACGATCGCGGTCGATCCGGCCGAATGGATCGAGAATTTCGTTCGCGAGCGCATTCGCTTGGCGAAAGACGAAATCGTTGCGGCCGAAATTCATCGCCGTCTCGACAGTGGCGCGACCATTCCGGCATCACGCGAAGCAATCGTGATTGCGGCGTTCAGCGAAGGCGATACCGTTTCCGCGGCCGACCGGCACATGGCCGCGATGGCGGCAGCGACGGAGCCTGCCGGACCGCCTGCCGAGCCGGCCTGAGTCCGGGGCGCGGCACCGGCCCATTCATCGCCCGTTCAGGCGGTTTCGGGTAGAACGGCATGGCATTGGAGAAGGTAGCCATGTTGTTTTCCCGTTTAGCTGCGGCGATAGTGGTGCTGGCCACGGGAATCACTTCGATTCCCGAGGTATCGGCGGACTGTCTGTCGGCGGCGGAGACACGGACCGCTGTTGCCGGCGGTGACGCGGTTCCGCTGTCGAAAATCAGTCGGGCGATACGCGCCGACAAGCTCGGCGATCTGATCAGCGCGAAGCTGTGCCGGCGCGGTTCGCTCGTCTATGAGGTGACGATCCTGACCGCTGACGGCAGCGTCCGCAGATTCAGGATCAACGCCAGGACCGGCAGCTTTCGCTGAGGCCGGCCGGGGAAGGGGGGGACGATTGCGGCTTCTGGTCGTCGAGGACGATAAGGACCTCAACCGGCAGTTGGTCGCGGCATTCACCGATGCCGGCTATGCGGTCGATGCCGCCTTCGATGGCGAGGAAGGTCATTTCCTCGGCGATACCGAACCCTATGACGCGATCGTGCTCGATATCGGCCTGCCGAAGATGGACGGCATCAGCGTGCTCGAGGAGTGGCGCCGCGAGGGCCGCACGGCGCCGGTGCTGATCCTGACCGCCCGCGACCGCTGGAGCGACAAGGTTCAGGGCATTGACGCCGGCGCCGACGACTATGTGGCGAAACCGTTCCACATCGAGGAAGTGCTTGCCCGCATTCGCGCGCTGGTGCGCCGGTCGGCCGGCCACGCCTCCAACGAGGTCGAGTGCGGGCCGGTGCGCCTCGATGCCCGCGCCGGCCGCGTCACCGTCGACGGCAATCCGATCAAGCTGACCTCGCACGAATACCGGCTGCTCGCTTACCTGATGATGCATCAGGGCCGCACGATTTCCCGAACCGAGCTGATCGAGCATTTGTATGACCAGGATTTCGATCGCGATTCCAATACGATAGAAGTCTTCGTCGGGCGCCTGCGCAAGAAGCTGCCGGCCGACATCATCCAGACTGTCCGCGGTCTTGGCTATTGCATCGAACCGCCCGGGCATGCGGACTAAATCCCTCGCCTTTCGCCTGTTCGTCTCGGCCGCGGTGTGGAGCGTCATCGCGCTGGCGATCGCCGGGCTGATCCTCACCGAGCTCTACCGACGCTCCGTCGAGCGCGCCTTCGACGAACGGCTCGACGTCTACGTCAAGACGATCGTTGCTGCGATCGCCGAAAGCCCGCCCGGGGCGCCGGCTGTTGCCGGCAATTTCGGCGAGCCGCGCTTCGGCATTCCGCTTTCCGGCTGGTACTGGCAGGTCGCCGAGGCCGGCAAGGTCCGGCTCGCCTCGGGCTCGCTTTTCGATGCGCCGCTGCCGCTGCCGAGCACGGCCGGGATCGCCGCCGATGCGAACCGGATCCGCAGGGCGACCCTGGACGGTCCCGACGGCCAGCGTTTGCGCGTGCTCGAACGCCAGATCAGCATCGGCATGATGACCTATTCGGTCGCCGCCGCCGGCAATGTCGACGAGCTGGAATCCGAGATATCCGCCTTCCGCATGCGGACGCTGGCGACCTTGGCGGTGTTCGGTTTCGGGCTCGTGCTGACCATGGTGTTTCAGGTCCGCTACGGTCTGCGTCCGCTCGATCGGATTCGCAACGCCCTGTCGCTGATCCGCGAAGGCCGCCGCGAGCGGATCGACGGCGACGTTCCAAGCGAGATCGAACCGCTGGTCGCCGAGCTCAACGCGGTCCTGTCGTTGAGCCAGGAAATCATCGAGCGCGCCCGCACCCATGTCGGCAATCTCGCCCACGCGCTGAAGACGCCGCTCAGCGTCATCACCAACGAGGCCCGCGCCAAGGACGATCCGTTCGCCCGCAAGGTGAACGAGCAGGCCGAATTGATGCGCGATCAGGTCCAGCACCATCTCGACCGTGCCCGCATGGCGGCCCGCATCAACGTGATCGGTTCGGTGTGCGACGTGGCCCCCGTCATCGACAGCCTCATTCGCGCAATGCGCCATATTCACCAAGACCGCTATCTCGAAATTGCCGCCGAGACCGTTGCCGATTTGCGGTTTCGCGGCGAACGCCACGATCTGGAGGAGATGGTCGGCAATCTCCTCGACAATGCCTGCAAATGGGCCGAGGGCCGGGTCCGCCTGACCGTTCGTCCGGACGGTGAGACCGGCAACAGGTTTTCGATCTGGATTGAAGACGACGGCGCCGGGCTTTCGCCGCAGGAGCGGACCGAGGCCGCCCGCCGCGGCCGGCGTCTCGACGAAACCAAGCCGGGTTCCGGGCTGGGACTTTCCATCGTCAGCGAACTCGCCGGGCTTTATGGCGGCGATTTCGCCCTGGAGCAGTCCGCGCTCGGCGGTGTCCGCGCGGTCCTCACCCTGCCGCAGGTGTAACGTCAGCAAAGCCGGCCGGCCGAACCGACGGTCCTGCGCCGTGCGAAATCGTAAACGCGCCCTCCGATCGGCAACGATTAATTAAGCCTAGCCGGGAGATAGTCGTTCGACTCCGGTCGCGGCCGTTTTCTATTGGTTTAGCCAGGCAGTCCCGGCGCATGCAGCTCGACAAGCTCAAGCACTATCTGATTGGATTACCGCCTGAAACCCGCAGGACCCTGATCCGCGGCCTGGAATCGGCCAGGGCACGCGGCGATGATGCGTCGCAATACGAACTGATCATGGCCGCCGCGCGCGAAGCGTTCGCCAGCGAAAACGACAGCTTCCCCGAGCGGGCCACGCCTAAGCGGTTGTTTTTCAAGCCGATTGAGCCGTTTCTGATTTCCGAGACACTGCCGCGGAAAGAGCGCGCCCAGATCCACCGCTCCTCCCTCGATTCCCTGTGGCGATGGCTTGAGCGGGACCTTGCGCCCGGCGAGCTGGACGAGGTCCTTGCCGAACTCACGGCCGCCCTATTCCGCGGCGACGCCGCGGCGACCGACCGTCTGACGCGATCGCTGCGCGGCAAGTTCCTCGCCACCGTGCGCGAATACATGGCCGCGCTCGATGTATCGATGGAAGGCCACCGGCGCCTGGCCAATCAAATCGAGGGTCAACGGGTCCTCGACGATCTCATGGACATCATCGAAGTGTTCGAATGCGAACGATCGATGACGGCCTTCGCCGCGCCGCTGCCGCACCGGCTCGGCGCCGATGTCCGATCGGTCGGCATGGTTGCCGCCAATTACCGGTCCTTCCTGGATGTCGAACCCGACCGGGGCGTCTTTGCGCTGGCCATGCTGCTGCCGCGCTACGAACCGCCGGAGAGCTTCGTCAAATTCGTCGCCGGCGCCGCCGGGAGCGACAAGATCGCCACTATTGCCGAAACCGTATATGCGCCGGCGATCGACCTGGTCTTCACCACGATCGCCCGCCATATCGAGGAACTGTCGACCGTGTTGGCGGATCGCAGGCGGCTTTTGTCGGTGGCCGACGTGGTCCGGCGTTATCATCACTGGGTGCGCGCGATTACCGGCGACTGGGAAATACCAATCTCGTCGACCTGGGATAAGCGCATTTCCGGACTGCGCACGCAGATGTCGAACCGGCTTGTCGATACCATCGACGGCGCTCCCGGCGCGGTGCGCCGCGCACTTCGGCTCGAAATGTCGCGAGGGCGCCTCGTCGGTGCCGATCCGGCAGCGATCGAAGAGGCGCATATGGCCGCGATGGTCTATCGCGCCGCGGTTTGCGCGAAGGACAGCCTGGCCATCAATCAGGCGCTGCTGCAGATCCAGAAACCGCTCGAGCAGGTGACCGAAACGCTCACCAACGCCCTGCTTTCCCGGCTGCGCGAGGCCGACCCCGAGGACCGCCCGATCGTAGCCGAATATGTCGACGGCGCGCTGGCGATCTGTGCCGAACTGTTCGGCGAGGACTATGTTTCGGTGGTCCGCAAGGCCTATGGCGGGCTGCTGAAACCCCGGTCCTGAAACCCGGCCACCCCCCTTCGCAGGCGGTCGCATCCGCCTGTCCCACCGCCGCGGCCTTGCCGGCCGAACTCAATCCCGCATTTATCCGATCATCATCAAGTTGCGATCGAGGCCGCAACCGTTTACCTGTGCTGGCGTTGAAGCTGATCGCCGCGGCGCGTCAGCAGTGGCGGCGGGGGGATGATCCGGTCCTGGCCGCCGGTCGGTGCCTCGGGAGTGGTCATGGTTTTTTGGATCACCGCAGCGCTGTTCACGGCGATTGCCGTGCTGGCGGTCGTGATGCCGCTCATGCGGCGCGGCGTCGCTGCCGGACCGGCAGCGGACGAAGCCCAGGACGTTGCGGTCTACCGCGACCAGCTCAGCGAAATCGAAGCCGATCTCAATCGCGGCGTTATCGGCGCCGCCGAGGCCGAGGCGGCCCGCATCGAAATCTCCCGGCGTCTCCTGAAGGCAAGCGCGGCGGAAACGCCCGCCGCCACGGACGATAAGAAACAGGCGTCGCAACGGTTTCGGCTTGCCGCAATCACCGGGGCGCTGGCGATCCCGGCGCTGTCTTTCGGGCTCTATTACGGTCTCGGATCGCCCGGCCTGCCCGACCAGCCGCGCGCCGCCCGCGTCGACCGGCCGATCGAAGAGCAGGACATCATGGCGCTGATCGCCCAGGTCGAGGAGCGCCTCGCCGCCAATCCGGACGAGGGCGAAGGCTGGGAGCTGCTCGGCCGCGTCTATATGCGGGTCGGACGTTTTGATAAAGCAGCCGAAGCCTGGCCGAAGGCGATCCGCCTGCTCGGCGCCACCGCCGAGCGCGAGGCCAGTCTCGGCGAGGCCCTGGTCATGGCCGCCGATGGGATCGTAACCGATGCGGCGGTCGCCGCCTTCACCCGTGCCCGCGCCATCGATGGCGATGCGATCAAGCCGCGCTTCTTCCTGGCGGTCGCCCTTGGCCAGGACGGCAAGTTCGAGGAAGCGGCAGCGGCGTGGAAGGGGATCATCGCCGCCGCCAACGGCGACGAGCCGTGGCTGCCGGCGGTCCGGCGTGAGCTTGCGGCGATCGAGGCGCGTTTGAGCGGTGCTCCGGCGGCCGAGGCGGACGGCGACCAGCCGCCGCTGCCCTCGGTCGAGCAGATGGTGCAGAGCCTCGCAGCACGGCTTGCCGACGCGCCCGACGACCCGCAGGGCTGGGCGATGCTCGTCCGCTCCTACCTTGTGCTCGGCCGCGGCGATGATGCCGATGCCGCGATTGCCGACGCGCGGACGGCGTTGAAGGACAATGCCGAAGGGCTTGCCGCCTTCGAGGCGACGCTTACTGGTGACCACGCCGACGGCGGCGCCGACGACGGTGCCGAAAGCGCCGCGACCGCACCGTCGCCGGGCCCGACGCCCGAGCAGATGGCAGCCGCCGCCGAAATGAGCGAAGGCGACCGCGCCGAGATGATCCGCGGCATGGTGGCGGGGCTTCAGGAAAGGCTCGACCAGTCGCCGGACGACATTGAGGGCTGGCTGCGGCTGATCCGCTCCTATGCGGTGCTCGGCGAAAAGGACAGCGCGACTGCCGCCGCCCGCCGCGCCCGCGAACAGTTCAAGGATCGCGCCGAAGCGCGGACGCGTATCGACACTCTCATCGACGGGCTCGGCCTAAAACTCTGAGCGGCGCCCGGGCACAAGGAGTAGTTGGAAAGTAATGCCTATGACCCGAAAGCAGCGACGGTTGGCGATGATCGGCACGGCCGGCGGCGTTCTCGCCGTGGCCGCCGGCCTGATCCTCTTCGCGCTGACCGATCAGATCGTGTTCTTCAACTCGCCGACCGATCTGGTCGAGAAATCGATCCCGCCGGGCCAGCGCATCCGTCTCGGCGGTCTCGTCAAGGATGGCTCGGTGGTGCGCGGCCAGGGCTCGGCGGTCGAGTTCGTGGTGACCGACACCAATCGCGACGTGAAGGTGATCTATGACGGCATCCTTCCCGACCTGTTCCGCGAAGGGCAGGGCGTCGTCACCGAGGGCGCCGTCGGCACCGACGGACAGTTCCGCGCCGACACCGTACTCGCCAAGCACGATGAGACCTATATGCCCAAGGAAGTGGCCGACGCCTTGAAGAAGCAGGGGGTTTGGCGCCACGACGACCCCGACGCCGCAAAGCCGCAATAGCAACGGGAAACGCCAAATGCTCGTCGAAATCGGACATTTCGCCCTGGTTCTCGCGCTGGCGATTGCGCTGATCCAGTCGACCATCCCAATCTGGGGATCACGCACCGGCGATGAGCGGCTGATGGCGGTCGCCGGGCCGGCGGCGATTGCCCAGTTCGGCTTCGTCGCGCTGTCGTTCGCAGCACTCACCCAGGCCTATGTGCTGTCCGATTTCTCGCTGCTCAACGTCTGGGCCAACTCCCATTCCGACCAGCCGCTGCTCTACCGCTACACCAGCGTCTGGGGCAATCACGAAGGCTCGATGCTGCTTTGGGTGCTGATCCTGGCGATGTTCGGCGCCCTGCTCGCCGCCTTCAGCGGCAATCTGCCGAAGAGCCTGAAGGCCAATGTGCTCGCGGTCCAGTCCTGGATTTCGCTGGCCTTCCTCGCCTTCATCCTGTTCACCTCGAACCCGTTCGAGCGCATCAATCCGCCGCCTTTCGAGGGCCAGGACCTCAATCCGATCCTCCAGGATATCGGCCTCGCCATTCACCCGCCGCTGCTTTATTTCGGCTATGTCGGGTTCTCGGTCGCGTTCTCGTTCGCCGCCGCCGCGCTCATCGAGGGGCGCATCGATGCCGCCTGGGCGCGCTGGGTCCGGCCCTGGGTGCTGACCGCCTGGATCTTCTTGACCCTCGGCATCTCCATGGGCTCCTACTGGGCCTATTACGAGCTCGGCTGGGGCGGCTTCTGGTTCTGGGATCCGGTCGAGAACGCCTCGTTCATGCCGTGGCTGTCCGGCACCGCGCTGCTTCATTCCGCGATCGTCATGGAAAAGCGCAACGCCTTGAAGGTGTGGACGATCCTGCTCGCCATCCTGACGTTTTCGCTGTCCCTGCTCGGCACCTTCCTGGTGCGATCCGGCGTGCTGACCTCGGTCCACGCCTTTGCCACCGACCCGACCCGCGGCGTCTTCATCCTGGCGATCCTGGTCGCCTTCATCGGCGGCGCGCTGGCGCTCTATGCCTGGCGCGCGCCGCTCCTGAAGCAGGGCGGCCTGTTTGCCCCGATCAGTCGCGAGGGCGCGCTCGTTTTCAACAACCTCTTTCTGTCGGCCGCCTGCGCCGCGGTCTTCATCGGCACGCTCTATCCGCTCGCGCTCGAGGCGTTGACCGGCGAGAAAATCTCGGTCGGTGCGCCGTTCTTCAACATGACCTTCGGCCCGCTGATGATCCCGCTGCTGATTGCGGTGCCGTTCGGGCCGCTGCTGGCCTGGAAGCGCGGCGATTTGCTGGGCGCCGCGCAGCGGCTTCTCGCCGTCGCCGCCCTGACCTTCGCCGTCGTGCTTGTCACCTGGTGGCTGACCTATGGCGGGCCGGTGCTCGCCGCGCTCGGCGTCGGTCTCGGCATCTGGGGGATGCTCGGCGCGATCGCCGAACCAGCCATGCGGATCAAACTCTTTCGGGCGCCGCTCGGCGACTCACTGCGCCGTGCGATCGGCCTGCCGCGCTCGGCCTGGGGCACCGCGATGGCCCATTTCGGCGTCGGCATGACCGTGCTCGGCGTCGTCGCCGTCAGCGCCTGGCAGACCGAGAACATCCTCGTCATGAAGCCCGGCGACACCACCGAGATCGCCGGCTACGACATTCATTTCAATGCCTTGCAGGAGCGCCGCGGGCCGAATTTCGACGAACAGTTCGCGACGTTTACGGTCGGCCGGGACGGCATCCCCGTCGCCATGCTGAGCCCGACCAAGCGCAATTATCGCGCCCGCGGCATGCCGACGACGGAAACCGCGATCCTCACCCTTGCGACCCGTCAGATCTACATGGCCCTCGGCGATCCGCAGCAGAGCGGCGGCATCGCCGTGCGCATCTACGACAAGCCGCTGGTCGTGCTGATCTGGCTCGGCACCGTGGTCATGGTGATCGGCGGGCTGGCCTCGCTCAGCGACCGCCGCTACCGGGTCGGCGCGCCCAAGCCCGCTCGCGGCGTCGCCGCGCCGGCCGAATAGGAGGGCCGCGAAATGGTCCGGATGATCGCCGTTCTTGCCCTTCTCTTCGCGCTGCTGCCGCCCTCAACGGCGCTCGCCGTCAACCCCGACGAGATGCTCGACGACCCGGCGCTGGAGGAGCGCGCGCGGGAGATCTCGGCCGAACTGCGCTGCCTCGTCTGCCAGAACCAGTCGATCGACGATTCCAATGCCGACCTCGCCAAGGATCTGCGCGTTCTCGTCCGCGAACGCCTCACCGAAGGCGACAGCAATGCGCAGGTGATCGACTTCGTCGTCGACCGCTATGGCGAGTTCGTTCTGTTGAAGCCGCGCTTCGACCTTCACACCCTGGGTCTTTGGCTCGCCCCGCCGATCGTCCTCGGCCTCGGCGCCATCGCGGTGTTCTTCGCCCTGCGCCGGCGCCGCACAACGCCGGCAGGCGAAGCCGCCCCGCTCAGCGACGAGGAGCAAAAGCGCCTCGCGGAGATTTTATCCGACAAGCGTTGAAGATCGCCGGTCGCGCGACGATGTTGAGGGCTTTCGGGTCTTAAGCGCGGAGGACCAGCCATGTCGACGATCGTGGAGCGGGTTGATTTTCAGGGCGGCCACGGCGCCCGTCTCGCCGCGCGGCTCGACCGCCCGGCCGGCACCCCGCGCGCCTATGCGCTCTTTGCCCATTGTTTCACCTGCTCCAAGGACATTTTCGCCGCCCGCCGCATCGCCGGTGAATTGGCGCGGCGCGGCATCGCCGTCCTCCGCTTCGATTTCACCGGCCTCGGCTCGTCCGAGGGCGAGTTCGCGTCGACCGATTTCTCCTCCAACATCGAAGATTTGATGAGCGCGGTCGACTATCTGCACACCCATTTCGCGGCGCCGGAGATCTTGATCGGCCATTCACTCGGCGGTGCCGCGGTGCTCGCCGCCGCCGCCGACCTGCCCGAGGTCAAGGCGGTTGCCACCATCGGTGCGCCGGCCGACGCCCATCACGTTGTCGAGAACTTCCGCGCTCATCTCGAGCGCATCGAGGAGGCGGGCGAGGCCGAGGTGACGCTTGCCGGCCGCAGCTTCACCATCCGCAAGGAATTCCTCGACGATCTCCATGCCCAGGATCTGGAAAGCCGCATCGCCGGCATGCACAAGGCGCTGCTCGTGCTGCATTCGCCGCTCGACCAGACCGTCGGCATCGACAATGCTTCGCGCATCTACCTCGCCGCCAGGCACCCCAAGAGCTTCATCTCGCTCGACAAGGCCGATCATCTGCTGAGCGCCAAGGACGACGCCATCTACGCCGCCGAAGTGATCGCCGCCTGGGCGAGCCGCTATGTCGGTGCCGGCGAGACCGAGGCCGACGATCCGGCACCCGAGGGCGCGGTCGTCGCTGAGACCGGCGCCGGCAAGTTCCAGAACGCCGTCCGCGTCGGCCGCCACCGCCTGACCGCCGACGAGCCGGCCAAGGTCGGCGGCCTTGATTCCGGGCCGACGCCGTACGACTTTCTGTCGATTGCGCTCGGCGCCTGCACGTCGATGACGCTGCGCATGTATGCCGATTTCAAGAAGCTCGATCTCGGTCGCGTCTCCGTCGAGGTGGTGCACGGCAAGGTCCACGCCGAGGATTGCGAGGATTGCGGCGACGCCGATCCATCGGCCAGGGGCGGCAAGATCGACCGCTTCGAGCGCCGGATATCGGTCGACGGCGACGTCGATCCCGAAATGCGGGACAAGCTCGTCGAGATCGCCGGCAAATGCCCGGTCCACCGAACCCTGGAGCACGCCTCGGCCGTCGTCACCAAGGTCGTTGAAGCGGACTAAGTGATCGATCGCTCTGCGGACCGCCCTCTCCCTTGAGGGAGAGGGCTTTTTTCTCAATGTCTTGCGCTTGTCGTCCCTTCTCCCCGCCGGGGAGAAGGACAGGATGAGGGGGATCAGCGGCGGCGGCACCGCATTCGCTAGCCGCCCATCCCCGACCCTGTCCCTTGAAGGCTGGGAGATTCACACGTCTTGCGGATTTGCGCCGCTTTCGGGCGCCAAAAACCTGTGCGCAAGGAATGCCTCTTGGCACCTCACCCGCGAAAGCGGGCGTCCATTGGCCGATCCACCACTGTTAGCGCTTGTCTTGTCCGTCGAATCTCCAATCCGCAATAGCCGATGACAGAGCGTATCGAGGGGATAATTGGATTCCCGCTTTCGCGGGAAAGGTGGCCAATGGCAAGGCGGCGCCAACCGACCATCGCACCGAGGTCGTCACGTTTTTGAGGGCTTGGATTGTCCGGCAAGTGCGGTGGGCCGTTTGCTGGGTTGTTGCGAATTCCGCAACTACCCTCCCCCTTGTGGGGAGGGTGGACGGTGCGGTAGCGCCGGCCGGGTGGGGGTATACTGAAACATCTGCGCCGCCCGGCAATCTCGCTGTTTTTCTTTTTACCCCCACCCCCGACCCCTCCCTTGAAGGGGCAGGGGCGTTTCCGTCGCAGGACTTTCCCCCCAACCTTACGAAACTTTAATACGGCCGACAGGCTCCCGTAAGGCGATTCCATCCACATATAGAGACATGAACATCGGATCTCGGGCGCCCTTCGCGTTCTCGCGCGGCGTCCCCAAAGGTCCGGGAATGGCGCAATTGCTCAAGGAGACCATGCATGAACGCTCCGATCTCTCGTAAAGCCGGCTGGACCGCGCGCGTGCTCGCCAACCGTCGCCGCGCCCTGGTCGCGGGCGTCATGGGCTTGGCGTTGTTCGGCCTGACTATTGCCCAGCCGGTCGTCTCGCCGAATGCGGTCCCGGCCTACGCCGAGGCCGCCGGCCAGGCGGTCACCGTGCCGGCCCAGCCTCACGCTTTCCCAAGTTTCGCCGACATCGTCGAGCGCGTGCGCCCGGCCGTCGTCAGCGTCAGCGTCAGGAAATCCGGCCGCGACGGCATGATCCAGTTCGACGGGCCGCAGATGAACCCGTTCGAGGGCAGCCCGTTTGAGGATCTGTTCAAGCATTTCGGCCGCCCCGGACCCGACGGCCGGCGCGGCCACGGCCAGCGGGCCCCGCGCGCCATGTCCCAGGGCTCCGGCTTCTTCATCTCCGCCGACGGTTACGTGGTCACCAACAACCATGTCGTCGACGGCAGCGACGAGGTCACGGTCACCCTCGACGATGGCGACAAGCTTGATGCCCGGGTCATCGGCACCGACGACAAGACCGATCTGGCCCTGCTCAAGGTCGATACCGGCCGGACGTTCAGCTTTGTTGAATTCTCCGACACCGATATCCGCGTCGGCGACTGGGTGGTCGCGGTCGGCAATCCGTTCGGCCTCGGCGGCACGGTGACCGCCGGCATCGTCTCGGCCCGCGGCCGCGATATCGGCTCCGGCCCTTACGACGACTACATCCAGATCGACGCGCCGATCAATCGCGGCAATTCCGGCGGTCCGACCTTCGATCTGTCCGGCCGCGTCGTCGGCGTCAACACCGCGATCTTCTCGCCGAGCGGCGGCAGCGTCGGCATCGGCTTCGCCATTCCCGCGGCAGTTGCCCGCGACGTCATCGCCGATCTCAAGGACGACGGCAGCGTCACCCGCGGCTGGCTCGGGGTGATGATCCAGCCGGTCGGCGAGGACATTGCCGCCTCGGTCGGCCTTAAGACCGCCGCCGGCGCCATGGTCACCGAGCCGCAGGCGGACAGTCCCGCGGTTTCGGCCGGTATCGCGTCGGGCGACGTGATCGTCGCCGTCAACGGCCGCAAGGTCGAAAGCCCCAAGGAACTGGCGCGGCTGATCGCCGGCTTCGCGCCCGGCACCAGGGTCGACCTCACCATCTGGCGTGACGGTGTCGAAAAGCGCCTCGGCGTCACCCTCGGCACTTTGCCGGGCACGGTCCGGGTCGCCGCAACGACGTCCGCGCCCGATGCGCCGGCCGCGGAGTCGAAGATCGGCCTGACGCTGGCGCCGGCCGCCGCCGTCGGGGCCGGCACCGTCGGCGTTGCCATCACCGGCATCGATCCCGACGGTCCGGCGGCCGGAAAGGGCATCAGCAAAGGCGACGTGATCCTCGATGTCGGCGGCAAGGCCGTCTCGACCCCGGGCGACGTGGCCAAGGGCATCGAGCGGACCCGCGCGGCGGGACGCAAGGCCGTGCTGATGCGCGTGCGCTCCGGCGATGAGACCCGCTACGTCGCGGTTCCGCTGGCCGCGGGCTGAGCGGCCGCGCGCGTTCCCAACGCGACACCGAAGGCTTTGCGGAACGGTCTTTATGTCGCCCCCCGACCGTTTCGCATCGTCGCGGCGGCAGATCGGTCCCCGCCGGTCTGCCGTCTGCACGCTGCCGGAAGTCGCCGCACCGATTCGTGATATGAAGAGCCATGCGGATTCTGATCATCGAAGACGACCGCGAGGCCGCGGCCTACCTCACCAAGGCGCTGACCGAGGCCGGGCACGTGGCCGATCACGCCGCGGACGGGGAATCCGGCTATGCGATGGCGCGCGACAACGACTATGACGTGCTCGTCGTCGACCGCATGCTGCCCAAGCGCGACGGCCTTTCGGTGATCGAGGAACTGCGCTCCGACGGCTGCGACAGTCCGGCCCTCATCCTCTCCGCGCTGGGCCGCGTCGACGACCGCGTCACCGGGCTGCGCGCCGGCGGCGACGACTATCTGACCAAGCCTTACGCGTTTTCCGAACTGCTCGCCCGCGTCGAGGTGCTCGCCCGCCGCCGCCAGCCGGGCGAGGCGGAGACGGTCTATCGCGTCGCCGATCTGGAGCTCGACCGGCTGTCCCACACGGTCACCCGCGACGGCGCCCCGATCGTGCTGCAGCCGCGCGAGTTCCGCCTGCTCGAATTCCTGATGAAGCATGCCGGTAAGGTGGTGACCCGGACCATGCTCTTGGAAAAGGTCTGGGACTATCATTTCGATCCGCAGACCAACGTCATCGACGTTCATGTTTCGCGGCTCCGGGCCAAGATCGACAAGGGCTTCGAGCGGCCCCTGCTGCACACCGTGCGCGGTGCGGGATACGTGATCCGTGACGGCGCTCGGTAAGATCTTCCGAACGACGGCGTTCAAGCTCTCCGCCGCCTATCTCCTGGTGTTCGCGATCTTCGCGTTCTTCCAGATCGGCTACATCGCCTACAACACGCGGGTGCTCCTGGCGCGCCAGCATATCGAGACCATCGAGACCGAGGTCTCGGCGCTGGCCGCGCAGTACCGCATCGGCGGCATCGGCCGGCTGATCCGCATGATCGACCGCCGCTCCGGCCGCCCCGGCGCCGGCGTTTATCTCGTTACCGACGGGTCCGGCCGCGTGCTGGCCGGCAACATCGCCGGCCTGCCGCCCGGCCTGCTCGACAGTCCCGGCCTGCACGAAGCGCGCTACGAGCGCTCCGAAACCGCCGAGGAAATCGCCTCCCGCCTGCGCCGCGACCGTGGCGGCCGCGGCCGGGGCGATCGCGGCCGAGACGGCCGTCACCGCGACGAGTTCGACGACCGCGCGGTGATGCAGGTCTTCATGCTGCCCGGCGACTTCCGGCTGCTCGTCGGCCGCGACATCGGCGAGCGCGAGAAGTTCCGCGAGATCTTCGGCCGCGTCGCCCGCTGGTCGATCGTGGTGATGATCCTGCTTGCCGTGTTCGGCTCCTATTTCGTCTCCAAGCGGGTGCTGCGCCGCATCGATTCAGTCGCCGACACCAGCCGGCGCATCGTTGCCGGCGACCTCACCGGCCGCATTCCGCTCGCCGGCACCGGCGACGAGTTCGACCGCCTCGGCGAGAGCCTCAACACCATGCTCGACCGCATCGAGACGCTGATGCGCGGCCTGACCGAGGTCTCCGACAACATCGCCCACGATCTGAAGACGCCGCTGACCCGGCTGCGCAACCGGGTCGAGATGGCGCTCGCCGAAAAGCCGTCGGTTGAAAACTACCGCGGTGCGCTGGAGGCGACGATCGCCGAGTCCGACGACCTCATCCGCACCTTCAACGCCCTGTTGATGATCGCCCGGGTCGAGGCCGGCACCGACGAGGGCGTTCTTGAAGACCTCGATGCCGGCGCCGTGCTCCGCGATGTCGCCGAACTCTACGAGCCGGTCGCCGAGGAGGCCGGAATCGCCTTTTCCCTCGACACCGCGCCAAATCTGACGGTCCGGGCCAATCGCGAGCTGCTCGGCCAGGCTTTCGCCAATCTCATCGACAACGCACTCAAATATGCGGTGCCCGAGGCCGCGGTCCCCGCTGCCGTGCGCATCGCCGCGGTCGCCGACAATGACCGCGTCCTTATCACCATCGCCGATAACGGGCCCGGCATTCCCGAGGCCGACCGCGCGCGCGTGCTGGAACGGTTCGTGCGGCTCGAGGCGAGCCGGTCGCGGCCGGGCAGCGGCCTCGGCCTCAGCCTCGTTGCCGCGGTTGCCCGCTACCATGGCGGCACGATATCACTTCGTGATGCGGCGCCGGGATTGAAGGTCGTTCTCGACCTGCCGCGAGCGCCAGGGGGAACCGGGACATGAGCGAGGCGGGAGCCATTGCCGATAAGGCGGCGGCCGGCGGCGATGCACCGCTGGCGGCGCGGTTTGCGCGGCTGCCGCGCCCGGTCGATGCCGGCGCCGCCGATCGGTTCCTCGAAGATTTGCGCGACCGCGACCGCGAGACCGAAAGCGCCGGCGCGCTCTTCGCCTTCCTCGACGCCCAGGACGGCGTCGCCGCGTTCCTCGCCGCGGTGATGGAGCTGTCGCCCTATCTGCGCGGCCTGATCCTCGACGATCCCGCCCGTCTGCTGGGCGTCCTCAACGCCGATCCCGAGGCCCGCATCCGCGAACTGAGCGATGCCGCGCGCGATTGCCCGGCGGCGTTCGACGAGACAGCGCTGATGCGCCATCTGCGCCTCGTCAAGCAGGACGCGGCGCTGACGATCGCGCTCGCCGATCTCGCCGGCGCCTGGGGCGTCAACGAGGTGACATGGGCGCTGTCGCGCACCGCCGATGCGACGCTCGCCGGCGCCATTCGCTGGCTGTTGAACGAGGCCGCCGCCGCCGGCCGCTTCCACCCGCAGGACCGCGAGGCACCCGAAATCGGCTGCGGCCTCGTCGTTCTCGCCATGGGCAAGCACGGCGCCGGCGAACTCAATTTCTCCAGCGATATCGACCTGATCGTCTTTTACGACGCGGAGATCGCGCCGCTCGCCGAGGGCCAGGAGCCGCCGACCTTTTTCGTCCGCTTCGTCAAGCGGCTGGTCAGGATCATGCAGGAGCGCACCGAACACGGTTACGTGTTCCGGGTCGATCTGAGGCTGCGGCCCGATCCCGGCGCGACCGCGGTCGCGATCAACCTTGCCGCGGCGATCACCTATTACGAGGCGCTCGGCCAGAACTGGGAGCGTGCGGCACTGATCAAGGCGCGGCCCGCCGCTGGCGATCTCGGCGCCGGCGAGGACTTTCTGAGCGAGATTTCGCCGTTCATCTGGCGCAAATATTTCGACTACGCGGCGATCGCCGACGTGCATTCGATCAAGCGCCAGATCCACGCCCATAAGGGGCACGGCAAGATCGCGGTCGCCGGCCACAACGTCAAGCTCGGCCGCGGCGGTATCCGCGAGATCGAGTTCTTCGTGCAGACCCAGCAATTGATTGCCGGCGGGCGCAATCCCGATCTGCGCGGCCGCCGCACGCTCGACATGCTCGACGAACTGACCCGG
Source organism: Rhodobiaceae bacterium (assembly GCA_028278505.1). Lineage (GTDB taxonomy): Bacteria > Pseudomonadota > Alphaproteobacteria > Rhizobiales > JAKPQE01 > JANQEG01. The sequence continues at coordinate 16,097 of JANQEG010000037.1, forward strand.
CAGGGATGGATCAACGCCGAGACCCGCGACGAGATGGCCGAGGCCTACGGATTTCTGCGTAGCGTCGAGCATCGCATCCAGATGGTTGCCGACGAACAAACCCAGACGCTGCCGCAAGACGAAGAAGGCCTGGAACGCATCGCCCGCCTCGCCGGTTTCGCCGATCGCGACGAATTCGCCGCCGCGCTGACCGCCCGGCTGGAGCGGGTCCAAAACCATTACGGCGAGCTCTTCGAGGAGGAGCCGTCGCTGTCGTCCGATTTCGGCAGCCTGGTGTTCACCGGCGACGACGACGATCCGGCGACGCTGGAGACCCTGTCGCGGCTCGGGTTCGAGCGGCCGCGCGAAATCACCCGGGCGGTGCGGATTTGGCATTTCGGACGCTATGCGGCAACCCGGTCGGTGCGCGCCCGGGAGCGGCTGACCGAGATCACGCCGGCGCTCCTGGAGGCGCTCAGCCACACCGCGGCGCCGGACGCCGCCTTTGCCGCGTTCGACCGGTTTTTAAGCGCGCTGCCGACCGGCGTTCAGCTTTTCTCGCTGCTCCGGTCCAACCCGGCGCTTTTGCATCTGCTCGCCAACATCCTCGGCACCGCGCCGCGGCTCGCCGCCATCGTCACCCGCCGCCCGCGCGTGCTCGACGGCGTGCTCGACCCGGCGTTTTTCGGTGCGCTGCCGAGCGGGGCCGAGTTCGGCGAGCGCCTCGACCGCTCGCTCGCCGAGGCCGATGTCTATGAGGATGCGCTCGATCGCGCCCGCATATTCGTCCAGGAGCAGGAATTCCTGATCGGCGCCCGCATCCTGTCGCGGGCGATCACTGCCGGCCATGCCGGTTCCGCGTTTGCCACGCTGGCCGGCGTGCTGCTCGACCGGCTCTTGATGCTGGTGCGGCGCGAGCTTGCGACCGCGCATGGGCAAATGCCGGGCGGCAAGGCGGTGGTGCTTGCGCTCGGCAAGCTCGGCGGCGGCGAGATGACCGCCTCGTCCGACCTCGACCTCATCCTGCTCTACGATTTCGACGGCGACGCCGGCGCCAGCGACGGCGCCCGTCCGCTCTCCGGCAGCCAGTATTACATCCGCCTGACCCAGCGCCTCGTCGCCGCGCTCTCCGCGCCGACCGCGGAAGGCACGCTCTACGAGGTCGATCTGCGGCTGCGGCCGTCGGGCAAGGCCGGTCCGCTGGCGACCCGCATCGACGCCTTCGAGCGCTATCAGCGCGAGGACGCCTGGACCTGGGAGCACATGGTGCTGACCCGGGCCCGCGTCGTCGCCGGCGACAGCGGCCTGGCCGCCCGCGCCGAGGCGTCGATCCGCGCTATCCTGACGATGCCGCGCGACACCGACAGGATCCGCGATGAGGTCCGTTTGATGCGCGGCCGGATCGAAGCGGAAAAGGGCTCGGATCATGTCTGGGATCTGAAAAATGTCGCCGGCGGCCTTATTGATATCGAATTCGTCGCCCAATATCTGCAATTGACGAATGCGGCGCACTCCGGCGAGGTGCTGGACGTGAATACGCTCGGCGCCCTGACCAAGGCGTCGCGGGGCGGGATCCTGCCGGCGTCGGAGGCCGAGATACTGATCCCGGCGGCGCGGCTTTATCACGACCTGACCCAGATTCTGCGCCTGTGTATCGATACCAAGTTTCATCCCGACGAGGCGTCGGGCGAGTTCAAGGCGCTGCTGGCCGAGGCCGGCGAGTTGCCGGATTTCGGAACGCTGCAGGCCCATCTGGTGGAGACGCAGCACGAAGTCCGGAAGAGTTTCGAAAGGCTGATCGGGGAGGTCGCCGCGCCGGCGGTGGGATGATCCGGCGGTGCCGTCGACCCGGCCTTCGATTGGGGTGCGACGATCGAGAAGCAATGGAGAAACCGAAATGATCAGGAAATCTGTTCTGTTCGTCGCCGGCGCCGCGCTCGCGGCGTCCTCGGCGTTTGCGATGGCCCAGTCCATGGGCCAGCCGCCTGCTAATCTGCAGCCGCCGCCGGCGGTGCTGCAGGGCGCCCCGATGCCGATGACCGGCATGCAGGGCATGGGCATGCGCCAGGGGCCGGCCGGCCGTGGCGTCATGCGCTTCGACGCGAACCGCGACGGCGGCGTGACCTTCGACGAGTTCGTCGCCGGCCGCCAGGACCGGTTCGACCGGTTCGATGCCGACACGAACGGCGTGGTGACGACCGCCGAGATCGACGCCTATCTGATGAAGCGGCTCGTTCAGCGCCGCGATCGGATACTGAAAATGCGCGACTTCAACGGCGACGGTTCGATCTCCAAGCAGGAGTTCGAATTCGGCCTGCAGCAGAAGTTCACGCGGCTCGATCGCGACGGCAACGGCAGACTGGAGCCGGTCCGCCATGACGGTCGCAAGCATCATCGCCACCATCATCGGCACGGCCACCACAAACGCGGCTGGTCCGGGTCGCGGCTCTGAACGGTCGGTTCCGGCCGCCTGAGGAGACGAGGTTCCGGCGCCGCCGATAAATCGGCGCCGGACCCTGTTCTGTTTGGCTAGAGCCTTTCATGGCTTGTCTGAATCAATTCTGTTTCACGATTGGCGAGACGATCCGGAGGTGAAACGGTCGACGGGCGATGTGGGGCATCGGCCGAGACCGGTTCGCCTTTGGGCGTCCGCCAATCGGAAACCCGAAGGGACGGGCGCTTTTGCGCCAAATCCTGCGCCGCGCCGCTTGACCATACGCCCGGTATGGCCGTGCGCGACGCGGCTTGACCTTGGCGCAAAATCGCTCCG
>JANQEG010000050.1 GCA_028278505.1 Rhodobiaceae bacterium
ACGTTCGAGGCTTTTCGCGCCGGGATTGGCGCAAAAGGGCCCGTCCCGAAGGGTTTTGCCCCGCCGGACGGCTGAACGCGCCCGATCCTCGCCCGATGCCCGGCATCGCGCTCCGGTACGGGCACGCCCATCCGTACACGGCGGATGCAAAACAGAATTGATTCAATATGATCGCAATTTGCTCTAGTTGCTGATCGGTTGAAACAGGTATTCGTCGGGCGCCGTAATGAACACCTCGAAGCCGGAGGAAAAACCGCCATTGGCGGCGACCGTCTCCAGGTAGAGCGCCAGACCCTGCTGGTCGGTCTCGGCGGTGAAGTCGACGATGTTTATGCGCTCCTCGACAAGTTCCTTGATCTCGATCTGATGCCTGATCCGCGGACCGGTATCGCCGGGGGCGAGCCATTGCACGAACAGCCGCGAGGCGCCGCCGAGGACCATGTCCTGGGTGACGATGGTGCGGAAGATGCCGACCTCGTCGCCCTCGCTCCATTCGCCGACCAGGCGAATGTCGGTGATCGCCACCGGCACCGACTCGATCATCTGGAAAAGCGGATCGACCGGCGGCGGTGCGGCCTCCGCCTCGGCCGGCGCGGTTTCCGGCGTCTCCGCCGCCGGCGCGGCCTGCTGCGCGGCGGGCGCCGTTTCAGGCGCCGTCACTGCGGGCGCGGTTTCAGGCGTCGGCGCCGCCGGTGCCGCCTTCTCTTCCGCTGTCTGCGCCGTCGCCACGACCGACAGGGCCGCGAACACGGCGGCTGCGGCGACGGTCCGGATCGTCATCATCAGCGAACCTCCGGGCATTGGGCCTCCAGATCGCACATTTTACGCCGCATCCGAGCGGCAGCGCCGGCGGCCGCCACGTCGACAGGGCACGATTCCACGACACATCCGGTTTGTCGATCAGATATCCAGATCGACGGCGAACGCGGCGCGCTCCTGAATGAAGTCGAAGCGGGCTTCGGGCTTGTTGCCCATCAGCCGCTCGATCGTTGAGCCGGTGTCGCCGGGCGCCTCGTCGGCGATGACCACGCGCAGCAGGGTGCGGCGCTTCGGGTCCATCGTGGTTTCCTTCAACTGCGCCGGCATCATCTCGCCGAGCCCCTTGAAGCGGCCGATATCGACCTTGCCGCGGCCGCTGAATTCGCGCGCCAGCAATTCGTCCTTATGGGCGTCATCGCGGGCATAAAGCGTCTTTCCGCCCTGGGTCAGCCGGTAGAGCGGCGGCACGGCGAGATAGAGATGGCCGTTGCGGATCATGTCGGGCATTTCCCGGTAGAAGAAGGTGATCAAGAGCGAGGCGATGTGGGCGCCGTCGACGTCGGCGTCGGTCATGATGATGACCTTCTCATAGCGCAGATCGTCGTCGCGGTAGTGGGGGCCGGTGCCGCAGCCGAGCGCCTGGATGAGGTCGGCGAGCTGCTGGTTCTGCGAGATTTTGTCGCGGCCGGCGCTGGCGACGTTGAGGATCTTGCCGCGCAAGGGCAGCACCGCCTGGGTCGCCCGGTTGCGCGCCTGCTTGGCCGAGCCGCCGGCCGAATCGCCCTCGACGACGAAAATCTCGGACCCGGCCGCGGCGCGCTGGCTGCAATCGGCGAGTTTTCCGGGCAGCCGCAGCTTGCGGACCGCGGTCTTGCGCCCGATCTCCTTTTCCTGGCGCCGCCTTTGCCGTTCCTCGGCGCGCTCCACCGCCCAGCCCAGGAGTTTCTGCGCCTGCTGCGGGGCGGCGGCCAGCCAGTGATCGAAGGCATCGCGCAAGGCGTTGTCGACGATGCGGCCGGCCTCGGCGGTCGCCAGCTTGTCCTTGGTCTGGCCCTGGAATTCCGGCTCGCGGATGAAAACGGACAGCATGATCGCAGCCGTGCCCATCACGTCGTCGGCGGTGACTTGTGCCGCCTTCTTGTTGCCGACCAGTTCCGCATAGGCGCGGATGCCGCGCAAAAGCGCGGTGCGCAGGCCCGCCTCGTGGGTGCCGCCCTCGGCGGTCGGGATGGTGTTGCAATAGGACGAGACGAAGCCGTCATCGTCGGCGATCCAGGCGATCGCCCATTCGACCGAGCCGTGGCCGCCGTCCTTTTCCGACTTGCCGGTGAAGATCGTCTCGGTCACCAGGGTGTGGCCGTCGACGGCCTCGGCGAGATAGTCGCCGAGCCCGCCGGGGAAGTGGAACGCCGCCTTCTCCGGGATGTCGCCGCCGTCGCCGAGCAGTTCGGGCGCGCAGGTCCAGCGGATTTCGACGCCGCCGAACAGATAGGCCTTCGACCGGCTCATGCGGAAAAGGCGCGCCGGCTTGAAGCGGGCGCCCTTGCCGAAGATTTCCGGATCGGGGCGGAAGCGGATGCGGGTGCCGCGCCGGTTCATCACCTCGCCGGCGTCTTCGAGCGGGCCGGTGGGCCGGCCGCGGCAATAGCTCTGGCGGTAGAGCCGGCGGCCGCGGGCGACCTCGACCTCGAGCGTTTCGGCGAGCGCATTGACGACGGAGACGCCGACGCCGTGCAGGCCGCCGGAGGTCTCATAGACCTTGGAATCGAATTTGCCGCCGGCATGCAGCGTCGTCATGATGATTTCGAGCGCCGTCCTGTCCTTGAATTTCGGGTGCGGATCGACGGGGATGCCGCGGCCATTGTCGGTCACGGTGAGGGTGCCGTCGGCGGCCAGGTCGACCTCGATCCAATTGGCGTGGCCGGCGACCGCCTCGTCCATGGAGTTGTCGATGACCTCGGCGAAGAGGTGGTGCAGCGCCTTCTCGTCGGTGCCGCCGATATACATGCCCGGCCGCCGGCGCACCGGCTCCAGCCCCTCCAGGACCTCGATATCGGCCGCCATATAGGCGGCTTCGGCGCCGCCCGACTTGTCGGCGGCCGGCTTGGCGGCGCGCGGACGGCGTTTCGCCGCCGGGGCGGCCGGCGGCGTTTCCTCGGACATCAGCGCGAAAAGGTCTTGTGATTTCGCCATGACGGTAAGCGAAGCGGTCCTTCCGTTACCAATTCGTTAACGCGGCATTCCGGCCGGGGTTTCCGATCGCGCCGCAACGGCGCATTTGCGAGCGAATCGGAATAAGAGCCGATATTGCCACGGGCGCGATCGCATTGCGACGGAAACGTTCGCGGAACGTTCGCTTGATAACACGGGTCGACCGCGCCAAAACAGGGCTAACCGCGCACCAACAGAGGACATTGATCATGGCAGCCATACCCCCGCCGGCCGAACTGGGCACCACGGCCCCCGATTTTTCGCTCCCCGGCGTCGATGGCCGCACACTGTCGCTGGCCGATGTCCGCGGCAAGAACGGCACGGTCGTCGTGTTCATCTGCAATCACTGCCCTTACGTCAAGGCGATCACCGACCGGCTGGTGGCGGCGGCCGGCGCGCTTTCCGAAAAGGGCGTGGCGATGGTCGCGATCAATTCCAACGACGCTGTCAACTATCCGGAAGATTCCTTTGACAACATGAAGGTTTTTGCCGCCGAGCGCGGCTTCACCTTTCCCTATCTCCACGATGAGAGCCAGCAGACCGCGCGCGACTATGGCGCGGTGTGCACGCCGGACTATTTCGGCTATGACGCCGATCTCAAACTGGCCTATCGCGGCCGGCTCGACGAGGGGCGCAAGGACCCGCCGCCGCCGGGCGCGCGCGCCGAACTGATCGAGGCGATGACGATGGTGGCGGAGACGGGCAGGGCGCCGGAGGAGCAGATCCCGTCCATGGGCTGTTCGATTAAGTGGCGCGAATAGACCAGTTGTCGCTTCAACGCTGCGCGTCGAGCACCTTGCCGAAACGCTTCTCCCAGGCGAGCTGATTGCCGGCCGCGCCGAGCACGAAGGGCGACAGCGCGATCAACCAGATCAGCATGCGGTTGAACAGCGAACCCGGAAACCGCATCGGGCGGACGAAATCGACAAAGAGCACGGCGCGGACGCCATCGGTCTCGTTCCAGGCCTCGTGATCGAAGGCGTCGTCGAAGATGAGGCTCTCGCCTTCGCGCCAGTGGCGGGTCTGGTCGCCGACGCGGATGCCGCAGGCCTCGGCCGGTTCGGGCACGACCACGCCGAGATGATAGCGCAGCACGCCCTTATAAGGACCACGATGGGCCGGTATCCGTTTGTGCGGCGAAAAAATGGAGAACAGGGCGGTCTTCATGCCGGGGATCTGCCTCACCGCCTTTGCGGTCGCCGGACAAAGCTTGCAGGTGCCGGGCACCTTCAACCCGTAGGCGTAGAGCACCACGGTCTTCCAGCGGTCGTCGGTGGTCAGGTAACGCTGGTCTTTTGACAGGTCCTGGAAATTGGGCAGATGCTCGCGATGCTCCAGCAGCGCGTCGAGTTCGGCGCGGATCGCCGGCCATTCTTTCTCGATGTTCGCGACCCAGGGGAATTCGCCGTTTTCGAAGAACGGCCTGTCGCCGACCTTCGACCACCGGACGCAGAAGGAATCGAGGCCGAAGACGACCTTCTTGCCGACGGTCATCCCCAATTCGCCAAGGCGATCGCGCCACGTGTTGCCCATCGGTCGCTACCATGCAGATCAGACGGGACAGTAGTGCCGGACGGCCCCGCAATTGGCAACCGCGTAAATTACAACAGCGGGCGGGATTCATACCTGGTGTCGTGTCAGTGCCGTCCGGATAGAGCGTGCTGCGGTTCATCTGACCCCTCTCCATCGTCATTGCCCGCTCCCAAGCGGGCAATCCAAAGGCTTTTCGGCGCTCAGAAGCGCCTGAATTCCTTCACCAATGCATTGGCACGTCGACAGGCCAATGGACCACCCGGATAAACCGGGTGGTGACAACGGAGGGGTTGGGTGGTGACGAAGGAGGGGCTGGGTGGTGACGAAGGAGGGGCTGGGTGGCGGCGTCGTTCACGCAGACGCCAACACCACCCACCGTTCCCGCGGAAGCGGGAACCCATTGCCCCGCTCAACACGGTATGCCGGTCACGATCCGGGCGATGTCTCGAATTTATCAATTGGGTCAGGGATTTGTCGCCGGCGCCAATGGTTCCCCGCTTGCGCGGGGAAGGTGCGGATCGGGAGGCAGATGAGCCATCCGGCACAGTCGCGGCGGGCAATGACGATGGAGAGAGATGAGATGAACAACAGCAACCGTTTAACCACAAGCCCGGCAATGACGCCTGAGGTCGGGCGCCGTTCCCGCGCCAAGGCATCTCCGATCATTTCCATGCGTGCCGCTCAAGTTCCCGGGCCGGATTGCTGCGCATTGACGAAGCGCTCGAACCGCTCCTCCCAGGCGCGCTGGTTTTTAATGGAACTCGAGACATAGGGCGAAGCCGCGATCAGGCCGATCAGTGTCCGGTTGATGAGCGAAACGGGGAATTTCAACGGCCGGACGAAATCGATAATGAGCACGACGCGTATCTCGTCGGTGTCGTTCCACGCCTCGTGGTCATAGACGTCGTCGAAGACCACGCTTTGCCCCTCTTTCCAATGGTGCACGCGGTCGCCGACCCGGATGCCGCATTTCTCGGCCGGCTCCGGCACGTCCAGCGCGAGGTGGTAGCGCAGCAGGCCTTTATAGGGGCCGCGATGCGCCGGCAGGCGTTTGCGCGGTTCCAGGACCGAGAAGAACGCGGTCTTCATGTCGGGGATCTTGCTCAGCGCCGCCGCGGTCGCCGGGCAGCGCCGGCAATTGCCTTCGGATTTCACCCCGTAACCATAGAAAAACACCGTCTTCCAACCGTCGTCCTGGGTCAGCTTGTACTGTTCCGGGGAAAGCTCCTGGATACTGGGAAGCTGGTCGCGGTAGGCGAGCAATTCGTCCAGTTCGCGCCGGATCGCCGGATATGCGCGCTCGACGTCCTTGACCCAGGGAAATTTGCCGAGATCGAAGAAGGCGGCATCGCCGACCAGCGAATAGCGGCCGTAGATACGGTCGATCGACTGGATGATCTTGTGGCCGGTCTGCACCACGAAGTGGCGCAGCGACTGTTTAAAGGCGTTCGACATTTCCGTGATTTCCGGTCCAGGATCACGGCGCCACCATGGCATGAAATCGAGAGGAAATCATCCGCTTCGCCGACGGGTGGCAGAGGGTCGCAGCCGAATGCGGGCGTCGCTCACCGGCAGCGACATCAGCTCGAAATGTAATGCTCGAGCTGCTCGATGAGGAATTTCTGGCCGCTGATGATGGATTTGACGAGATCGCCGATCGAGATCATCCCGATCACCTGCTTCTTTTCCAGCACCGGCAGGTGGCGCACGGTCTTTTCGGTCATCACCGCCATGCATTCCTCGACGGTCTGTTCGGGACGGGCGCAGATGACGCGCGTCGACATGATCTCGTTGACCACGGTCTTCTGCGACGACCGGCCTTTGAGGATGACGTTGCGGGCATAATCCCGCTCCGAAATGATGCCGACGAGCCGGTCGCCGTCGAGGACGACGAGGGCGCCGATATTGTTTTTCGACATCGTCTCGATGGCATTGAATACGGTATCGTTCGGCCCGATGCTCAAGAGCTCGCGGTTCTTCTCCGCAAGTAGTTGCCGTATTGTCGTCATATGCCTCCTCCCCAGAGCCCGTTTGGTCGTCACCGCACCGCCGAGGCGGCACCGCGCGCATTAGTCCTGCAAATCAATACTAACACGATCGGGGGGATGACGCCTAAGCGGCCGGTGTGAAACGTGCGTCCGGCACGGTGATGACACCAGTGTCGTGTCATGCGGTCAGTGGATTGACCGCTTGGCAGCCATTGCTTGCCGGTTAAACGGTTCTTGGGACGGTTTCGATACCTCTGCAATCGTCATTGCCCGCTTCATGCGGGCAATCCAATGGCAGTCCGGCATTCAGAAGCGTTTGAATTCCTTCACAAATACGTTGGCAAGTCGACAAGCCAATGGACCACCCGGATAAACCGGGTGGTGACGAAGGAGGGGGCGGGTGGTGACGAAGGAGGGGTTGGGTGGTGACGAAGGAGGAGTTGGGTGGCGTCTTCGCGCCAACACCACCGGCCGCGCTTCGAACGGAAAAGGGCCGCGCAAGGCCCGGTCAGGACCGGTGCAGATAGTCAGGCAGTTTGCGCTCGAATTCCGGGAAGTAGCGGGAGATCACCGTGACGTCGAAACGGCCGAGGATCGCCTCCTTGGGCTCGCGGTCGAGCAGGAAGCGGAAGGCGGCCGCGATCACCGTCTCGCCGCTGTGACGGCCGCCAGCGAGCCGTTCGAGGTCGGCCGCCGCCATCGTGACCTGATGGCGGGTCTCGCCGCGTCCCTCGCGCACGGTCACATCGAAGGCGAGCGGATCGCCGCTCGATGTCTGTCGAACCTCGATCATTCCGGTCTCGCTCCCCATTGCCCGACCAATCGGGCGATCTTACCTTCATGCGCGCCGTCGACAAACCGCGTCGCGCCGGGTGGTCGCATGTTATGCAGGCGTCGCCGCGGTTGCCCCGGCCCGGCGGTTCTGCAGGATCAGAAGCGTTGCGAACGGAGTGACGTTGAACACAAGCCACATCACCTTGAACATGCCGACCAGCAGGTAAAGCGCGGTTCCGATATTCTCCGGCGGAATCTCAAACATCCGGCCGTGGACCCGATAGGCAATCTCGGGAACCAGGGCGATGCCGATCACCGCGGCGATCAGGATCGCCCCGTTGATCACCGTGCACCATTTGAAGAACGCGGTAATTTGCTGGAGTCCCATTTCGATCCTCCTCTAGACATGCTCGGCCGACAGGACCGCTTCGTCTGATTACATATCGGGATGCGGGCGAACCGTATCAACCTGACCGCCGGTCGGCATCCCGGAACCGGCCGTTCGCCGCCATTCCCTTGCATTGGTTTGGGTGCAATTCCCGTCATTGCCGGTCGCGAGCTTGGTTCCTTCGCGACCAAATTGTGTAACCGGCTGATGATTCTGACAAAACCGAGTTGTGCGAAAAGCAATTTTACCATATTTGCAGTTTCCAATTAAAATCTTGCGTTGCAATCAGGAGAGCGTGGAGAAAAACCGGAATTCAATGTACCTTGAGCAAAAATATCGGGAGGAAAATATGTCCAAATTGATGTCCGGTTTTCTGGTGTTTTTCTTGGCCGTTCTCGTAACGCCTTTGGCGGTATCCGATGTGAACGCTGAGGATCGATCGCTTGGGGAATGGACTCTTGTCGCGCTGAAGACGACCCGGGATTCCGTACCGCCGATGTCGATCCGCCGCGACCGCATCGAGGTGGCATCGTTCTGCGGCGCCTGCTCTAACAGCGATCACGATGCCTGCGGCGGCCAGAAACAGGGCTGGAGCTGCTGCAGCGCCGGCTGTACCGGCGGCAAGATGAAATGCTGGAAAGTGACCGACTGCAACAAGATCAGCGGGCTCGATGACGGCCTCGATCCTTCGATCCTGCTCGCTCAGAGCGATTACTGCAATGCCTGGTACAGCAATATCCAGGCCGAGCTCAGCAGCTATAACGCCCAGTGCTCGGGTTCGCTGGAAGGCGCGCAATACGATTATTGCGCAAGGTGGGCAGACCGGATCAACGCCGACATTGCCAGCTACAACAGCCAGTGCGGCTGACCGATTCCGGGGTAACTACTCCGCCGCTTCGATGCCGGCCTTGCCCGGGCGCCGGGCAAGCAATTCCTTCAGATAGCGGCCGGTGTGGCTGGCCGCACTCTCGGCCACCTGTTCAGGGCGCCCGGCGGCGACGATGCGGCCGCCGCCATCGCCGCCTTCGGGCCCGAGATCGACGATCCAGTCGGCGGTCTTGATGACCTCCAGATTGTGCTCGATGACGATCACGGTGTTGCCCTGATCGACGAGTTCGTGCAGCACCTCCAGGAGCTTCGCCACGTCGTGGAAGTGCAGGCCGGTGGTCGGCTCGTCGAGGATATAGAGCGTGCGCCCGGTGGCTTTGCGCGACAGCTCCTTGGCGAGTTTTACCCGTTGCGCCTCGCCGCCTGACAGCGTCGTCGCCTGCTGGCCGATATGGATATAGCCGAGGCCGACCCGGGACAGCGTCGTCAGCTTGTCGCGCACCGCCGGCACGGCGGCGAAGAACTCCGCGCCTTCCTCCACGGTCATGTCGAGCACGTCGGCGATCGACCGGCCCTTGAAGGTGACTTCGAGGGATTCCCGGTTGTAGCGCTTGCCCTTGCACACATCGCAGGTGACGTAGACATCGGGCAGGAAGTGCATCTCGATCTTGATGACGCCGTCGCCCTTGCACGCTTCGCAGCGCCCGCCCTTGACGTTGAAGGAGAAGCGGCCCGGCGCGTAGCCGCGGGCCTTGGCCTCGGGCAGGCCGGCGAACCATTCGCGGATCGGCGTGAACGCGCCGGTATAGGTCGCCGGATTGGAGCGCGGCGTGCGCCCGATCGGCGACTGGTCGATGTCGATCACCTTGTCGATGAATTCGAAACCGTCGATACGCTCGTGATGTGCGGGCGTTTCGCGGGCACCCATGATGCGCCGCGCCGCCGCCTTGTAGAGCGTCTCGATCAAAAGCGTCGACTTGCCGCCGCCGGAGACGCCGGTGACGCAGGTAAACGTGCCGAGCGGGATGTCGGCGTCGACCGCCTGCAGATTGTTTCCGGTGGCGCCGATGACGGTGAGCCGCTGCAGCTTCGGGATCTTGCGGCGCTCGGCCGGCACGGCGATCTCGTGGTGTCCGGCGAGGTAGCGCCCGGTCAGGCTGGCCGGATGGGCGATGATCTCGGCCGGTGTGCCTTCGGCGACGATCTCGCCGCCATGGATGCCGGCGCCGGGGCCGATGTCGATGACATGGTCGGCGGTGCGGATCGCCTCCTCGTCGTGCTCGACGACGATCACCGTGTTGCCGAGATCGCGGAGGTGCCGAAGCGTCGTCAACAGCCGCGCATTGTCGCGCTGATGCAGGCCGATCGAGGGTTCGTCGAGCACGTAGAGCACGCCGGTCAGCCCCGATCCGATCTGCGAGGCAAGCCGGATGCGCTGGCTCTCGCCGCCCGACAAAGTGCCGGAGCCGCGCGACAGCGTCAGATAGTCGAGCCCGACATCGGAGAGGAAGCGCAACCGTTCGCGGATTTCCTTGAGGATGGCGCCGGCGATCTCGTTGCGCTTGGCGTCGAGCCGATCGGGCAGGGCGGTGAACCAGTCGCCGGCCTCGCGGATCGACATCAGCGCGACCTCGCCGATGTGCTTGTCGGCGATTTTCACAGCAAGCGCTTCAGGTTTCAGCCGGTGGCCGCCGCAGGTCTCGCAGGCATGGTCCGACTGGTAGCGCGACAGCTCCTCGCGCACCCAGGAGGATTCCGTCTCGCGCCAGCGCCGCTCGATATTGTTGATGACGCCCTCGAACGGCTTGGTGGTCTGGTAGCGCCGGAGCCCGTCATCATAGACGAAGGTGATCTTGTCGGTGCCCGAGCCGAACAGGACGACATTGCGCACCTCACGGGCAAGCGCGTTCCACGGCGTCGTCATCTTCTCGTCGACATGGCGGCAGATCGCCTCCAGCGTCTGGGTGTAGTAGGGCGAGGTGTTGCCGGTGCGGGCCCAGGGCAGCACCGCGCCGGCGCGGAGCGAAAGCGTCGGATCGGGCACGACGAGATCGGCCTCGAACTCCAGCGTCGTGCCGAGTCCGTCGCAGGTCGGGCAGGCGCCGAAGGGATTGTTGAAGGAAAACAGCCGCGGCTCGATCTCGGCGATGGTGAAGCCGGAAACCGGACAGGCGAACTTTTCCGAAAAGACCAGCCGCTCATGGGTGTCGTTCTTGGATTTGTTGGCGGCTTCGCCGGCAAGTTCCTCGGCCGGCAGCGGCCGGTCGGCGAACTCGGCGACCGCCAGCCCGTCGGCGAGGTGAAGCGCGGTTTCCAGCGAGTCCGCCAGCCTTGTCGCGATATCGCCGCGGATGATGATGCGGTCGACGACGACATCGATGTCGTGCTTCAGCTTCTTGTCGAGCGCCGGGGCGTCGGCGATGTCGGTGAAGGCGCCGTCGATCTTGACCCGCTGAAAGCCCTTCTTCATCAGCTCGGCCAGATCCTTGCGGTATTCGCCCTTGCGCCCGCGCACGATCGGCGCGGACAGATAGAGCCGCGTGCCCTCGTCGAGGGCGAGCAGCCGGTCGACCATCTGGCTGACCGTCTGGCTTTCGATCGGCAGGCCGGTCGCCGGCGAATAGGGCACGCCGATTCGGGCGAACAGGAGCCGCATATAGTCGTAGATCTCGGTGACGGTGCCGACGGTGGAGCGCGGATTGCGCGACGTCGTCTTCTGCTCGATCGAGATCGCCGGCGACAGCCCGTCGATCTGGTCGACATCGGGCTTTTGCATCATCTGCAGGAACTGCCGGGCATAGGCCGACAGGCTTTCCACATAGCGGCGCTGGCCTTCGGCGTAGATCGTGTCGAAGGCGAGCGACGACTTGCCCGAGCCCGACAGCCCGGTCATGACGACGAGGGAATCGCGCGGAATATCGAGGTCCACGCCCTTCAGATTGTGTTCCCGCGCGCCGCGGATGGCGATGAATTTCGTCGACATGGTGTTCCGTTCAAGGGGCGCCCACCACATGGGCGAACGACAGCGGTCTTTCCTAGAAAGCGATCGCGGCGTCGGTCAACAGTCGAGACGCGGCGATGCTCGTAAATGACTGGCGCAAAGAGGACAAGGCGACTGCGGAAACCTCCCCTCCCCCTTGTGGGGAGGGGTCGGGGGTCGAAGGAAAGGACAACACCGTTAGCAAATGGCGCAAACGCCCACTTAGTACCCCCACCCGGCCGGCGCTTACGCGCCGTCCACCCTCCCCACAAGGGGGAGGGTAAACCAGCGGCAAACTCAGCGCTGTATTGCCTTGCCACCCAAAACCACCTCGCAATCATCAACGCTCCCCTCAGAGATGCTGCCGCGAAAACCAAAACTCAACTGAGGTTATGATATGGCACGCGCGTCCCGCCGGCACTATCCTGATGCGCTGCGTCGTCATTATGGCAATTGGCATCGTCCACAGGTTTCACAACACTTCACCGTGATCGGGGAGCCGTCATGGCCGAATTCATCGATCCCAGCCGCGAAGCATTCGGCGCGTTTCGGGCGAACAGGCGGGAAACGCCAGTCCACATGCTCAATTTGGTGCGGCTGCGTGAAGTCGCGGCCTATCCGCCGGACCATGAGATGGTGGAAAAAGGTCTGACCGGCGCCGAGGCCTATCGTAGTTATGGCGCCGAAAGCGCGCCGATCTTTTCCGGCCTCGGCGGGCGCATCGTCTACCGGGCCGAGTTCGAGCAGACCCTGATCGGGCCCGATGTCGAGCATTGGGATCTCGTCTTCATCGCCGAATATCCCTCGAGCGACGCCTTCGTCGCCATGGTCAAGGACCCCGACTACCGCAAGGCGGTCGTCCATCGCCAGGCGGCGGTTGCCGATTCGCGGCTGATCCGGCTTCAGCCCGGTGCGGCCGGCGGCGTCTTCGGATAGGGCGTTCAGTGTCAGCGATGGCGGGCGGGGCTTCCCGCCTTTCAAGTCACTTGATCTTGGCTTCGCGGAATTCCACGTGCTTGCGCGCGACCGGATCGTATTTCCGGATGGTCATCTTCTCCGTCATCGTGCGCGAGTTCTTCTTGGTCACGTAGAAATATCCGGTGTCGGCGGTGCTGACGAGCCTGATCTTTATGGTGGTGGCCTTGGCCATTTCAAACGATCCTTGACTTTGGCGAAAACGGCGGCCGGAGCCGATATCCGGGCCGGCTGCGCCGCTGCGAAAACTCAGGACGGCCAAACTACGCACGACCGCCCGAAAGTCAAGAATTTCGGGCCTCCGCCTTTCCGCTCTGCGCCCCGAGGCCGGAGTGCAAGGCACCCCCCTTTTCTGCCCGGCATGGAGTCGTTCGGAGACAGACTATGGGCAGGACAGCTTGACGTAGTTACATATTGTAACTACCGTAACAATATGAGCTATGAGTGGGACGGCGCCAAAGACCGAAAGAACCAAGAAAAGCACGGCGTTAGTTTTGAACAGGGCGCGCAGATTTTTGATTCTCCGGTGCTTGAACGCCCCGACCCACGAGACTACGGCGAGCCGCGCACCATCGCGATCGGTCATGACCGGAACGGAGAGTTCTTTGTCGTGGTCTACACCTGGCGCGGCGAGACCCGCCGCATAATTTCAGCATGGAGGGCCGGACGGCATGACAAAGAAGCGTACAACGACAGAATTGGTGAGGTTTGAAACCCTCGCCGATATGTCGCCGAAGCCGCTTTCGAAGCGTGCCAAGGCAATGACTGATGAAGATATCGCAGAGGCGGTTGCGCGTGACCCCGATGCGATTGATACGTCAGCGCCTGGTTTCTGGGATGAAGCCGAGGTGCGAATGCCTGAACCCAAAGGACAAATCACATTGCGGATCGACCGCGACGTGCTGCAATGGTTTCGCACTACGGGCAAGGGATATCAGACCCGAATGAATGCGGTGCTGCGCTCCTATATGGAAGCCCACAAGGAGACGGGCTAAGGCCCCGACGGCGGCCGAAAAGCAATCATCCGTTAACGCTGATCGGGTATTCTGGCGCGAAGGAGAAGAGCCCGGACAGGCGCCCCGATAACCGCCGCGACGACAGGACCGAAGACCATGGCGACGCGCCAGCGTAAACGTTCGCTGCTTTCGCGGCTGACCCTGCCGGCCGGCGCCATTCTCTGTGTCGTCTATTTCGCCTTTCACGCCTTTCACGGCGAGTACGGAATATATGCGCGCCAAAGGCTGGAGCAGGAGGCCGTGGTGCTCGCCCGTGAGCTCGCCACCGCCCGCGCCGAGCACGACCGGCTCGAACAGCGGATCTCGCTCCTCAAACCGTCGAGCCTCGATCCTGACATGATCGACGAGCGGGCGCGATCGAGCCTCAACATGGCGCATCCGGACGAAATCGTCATCCTGCGGACCGCCCGATAGCGATCGCGAAATTGACGCGTAAGGCGGAAAAACTAATATAATAACCGATTTCCGGTTAATCTGTAATATAATATAAAAAACAATTGTTTATACCATATCTCGATTGAATCTTTGGGCCCAAAATCGACTCGCGAGCCTGCCGGTTTTTCGATACTCTGGCGCCAATTTCGACGGCCCGGGAGTGAGAACGGAATGGCTGCAGAGGCTGCCAAGTCGCCGGCACGGCGCAAAACCCCATCCAAAGCAGGGCGCAGCGCCAAGAAGAGCGCGCCAAAGATCATCGAATTCGACAAGGACCAGGAGCTCGACGCCTACCGGCGGATGCTGCTGATCCGGCGTTTCGAGGAAAAATCCGGCCAGATGTACGGCATGGGATTGATCGGCGGTTTTTGCCATCTCTATATCGGCCAGGAAGCGGTCGTCGTCGGCATGGATATGGCCGCCAAGCCGGGCGATCAGGTGATCACCGGCTACCGCGATCACGGCCATATGCTCGCCTGCGACATGGACCCGCGCGGGGTGATGGCCGAACTGACCGGCCGCCGCGGCGGCTATTCCAAGGGCAAGGGCGGCTCGATGCACATGTTCAGCGTCGAGCAGCAGTTCTTCGGCGGCCATGGCATCGTCGGCGCCCAGGTCTCGCTCGGCACCGGCCTTGCCTTTGCCAATCGCTACCGCGGCAATGACAGCGTCTCGATGACCTATTTCGGCGACGGCGCCGCCAATCAGGGCCAGGTCTATGAGAGCTTCAATATGGCCAAGCTCTGGAACCTGCCGGTCGTCTACATCATCGAGAACAACAAATACGGCATGGGCACCAGCATCGAACGTGCGTCGTCGACCACCGACCTGTCCCAGCGCGGTGCGTCATTCGAAATTCCCGGCGAGCAGATCGACGGCATGGATGTGCGGGCGGTGATGGCCGCCGGCGAGGCGGCGCTGCAATGGTGCCGCGACGGCAAGGGGCCCTACATCCTGGAAATGATGACCTACCGCTATCGCGGCCATTCCATGTCCGATCCGGCGAAATACCGGACCAAGGACGAGGTCCAGAAGATGCGCACCGAGCGCGATCCGATCGAACAGGTCCGCCAGCGCCTCCTGGAGAAGGAATGGGCGAGCGAGGACGATCTGAAGGCGATCGACCGGGGAATCCGCGAAATCGTTGCCGACGCCGCCCAGTTCGCCCAGGACGATCCGGAACCGGATGCGGCCGAACTCTATACCGATATTCTGCGCTGAGGGCCGCCGCCATGCCGATCGAGATTCTGATGCCCGCGCTCTCCCCGACCATGGAGGAGGGCACGCTCGCCAAATGGCTGAAAAAGGAAGGCGACGAGATTTCCCCCGGCGACGTCATCGCCGAGATCGAGACCGACAAGGCGACGATGGAGGTCGAGGCGGTCGACGAGGGCCGGATCGGCAGGATCCTGATCGCCGACGGCACCGAAAACGTCAAGGTCAACACGCCGATCGCGCTCGTGCTCGGCGACGGCGAGGACAATGCCGCGCTGAGTGAGCCGCCGCAGATCCACCATCAGGCCGAGGCGACGATGATCGCGCCGACACCGGAGGCGCCCGAGCCCCATGTCGAGCCCAAACCGCTGGTGCCGCCCCCCGTGACCCCGTTCGATGAGGACGAGGGCGATCCGGAAGTGCCCGAAGGCACCGAGATGACCGATCTCAGCGTCCGCGAGGCGCTGCGCGACGCCATGGCCGAGGAGATGCGCCGCGATCCCGACGTGTTCGTGATCGGCGAGGAGGTCGCCGAATACCAGGGCGCCTACAAGGTCACCCAAGGCCTGCTCGAGGAATTCGGCGCCAGGCGTGTCGTCGACACCCCGATCACCGAGCACGGCTTCACCGGCCTTGCGGCCGGGGCGGGGTTCGCCGGCCTCAAACCGATCGTCGAATTCATGACCTTCAACTTCGCCATGCAGGCGATCGACCACATCATCAATTCGGCGGCGAAAACGCTCTATATGTCGGGCGGCCAGATGGGCTGTTCGATCGTCTTCCGCGGCGCCAATGGCGCCGCCTCGCGGGTCGCCGCCCAGCACAGCCAGGATTACGCGGCATGGTATGCCCACGTGCCGGGCCTGAAGGTCGTTGCGCCCTATACGGCGGCTGACGCCAAGGGGCTGCTGAAGGCGGCCATCCGCGATCCCAATCCGGTCGTTTTCCTGGAAAACGAGATTCTCTACGGCCAGACCTTCCCGGTCCCGCTGATTGAGGATTTCGTGCTGCCGATCGGCAAAGCGCGGGTCGCCCGCCACGGCGCCGACGTCACCATCGTCTCGTTCGGTATCGGCATGACCTATGCGATGCGGGCCGCGGCCGAACTGCACGGCAAGGGCATCGACGCCGAGGTGATCGATCTGAGGTCGCTGCGCCCGCTCGACATCGACACCGTCATCCGCTCGGTGCAGAAGACCGGCCGCTGCGTCACCGTCGAGGAGGGCTGGCCGCAATTCTCGGTCGGCTCGGAGATCGCCGCCCAGCTCATGGACAAGGCCTTCGACTGGCTCGACGCGCCGGTCACGCGGATCACCGGCAAGGACGTGCCGATGCCCTATGCGGCGAACCTCGAAAAACTTGCGCTGCCGAGCGTCAAGGAGGTGATGGCGGCCGCCCGCGCCGTTTGCTACCGGTGACGGGCAGGGGACGGCCCAAGTGAACACTCTAAGCGCCTGTGCCGAACAAAACGGCAATGCCTGATCGACCGGGAGACCATCGATGCCCATCGACATTCTGATGCCGGCCCTGTCGCCGACCATGGAATCGGGAAACCTCGCCAAATGGCACGTCAAGGAGGGCGATACGGTCGTGCCCGGCGATGTCATCGCCGAGATCGAAACCGACAAGGCGACGATGGAGGTCGAGGCGGTCGACGAGGGCCGGATCGGCAGGATCCTGATCGCCGAGGGCAGCGCCGATGTGCCGGTCAACCAGGTGATCGCGGTGCTGCTGGCCGAGGGCGAGGATGCGGCTGCGGCGGCCGTTGCCGCGCCGGTCGAAACGCTGGCTGCGCCGTCGGCGCCCGGTTCCGCACAACCGTCTGCGCCTCGGTCCGCGCCGCCGCCGGCACCGCCGTCCCGCGCCAATGGTGGCGGCGATCGCGTCATTGCCTCGCCGCTTGCCCGGCGCATTGCCGCCGAGAGCGGCATCGACTTGGCCGCGATCCCCGGCTCGGGGCCCCGCGGTCGCATCGTCAAGCGCGATGTGGACGCGGCGATCTCCGGCGGCACCGTAAGGCCGGCACCGCGGCCGAAGGCCCCGGCAAAAGCGCCGGCACCGCGACCGGCCGCACCGGCACCGGTCGAGGTCGAAGGGCTCTACGAGACGGGCACCTTCGACGTCGTGCCGCACGACACCATCCGCAAGGTGATCGCCAGGCGGCTGACCGAGTCGAAGCAGACGATCCCGCATTTCTACCTGTCGGTCGACTGCGCGCTCGACAATCTGCTCGCCTTGCGCAGGCAGATCAATGACGGCGCCCCGGCCGATGCCGACGGCAAGCCGGCCTTCAAGGTCTCGGTCAATGATTTCGTCATCAAGGCGATGGCGATGGCGCTGCGCGACGTGCCGGACGCCAACGTCACCTGGACCGAGGAGGCGATGCTGAAGCACCACGCGGTCGATGTCGGCGTCGCCGTCGCCATTCCCGGCGGGCTGATCACCCCGGTCGTGCGCGGCGCCGAGCAAAAGACGCTTTCGGCCATTTCCGAGGAGATGAAGGATTTCGCCGCCCGCGCCCGCGCCCGCAAGCTTCTGCCGGAGGAATATCAGGGCGGCGCGACCACTATCTCCAATCTCGGCATGTACGGGATTCCGACGTTCTCCGCTGTGATCAACCCGCCGCACGCGACCATCCTGGCGGTCGGCGCCGGCGAGAAGCGCGCTATTGTGCGCGACGACGGTTCGCTCGGCACCGCGACGATGATGAGCGTGACGCTCTCCACCGACCACCGCGCGGTCGACGGCGCGCTCGGCGCCGAACTGCTCGGCGCCTTCAAGCGCTACATCGAAAACCCCGCGGCGATGCTGGTCTAGGCCTAGCGCATGGGTCATCCGCCAACTTTGCGGCCGGCACGAAAAAGCGATGCGGCAAACCTGGCGGTATTGATCGACATGGCCGGTCACGGACTGCCGGCCTGGCTGTGGCAACAGGCGGTGGAGCGCGGCGAGGCGATTTCGGCGTTTGAAATCGGCCGAACGCGGGCATTGCGCGAAGAGGGCGGCTTTTCGTTCCGAAATGCCTTTGTCATCGAACATGAAGGTGAAGTGGCCGGGATGTTGCTGGGCTACCGGCAAGATGACCCTTACGAAACCGGTGATTTGGAGGAGCTGAGTTCGGTATTGCGTCCACTCGTGGAGTTGGAATCGCAAGCTCCGGGGTCCTGGTATGTGAATGCCGTGGCGGTCTTTTCAGAGCATCGGGGATCGGGTTTTGGGAAAGTACTGCTCGGATTGGCCGAGGAACAGGCCGTCGCCGCAAACGCGGATAAGGTGAGCCTGATCGTGGAGGATACGAACAGTGCCGCGATAGGCCTCTATCTTTCACTCGGCTATGGCGTTGCCGCGCGCCGGCCTTTTGTTCCGTTCACCTCCACGCAAGATGCAGACGAGTGGCTCCTTATGACCAAGGCGGCGCGGGAATGATGCCCGCGAAAGCCCGATCGGGGAATTTGATTGATGGCCGATAAAAGCTTCGACGTCCTGATCATCGGTGCCGGTCCGGGCGGCTATGTGACGGCGATCCGCGCCGCCCAGCTCGGCCTCAAGACCGCGGTGGTCGAGCGCGCCCATCTCGGCGGCATCTGCCTCAATTGGGGCTGCATTCCGACAAAGGCGCTGCTGCGCTCCGCCGAGATCTACCACATTATGGCCCACGCCAAGGATTACGGCCTGTCGGCGGATAAGATCGGCTTCGATCTGGCCGCCGTCGTCAAGCGCTCACGCGCGGTCTCCAAGCGGCTCAACACCGGCGTCGGCTTTCTCTTGAAGAAGAACAATGTAACGGTCATCAACGGCGAGGCGAAGATCGCGGCGCCGGGCAAGGTTACCGTCACCGGCGACGACGCCGGCAGCTATGCCGCCAAGCACATCATCATCGCTACCGGCGCCCGGCCGCGGGTGCTGCCGGGCCTTGAGCCCGACAAGAAGCTGGTGTGGACCTATTTCGAGGCGATGGTGCCGGAGACGATGCCGAAATCGCTGCTGGTCGTCGGCTCGGGCGCGATCGGCATCGAATTCGCCAGCTTCTACAATGCGATGGGTGCTGACGTGACGGTGGTCGAGGTGCTGCCGCAGATCCTGCCCGTGGAGGACGCCGAGATCGCCGGCCTCGCCCGCAAGCAGCTCGAAAAAACCGGCATCAAATTCATGACTGATGCCAAGGTGTCAAAGCTCGACAAGGCGAAGAATTCGGTCACCGCGACGATCGTCGACGCCAAGGGGAAGAGCGAGAGCGTCACCGTCGACCGGGTGATTTCGGCGGTCGGCGTCGTCGGTAACATCGAGAATCTCGGCCTGGAGGCGCTCGGCGTGAAGACCGAGTGCGGCTCCATCGTCATCGACGGCCACGGCCGCACCAACGTGCCGGGCATCTATGCGATCGGTGATGTCGCCGGGCCGCCCATGCTCGCCCACAAGGCCGAGCACGAGGGCGTCATCTGCGTCGAGACGATTGCCGGCCAGAAAACTTATCCGATGGACAAGGCGAAGATTCCGGGCTGCACCTATTGCCACCCGCAAATCGCCTCGGTCGGCCTCACCGAGGCCGCGGCAAAGGACGCCGGCCATGAGGTCAAGATCGGCCGCTTTCCCTTCATCGGCAACGGCAAGGCGATTGCGCTCGGCGAGCCCGACGGCCTGATCAAGACCATTTTCGACAAGAAGACCGGACAATTGATCGGCGCCCACATGGTCGGTGCCGAGGTCACCGAACTCATCCAGGGCTTCGTCGTCGCCATGACTCTGGAGACGACCGAGGAAGAGCTGATGCACACGGTGTTCCCGCATCCGACGCTCTCGGAGATGATGCATGAGAGCGTGCTCGACGCCTATGGCCGCGTCATTCACATGTAAAAGCTTTGACAGATTGAAAGAATCGGTTCAAATTATACAATGGGCGCGAGAAATGAGCGACGATATCGATAAAATTGAATATTTATCGCCAAATCCTATTTATCTATCTAAATCTGATGTTTTTTATATCGCCGAGCGGATTTCAAAACAGTTAAGTTATCCAAGCACCAAAAATATATTATCTGTTGTCAATAAACTTGGAGGGTATATTTCGTATATTGACTTTTGGAAATCAGAAAGACACACTGGCTCCCTTGTCGTTGAAAGAAATGGAAAGTTCAGAATACTTGTTCCTAAGCATACAAGTATGCAAAGAGATAGATTTACGATTGCGCATGAATTGGGTCACTATTTTCTTCATTATATGATGAAATTAACGCCCGCAGAGCGTAGTAATGTCGCCTTTCAGGCAGATCGTTATGAAGGTGGGCGAGTTGAGTGGGAGGCAAATTGGTTTGCCGCCGCCTTTTTGATGCCAGAAAAAGAGTTTAGAACTGTATACAAAAAATCGGGAAGCAACTTCTTTTCTATAGCTTCACATTTTCATGTTTCAACGCGGGCGGCGATTACCAGAGCTAAATCTCTTGAAATACAATGATGTAAGGGTATTTTTATGAGTGACGTGCGAACTATTTTTGGAGGCTTTCCGAAGTTTTTACAACCAAAGATATTACTTTTTCTGAGTATTGATTTGGTAGGTTCGACCGCGCATAAACAGTCTCCAAGTTTTCCGGTTGGTGACCCAGATGAATTTTATCAAGAGGGAGAAGTTCATCCGTCGTGGATGTCACCTATTGGTAATTTTTACTCGAGATATGGGATTTTGTTTGAAGAAAATTGGAAAAAGTACAAACAAAAACTGGAGAAAAATAGTATACCATACGGAGAAGATCCTGCTTTGTGGAAAGCAAATGGCGATGAATTAATATATATAAAAGAAATAAAAAATCGAAAGGAACTGTATGGATGTTTGGATGCTTGGTATAGCACCGTTATTGAATACAGAGCTGAGTTACATAAAACTCCTTAGACGCAAAATCGACTGCATGGGTAGCTGGCTTCCCGTTTTTAAACTCCGAAATCATATTCTCTAGCGGAGTTCCCGGGGGGCCAAAAGAAGATTTTATTGACGATGCTCGTTTACAGTCCCTGATAGGGGATCGGCAAATCCCTCGCCTTTAGGCGACGGGATGCGTAGCATCCTGGACTATGCAGGATTACAAGCGCGGCAGCCATACGGTCTGGGATTGCAAATATCATTTGGTGTGGGTGACGAAGTATCGGTATCCGGTGCTTGGCGGGGACGTCGGCCACCGTTGCCGGGAGCTTTTGCGTGAGATTGCCCGCGCCAAAGAGATGCAGATATATGCGGGATCGATCAACCGGGATCACGTGCACATGCTGATTGCGATCCCGCCGAACCTGTCGGTGTCGCGCGCGGTGCAATATCTGAAGGGCAAAAGCTCACACAAGCTGCTTTCGGAGTACAAGAGCCTGCGCAAGCGCTATTGGGGCCAGCATTTGTGGGCGAGGGGCTATTGGGTCTGCACCAGCGGCAACGTTACCGACGAGATATGGAAAGAGTATATCAAGAACCAGAAGCCGCCGGAGCCTGACGATGACTTTCAGGTTGTGTAGTCGGCCG
>JANQEG010000103.1 GCA_028278505.1 Rhodobiaceae bacterium
CGGTCCATCGGGTGCGTTGCGGCGCTTGCCCGATGCCCCACATCGCGCTGCGCGCCACGCCTGCCCGAGTGAACCGATTTGAGCCCATCAGATGAGTCAAACTCCGCGACGGTTGGTATCACCCGCCTGATCAATTGCCGATTATGGTTACTACGAGGTTAATTCGCGAGCCGCATGGTTAACGCTTGGTTAAACCTAACCATATGATTTGAAATCGGAAATACTGTCATTCCGGAACCGGCCCGGTTTCGGCGCAGGGCTGCCGGGACCGCTCGGTGCCCCACGGTTAACAATGCCTTAATGCCTCCCGACGACAATGACGGAACGGCGTCGGCGCCGTCTTGCCAGCGGTATTCAGGGTAACGCTCCTCCATGCGGAAGGCACATCGTCCGGACGGTTTTCGTGCGCTGCAATTTGCCGGGCGGACGCAGCGATCGGCGGCATTGCTGCAGTCGCTGGCCGCCCTTTTTTCGGCGACCGGACGCCACAACGCCTCCGAAATCCTCCGTTTCGAGGAATTGGCACATCAGCTTCTCGGCGATGTCGATGCGGATGGGCGCCGCCGTCTCGCCGAGACGATCGCGCGGCTGCCGGAGGCGCCCGTTTCGCTCATCCGCCGGCTTGCCTTTGACGAGGCCGCAATCGCCGCGCCGGTGCTCCGGTCATCGCCGGTGATCGGGGCGGACGACCTTGCCGCGCTGGCCGATCTCGGGCCGGACCACCGCCGGGCGCTTGCCCACCGCGGCGATCTCACCGCGGAAGCCCGAGAGGCGCTCCTGGCCGGCAACGATGTCGAGATCATGACGACGCTCGCCCGGCGCGATCTTGCCGTCGCCTATGCCGCGCCCGGCGGGAACCGGCGTGCCGCTTCCTTTCCCTCGGGGCCGGCCGGCGGCGACGGCGAACCGCATATGCGGGAGCGGCCCGACGACCTGATCGCGCTTTTTCCGATCCTGGAGCAACGGGATCGCCTCGCCCTTGTCGAGCGGCTGAAAAGCGACAATTGGCAGCCGGACATGGGCGCTGCGGCGGCGATGCTGCTGCAGTTTTCGCCGGCGACGGCCGACCGCCTCATCGCCTCGGCACGAGACCGTGACATGGTCGGTTTCGGCGAGGAGATCGCCGCCGGATTGCGGCTGCCGGCGGAAATCGCCGCGCGCATTCTGCGCGACCAGAGCGGCGACATGCTCGTTATAGCCTTGCAGGCCATCGGCTGCGACGAGGCGGCGACCGGCCGCATCATCATGGCCGCGCGGCCGGATATCGGCCACTCGGTCGAACGCTTCCTGGCGGTGATGCGGTTCTACGGCCGGTTGACGAGAGCCGTTGCCTACAGGCTGATCGCCGGATGGCTGCAGGCCGCTGCGCCCGGACATCGCACGGGCGGCGATACGGGCCGGAAAAGCCTGCCCGCTCGCATGACCGAGCGCCACGGCCGGATTGCCGCGATCGCGCCGCAGGCGGTGTTTTCCGCCATCGGCGGCATTCGGCGGAACCGCGCCTGAAAAAAACGCGGTCAATCGGCCGGCGCGATATCGAGGAACGACGTGCCGTCGCGGCTTTCGATTTCGACGATCCACAGATCCGAATCGAACGAAATCTCCCGCGCCAGGCGCTCGTCGACCGCGGCCGCATTCTCCGGCCCGCCGGGGCCGAGCGGCACGAACAGGCGGTCTCCCGATGTCTCAACGGAAAACACGGTCTGCGGCGCCGGACCATAGAGATCGAAGGTCCCGTCGCGGCGGTCGACCCGGATGAAGATGGCGCCGGCCTCGGCATTGCCGCGGCGCACGACCACCCCGGGCACGCCGTGGCCGTCGCAGCGTCTGAGATAGGCCGACACCCAGAACGCGCTGGTCAACCGCATGCCGCCACCGGGCATGTGTGCGGTTCAATTAAACCGGCGGCCGACCACCTGTTCCAGCTTGCGGAGAAAATCTGCATCGATAACGCCCGACACCCCAAGCCCGTTATCGCGTTCGAAACGCTGGATCGCGGCCTTGGTCTGCTCGCCCAATATACCGTCGGCCTGCAGCGGTCCATAACCGATATCCTGCAGCACCGTCTGAACCGCTTTGACAACGCCGGGATCGGTCGAGATGGCGGCGATCGAGGGCGCCCTGTTAATCGACTGGGTTCGCTCGGACGGCGAGGACGCCAGTTGCAGCCGCGCCAGCAGGTCCGGGCTCGCCACCCCGGTCGGGGCGATGCCGACGGAAGACTGGAATTTTCTGATCGCCGCGTCCGTCTGCGGACCTGAAATGCCGTCGATGTCGCCGCTGTAGAGCCCGCGCGCCGAAAGCGCCTGCTGGATTTCGGAGACCAGAGCCTTGTCGATGGCCGGAAGCGGAGTCGCATCCCTTGCCGCGATGACGACCGGCTGCGGCCGCGGCAGAGCGACCGTTTCGACCGGACGCACGGGCACTGTCTGCGGCGCTGGCGCGGGCCTGGTGGCGTTCACCGTCTCGCGCCACTCACCGAAGAGCGGTGCCGGATGCCGGACATCCTGCAGAAACAGGGCGTTGGCGCAGATCGAGCCGATCGTCAGCGCCATCACGAAGGCGGCGCCGTAATAGGCCGGCGAGGCAATGATCCGATCGACGGTCGCGGCCGCCGCCCGGCCGGCACCGCGCAGCGCAGCGCCGCCGGCATCGCCAAGGTCGATCGAGCGGGCACCATCATCGAAGGGAGAGCGTTCACGCACGGTTCAATTGCCTTTCCTTGCGGGCGGCGGCGAGTTCGACGGGTGCCGTCTCTTCAGCAGCCTTCACCTCCGCTTCGGCGCATACGCGCGGCGCCGGGCCGCCGATCGGCAGGCGCACCGTGATCGTCGTGCCGCGGCCGAGCCTGCTGGCGATCCTGAGATCGCCGTCATGCAGATCGACGAGGCCGCGGACGACGGAGAGGCCGAGGCCGGTGCCCTCATATTTCCGGTCATAGGCCGAATCGGCCTGGACGAATGGCGTGCCCAGTTTCGGAATGTCCGCTTCGGCGATGCCGATACCGGTGTCGGTCACGTAGAAGGCGACCTTTTCGCCCTCGCGGCGGGCGCCGATGGTGATGGTGCCGCCGGAATCGGTGAACTTGATCGCGTTGGACAGCAGGTTGAGCAGGATCTGCTTGCAGGCGCGCCGGTCGGCGACGAGTTCGGGAAGGCTCTGCTGCAGGTCTGCGACCAGGGTGATGTCGGCGTCGGCGGCAAGCTGGGCGACCATCTGGCGGCAGGACTCGACCACGGGAACGATCTCGAATGGTTCGGGCACGACCTGGAAATTGCCGGCTTCGATCTTCGAAATATCGAGAATGCCGTTGACCACGTTCAGCAGATGCTCGCCGGAGGAGTGGATCAGATTTGCGTATTCGCGGTGACGCTCGTGCGGCAGGCTGCCGAAGAGGTCCTGGATCAGCACGTCGGAGAAGCCGATGATGGCGTTCAGCGGCGTCCGCAGTTCGTGGCTGATATTGGCGAGGAAACGGGTCTTGGCGTCGTTCGCCATCTCGGCCGATTGGCGGGCGTCCTCCAATTCCTGCTCGTGCAGTTTGAGGGCGGTGATGTCGCGCAGAATGGCGACGATCCCGTCTCCGGATGCATCGGAAAACGGACCGCAGCGGATTTCCGCCGATTTATAGACCGGGCCGCCATTGCGGGCGAGATCGCCGTCGTCGAGATCGTCGCAGCGGATGCGGAATTCCGCCGACGTCACCTCCCGCCTGTGAACGGCGGTCGAGATGGCGTTCAGATAGTTGAGCCGGTCGACGACGTGAATTCGGGCAAACAGGCCGTCACCGAGCACGTCGCCGGCGGTCAGGCCGAACACGCGGCTGATCGCCGAGGACACATAGACCAGATCGCCATTCGCGGCGTGCTGGGTGATGACGTCGGAAACATTGTCGGCGAGCAGCCGGTAGCGCGCCTCGCCGCGGCGGGTGACCTTCTCGCCCGTCCGATGCACGGCGACGACACGGAACGCGATGACCCCGACAGTGATCACCGCGACGGCGGCCGACGCAAGATGCAGCGCGTACTGGCCGGCCGGCAGCGTCGGCGGCGGCAGCGCGCCAAGTGCCGATGCTACGCCGAGCCCTGCGATCGCGGCAAGTACCAGCCCGACCGCCACGGCAATGCCGCGCCGCGAGCCCGACAGGATCGCCTCGACCGGGACAACGGCGAACCAGACAAGGGCAAACGAGGCAAAGCCGCCGGTCAATCCGGCAACGAGGGCGATCAGGCCGACAAAGCAGGCCGAGGAGGTGAAGCTGGCGACCGCAAACCGGCCGGTGCGGGAAAGATAGGCGGCGATCCCGATCGGCGAGATCAGGAAACCGAAGATGAGCGTTTCGATCCAGCCGGTGGGGCCCGACCAGGCCAGATAGAGCGGGAAGCCGGCCAGCGCGGCCAGGCCGCCCAGGAGATGGGCGGCGATGAAGGACCGATGGCGCGCCGCAACGACCTCGTCATCCGTCGCCGATGGATGAACCAGGCCATCCAGCGCGCGCAGTATCGGTGCAATGGCGGCGCAAATACGCAAGGCTACTCTGCAATACACGACGCGGTGTACCGTCCCCGAATTGTTCTGCCCGCATGGTCGGGTGCAGGCATGAAGGAACGGTAAAACGGCGATTGCCGGAACCGGGGTACACTCCTTGATTCTTAAGGGTTTTTCACGTTTTCCTCGAGACGTTGCGGCAATTTTGCCAACCATGGTGAACGAGGCCTTACCGGAGGACACCGGTGCGGCCGGCGGCGCCGGCCCGATCCGGTCCTTGCCGATCGACAGGCCCGATCCGCCAAATCGCGGCCGGTTGCACGCCGTTCGCGGGCTGGGATGGTATGCAAGTTCATGAATTTTGGCCCATCTTCGTTTATACTTCATGTCTAAATTCCCTAGAATTTTAATCAAATTAGAATAAATAAAATTTTCGGCAAACTTGATTACAATTTATCAAACGCATTCAACCGCGTTTTTATTTGTTTATTCTATTTCTTTCTTCATCAAGACATAAATCGCTCAATCAAGGCGATGACTTTACAAAAAGGACAGAAGGAAATTCCCGATGTTTCTCATCAGATTGGCGTTCTGGTTGACGCTCGTGGTGATCCTGCTTCCCGCCGACAGCGCGTCGACGACGGTCGAGCGCAGCGAACCGCCGTCGGTCGGCGCGATGGAGGCGATCAGCGCGGCACGCGCGGCCATCGAAGACCTGTCGGAAATCTGCGGTCGCCGGCCGGCGGTCTGCGAGACCAGCCAGGCGGCGTTGCAGACCTTCGGACAGAAGGCGAAATACGGCGCCCGCACCCTTTATGAATATCTCGACGACACCGTGCCGGAACCCGGCGGCGCGGATCGGGCCGGTTGAGCCTTTTGCGTGATTTCGGCGGCCGGCAAGCCGGCCGGTTGGTTCTCGTGCTCCCCGCGGCCTCGTAGGGCAGCCAACCCGATCGCACCCGGCGCGAGCCGGTGCGATCGGGGCCAATCCGGCGCAATCGCCGCACCACTGATTGCGCGATCCGGCAGCTTCGATGCGGACGCGCAGCGAATTCTCCTTGGCGACGGAAATTCCGTCGGGCCGTATGCGGTTCCTGTCCTTTCCGCATACGGCTTTTTTTTTGGCCGGGACAGGACGGGGACCACACCACGACATTTCGGGACACCGGCCTTTACCGCCCTGATTTGCGGCCAATCAGAGAGGGTCGTCAACCGCCCGCCCCCTCACCCGGCGCTTCGCGCCCCCCTCTCCCCCAAAGGGGGCGAGGGCTGAAAGCGGCTGCCGCCGGTAATTTCTCGCTCTCCTCAATAGGGAGAGGTGAGGTCTTCACTGCGTTGCGGTTTTCGTTCCCTCTCCCCGGCGGGGAGAGGGCCAGGGTGAGGGGGCTGAGATCGCCGTCTTGAGCCGCACATCCGGCATGGTGAAGACAATTGTGTCGTGTAGCACGCGCGGGACTGGACCGCCGGCCGGCCACTGTAGTAGGCAACGCCTGTCGCCCTATCTACATTTCGACCGGGACCCGGAAAGTCGAGCAAACACGCCCATGCAGATCGAAGACATCCTCGACGATTTCGACATCCTCGATGACTGGGAGGATCGTTATCGCTATGTCATCGAACTCGGCAAGGGATTGCCGGACTATCCGGAATCGGCGCGCACTGCGGCCAACAAGGTCGAGGGCTGCGTCAGCGAGGTGTGGCTGTCGATGACGATCTCGAGCGGCGACAACGGCCCGGTACTGACCTTCATCGGCGACAGCGATGCCATGATCGTGCGCGGCCTGATCGCCATCCTGATCGCGCTGTTTTCCGGGCGCGATGCGTCCGAGATCATCGATACCGATGCCGGTTCGGTGTTCGCCAGGCTCGGCCTGTCGGATCATCTCTCGCGGCAGCGCTCCAACGGCCTGGTGTCGATGGTGCAGCGGATCAAGCGCGATGCGCAGGCCGCGCTTGCGGCGGCGTAGCCCGGACCATCGTAAGAGTCAGAACTTGCGATAACTCGTCACGCGCGCATAAAGGCCCGCGCGGTCGGCGGTGAACGATCCGCCGGCGGCGATACCGAAAATGGCCTTGCGAAGGCGGAAGCCCTCGACGCCGACGCCGACCCGGACCTCCCCATAGTTCCGATTGCCGTGGGCCGCGAAACGCGGACCGATCTCGATTTCTCCGGCGACACGATAGCCGGCGCGAACAGACACGCCGTAGCCGTAATTGGTCGACGACAGCGCCACCGCACCGGCAACAAAGAAACGCGGCGCCGGTTTCGCCCAGCCCTCGATCTGCAGCTTGCCGCCGAACCGATAGCCGCCGGCCGAATTCCCCGGATCGTCGGGAGTAAGCAGATGCAGCTCGTTGGTCAGTCCGACCAGGACCGCGCCGCCGGATTTGGCTCCGATCCATTGCCGACCGACCGCGACATCGCCGATCCCGGCCGCACCGTTCACGGTGCGCCCGATGACATTGTCGGTCTCATAGCGGTAGCGGCCGCCGCCCAGCGCAGCAGAAAAAATCCATCCGTCATCGTCGATACCGTCGTCGAGCGCATATCGCCAGCCGAGGCTGAGGAA
The DNA here is from genome assembly GCA_028278505.1 of Rhodobiaceae bacterium. Classification (GTDB taxonomy): domain Bacteria; phylum Pseudomonadota; class Alphaproteobacteria; order Rhizobiales; family JAKPQE01; genus JANQEG01. Next base: position 7,059 of record JANQEG010000103.1, read on the forward strand.
CCTCGACATGCTGGCGATGTCGACGCTCGTATAGATGATGTGGCGGGCGATGCGCGCCTCCGCGCGCGCCGGATCGTCCGCCGCTTCGGCGCATGTCGCCATCGACCCGGCCACGAAGACGGCGAACGCCAGCCTTCGACACCGGCGGTGCATGCTGAGCCCGCCCACTCTTGCCCCACTGGTCGCGGCTTTTCGTTTTACGCCGCAATTTGGAATCAATTCTACCAATCAGCGAAGAACGGTTGCAATTTGCCCTTGGTTTTATGCACAGATTCACGGATCGCAATTTCCCGGCGGTGCCGCGCATAGGCCGCAACGAAAAAGGGGCGGCAGTTGCCGCCCCTTTCGATATCCGCGGAAGGTGTCCGGATCAGAAGTCCATGCCGCCCATACCGCCCATGCCGCCCGGCATTGCCGGTGCGGCGGCTTCCTTCTTCGGCACTTCGGCAACCATCGCCTCGGTCGTGATCAGGAGGCCGGCGACCGAAGCCGCATCCTGCAGCGCGGTGCGCACGACCTTGGTCGGATCGACGATGCCGGAGGCAACGAGATCGCAATAGGTCTCGTTCTGGGCGTCGAAGCCGTAGTTTCCGTCACCGGATTCGGAGACCTTGCCGACGACGACGGAGCCTTCGACACCGGCGTTTTCGGCGATCTGGCGGATCGGCTCCTCAAGCGCGCGCAGCACGATGGTGATGCCGCGCTCGATGTCCGGATTGTCGGAGGAGAGCGCGGCCACCGCGGTCTTGGCCCGCAAAAGGGCAACGCCGCCGCCGGCAACGATGCCTTCCTCAACCGCCGCGCGGGTCGCGTTGAGGGCGTCGTCGACGCGGTCCTTCTTCTCCTTCACCTCGACCTCGGTGGCGCCGCCGACACGGATCACAGCCACGCCGCCGGCCAGCTTCGCCAGCCGCTCCTGCAGCTTCTCGCGGTCGTAGTCCGAGGTGGTCTCCTCGATCTGCGCCTTGATCTGGCTGACGCGGGCTTCGATGTTGGCCTTCTCGCCGGCGCCGTCGACAATCGTCGTGTTCTCCTTGGAGATCGCGACGCGCTTGGCGGTGCCGAGCATGTTGAGCGAGACGTTCTCAAGCTTGATGCCGATGTCCTCGGAGATCACCTGGCCGCCGGTCAGGACGGCGATGTCTTCGAGCATGGCCTTGCGGCGGTCGCCGAAGCCCGGCGCCTTGACGGCCGCGACCTTGAGGCCGCCGCGCAGCTTGTTGACGACAAGCGTCGCCAGCGCTTCGCCTTCGACGTCCTCGGCGATGATCAGCAGCGGCCGCGACGACTGCACGACAGCCTCGAGGATCGGCAGCATCGCCTGCAGATTGCCGAGCTTCTTCTCGTGCAGCAGGATGAACGGCTCGTCGAGCTCGGCCACCATCTTGTCGGCATTGGTGATGAAGTAAGGCGACAGGTAGCCGCGGTCGAACTCCATGCCCTCGACCACTTCGAGCTCGGTCTCCAGGCTCTTGGCCTCCTCGACCGTGATCACGCCCTCATTGCCGACCTTCTGCATGGCCGAGGCGATCATGTCGCCGATGGAGTGGTCGCCATTGGCCGAGATGGTGCCGACCTGGGCAACCTCTTCGGACGATTTGATCGCGGTGGAGCGCTTTTCGAGATCGGCGACGGCCTCGTTGACGGCCACTTCGACGCCGCGCTTCAGATCCATCGGATTCATGCCGGCGGCCACCGCCTTGGCGCCTTCCTTGACGATCGACTGGGCGAGCACGGTCGCTGTCGTCGTGCCGTCGCCGGCGATGTCGTTGGTCTTGGAAGCGACCTCGCGCACCATCTGGGCGCCCATGTTCTCGAACTTGTCCTCAAGCTCGATCTCCTTGGCCACCGTCACACCGTCCTTGGTGATGCGCGGCGCGCCGAAGGATTTGTCGATGACGACGTTGCGGCCCTTGGGACCGAGCGTCACCTTCACCGCATTGGCGAGCACATCGACGCCGTGCAACATCTTGTTGCGGGCGTCGGTGGCAAATTTCACTTCTTTTGCAGCCATAGTTATTGCAACTCCTCGTCGATCGGGGGAGCCCGGCAAATCCGTCCGGGTCAAGTCTTCTGGGTTCGTGTCGGCAGAACCGCCGCGATGGCACGCGGCCTATCCGCAGCGGTCAAAGGACGATCCGGAACCGGTCGACCTCACTCGATCACCCCCATAATGTCGGATTCCTTCATGATCAGCAGGTCTTCACCGTCGATCTTGACTTCGGTGCCCGACCATTTGCCGAACAGCACCCGATCGCCGGCCTTGACGTCCATCGGGATCAGTTCACCGTCTTCGTCGCGGGCGCCCGGACCAACGGCGAGAACTTCACCTTCCTGCGGCTTTTCCTTGGCCGTATCGGGAATGATGATGCCACCGGCCGTCTTTTCTTCGGAATCGACCCGGCGAACGACGACACGGTCGTGAAGTGGACGGAATTTCATGGATTGGCTCTTCCTCTTTGAACTTGAACGAAATCGCTTGTCTTGGCTCGGTCCTGGACCGCCTGTTGACTGGCACTCTCTTTTGGTGAGTGCTAGCAATCGGCGCCGAGATAAGTTTATGGGGAGGTCCTGTCAAGGGCAGCGTTTTCAAGACGCGGGAATTTCTCGTCCGCGGGCGGCGGCGTCGCGGCCGCACGCCGTCGTCAGCAGCCGGTGATGACAGGGGAGAAGGGCGGCGAAACGGAGCCCGCTTAAACCTGACGGCCGCCGGTCCGCGCCGGGGTCACTCGATCGCCTTGAACGGCAGCTCGAAGCTCGCGCTCTGGCCGCTGACGGTGTCGTTCAGCGTCGTGACGAGGACATAGTCGCCGGCCTGCAGCCCGGTGAAGGCGTAAGACAGGAAGGTGTGGAATTCCTTCGTCCGGTAACGGCTGCGCAGTTTGAACTCGCCGAAACCCTCCTGGCCGCCGAGCGACTGCCCGGTCGTCGTGCGGATTTCGAAATCGACCGTCAAATCAATCCAATAGAAATCACCGTCGCGCCGATAGCCATAGCCGACCGGCTCGGCATAGACCAGGATCTCCTCGCCGAGCTTGAAGGTGCTCGAGGCGCGTGCGTCATAGCCGCCATGGCCGGTCGGACGGGCGTTGACGAAAAGCGCCTGGGCGACCGTCAGCGGCATGGCCTCCCAGACCTTGTCGCGGGCGGCGCCGATTTCGGCGAGCGCATCGGCAGGGCGGCCCTCGGCAAGCGCGCTTTCGGCCTTGGCCGCGGCATCGACGATTTCTCCGGCATTGGCGGGGGAGGCCATGACCATGGCCGCCGCGATCGCGGCTGCAAAACGGGAGATCATTCTCGTGCCCTCCTTATCGACCCGGCGCCCAAGCAGAACGCGGATCGACCAGCCCCTGGTTTCGCAATTCCTCCGACAGTCCCCGAAAATCCGGTCCGCCGCTGCAACGAATAAGGAGAATGCCAAGTCGGCTGCATAACATTCGCCCGAAAATAGTGCAAAAACAATCACACTGTCCGCCAGCCCGCATTCCGGGCGTGGACCAGAGCAGTTCAGTTCTTTTCGTCGGGGTGCTAAACGCCCTTGCTGCTCAGAGCAGCCCTTCGGCGGCCCAGGCCTGGCGCTTGCGGTAGATGGTCGAGGGGCTGATTTCGAGCGCGGTCGCGGCGCGCAGAATGTTGCCGTCGAAGGCGGCAAGCGCGGTTTCGATGATATCGCGTTCCTGGTGGCGGTAGGGCGCGACGTCCGGGTCAGACGGCGATGGGGCCACGCCATTGTCCGCGAATTCCGATCGCTGCGGGTCGATCGGCAGCATCGCCGCGCTCAGTCCGTCGCCGTCATGCAGCACCACGGCGCGGCGGATGACGTTCTGCAGTTCGCGCACATTGCCGGGCCAGGCATGGGCGCGAAGCGCCGCTTCGGCCGCCGGCGAAAATGCGGTGAACCCGCGTCCCTCCTCGGCCGCGAACTCGGTCAGGAACCGTGTCGCCAGCGGCACGATATCGTCGCGGCGCGCGCGCAGCGGCGGCATCCGGATCGGCAGGACGTGGAGCCGGTAGAAAAGGTCCTCGCGGAACTGTCCGCTCTCTACCGCCTGGAACGGATCGCGATTGGTGGCGCAGACGAAGCGCACATCGACCGGGCGGACCCGGACATCGCCGACGCGGCGCACGGCGCCGGTCTGGATGAAGCGCAGCAGCTTGGCCTGCAGCGCGAGGTCGAGCTCGCCGATCTCGTCGAGAAAGAGCGTGCCGCCATCGGCGAGTTCGGCGGCGCCCGGGCGATCCTCGACGGCGCCGGTGAAGGCGCCGCGGACATGGCCGAAGATCTCGCTTTCCATCAGATCCCTGGGGATCGCGCTGCAATTGATGGCGATGAAGGCGCCGGCGCCGCGGCCGGAGCGGGCGTGGACGGCCTCGGCGCAGAGTTCCTTGCCGGTGCCGCTCTCGCCGGTGACGAACACCGGCGCCCGCGAACGGGCGATCCGGGCGATCTGATCGTAGACCGCGCGCATGGCGGCGGAGGCGCCGACAAAGCCCTCGAAATCGCCGTCCGTCGCGGCGCCATAGTAGGGCTGCGCCGAGCGGCCGGTTCCGCGCGGACGGCATCGCGCCGCGACGGGGGACTCGTATCCGGTTATCGGCGGGATGACCCGGCAGAATTCGTCTGACTCAAGTGACCGTGACAAACTGAACACCCAACAAACCCGTTGAGCGCCAGCTTCGCGGATTAGGGTAAACAAAGGGTGTGCGGGGGTTGTATTTGCGGCCGGTTCAGGTCAATTGCCTGTGCTTTTCGGTTGAGCAGTTTTCAGGATTGCGTCGACCTATCTTTTTGTCTTTGCCCGCTTTATGCCAGTGCTGTCCGGCTTAATTGGCCAAGGTCGCCTTAGGCTATTGTAGTAATGACGTTTTTTCGATTGAAGCGAGGCTTGGACATAGGGGTTGGCCTCTCGTCTCGACGTCACCACCCGGTTTATCCGGGTGGTCCATTGGCCCCTCGACCTGCCAATGCATTCGTGAAGGAAGTCAAACGCTTCTGAATGTCGGACCGCCATTGGATTGCCCGCATAAAGCGGGCAATGACGACGGAGGAGGTCGAAAACATCCCAACAACTGCTTAACCGAACGAACTTCCTCACCCACCGATCTTTTCGGCGAGCGCGCCGTAGAGCGGATTGTCGGATTCGAACACATAGTCGAGACGCTTCACCGTGACGGTCTCGGCGCCGCGGCTGCGCAGATAGGCGACGCAGTCATAGATGGCCTCGACCCGGCAGTGCAGCACCAGGGTCGCCGCGCCGCCGACGGTGCCGAACGGCATCTCGCAGCCGTAGCGTTCGCGCGCCTCGCGGCCGACCCGGACCGGATCGGAGACGACGCCGCGGATTTCGCGGACCGCGCGCGCCTTTGCCTCGGCGGCGACCCGGTCGAGCACGATGCGCAGGCACTTGCGGTGTTCGTCATCCCATTCGGCGCCCCGCGCCGCCACCAGATTGGCCTGCGAGCGCAGCATGACGCCGTCGCTCAGCACCTTCAGCCCGTTGGCGGCGAGCGTCGCCCCGGTGGTGGTGATGTCGACGATGAGGTCGGCGGCGCCGGTGGCCGGCGCGCCCTCGGTGGCGCCGAGGCTTTCGACGATGCGATAGTCGGTGATGCCGTGACCGGCGAAGAAGGCGCGGGTCAGGTTGATGTATTTGGTCGCGACCTTCAGCCGGCGGCCATGGCCGCTGCGGAAATCGCCGGCCACGTCGTCGAGATCGGCCATGGTGCGAACGTCGATCCAGGCCTGCGGCACGGCGACGACCACATCGGCGAAGCCGAAGCCGAGCGGGGTGACGATGGCGACGCGGCTTTCGGCGTCGCCAACGGCCTCGCGCAGCACATCCTCGCCGGTGACGCCCAGATGCACCGACCCTTGGCCCAGTTCGCGGGCGATCTCGGAGGCCGACAGAAATGCGATCTCGACGCCGTCGAGCCCCTTGATGCGACCGCGATAATTGCGGGCCCCGCCGGGCCGGGTCACCTCGAGGCCGGCGCGGGCGAAGAACGCATTGGCGTTATCCTGCAGGCGGCCCTTCGACGGTATGGCGATGATCAGCGGTGCGTCGGTCATTTTACGCCTCCGGCCGCAAAGCGGTCGAGCCAGAAGGCGCAGCCGACCGCCGGTACCGCGCTCTCGGCGCCCAGATGCTCGACGAGCCCGTCATAGCGGCCGCCGCCGACCAGATGGCCGCGGGCCGGATCGGCGGGATCGTGAAGCTCGAAGACGAAGCCGGTATAGTAGTCGAGGCGGCGGCCGAATTCGGCGGCAAACAGCACCTCGTCGAGGTTGAGGCCGTGGCTTTCAAGCACGTCGAGACGGCGGGCGAAGGCGTCGAGCGGCGCCGACAGATCGATGCCGACGCTTTCGGCGAATTCCTCCATCTTCAGCACGGCCGGGCGCGGCTGGCCGGAAATGTCGAGGAAGGCGCGCAGATGGGCGATCTTCTCCTCGCCGAGGCCGGAGCCGGCGGACAGCGCGGCCTGTTCCAGGAAGCGGCCGGCGATCTCGTGCGGCGTGCGCCCGCCGACGACGGCGATGCCGGCGATCGACAGAATATCCTCGACGGCGGCGCGGGCGGCCTCCGGATCGGCGCCTTCGAGGGCTGCGAAAAAACCGGTGTGGCCGGCAAGGCCTTCGATGCCGCCATCGCCGCCGGCGAGACGGTCGAGGCCGGCGGCGAGCCGCGCCGGATCGCCGAACATACGGCGCAGGCGGGCGCGCCAGATCGGCGGCAGGTCGAGGCCCTCGACGAAAGCGGCGACGAGGGCGGAATCGCCGAGCCGGACTTCGGGCGCAGCGACGCCGAGCGCCGCCGAGGCGTCAAGCGCAAAGGCGAGCACGTCGGCATCGGCCTCCTCACGGTCCTCGCGGCCGAGCGATTCGATGCCGGCCTGGAGGAACTCGGTGGAGCCGGCGGCGCGGTGGCGGAACACCGGGCCGATATAGCCGTAATTCGCGATGGTGCCCGGCGCCGTTTCCAGATAGTGCCGGCAGACAGGGATCGTGAAGTCGGGCCTCAGGCAATATTCGCTGCCGTCCGGCCCTTGCGTGACGAACAGGCGCTTGCGCAGATCCTCGCCGGCGACCTCCAGAAAGAGTTCGGCCGGGTGCAGCACCGGCGGCTCGACCAGTTGATAGCCGCTGTCCTCGATAAGCTTTGTCAGCCGGTCGCGGGTCATCGACTTAATCCTTGTCGCCATAGCGGGCGAGGATATCACGGACGGCATCGACGAGATTTTCTGCCGGCACCTCGATCTGGGCGGCGCGCGCCTCGCGCCATTCGACATTGTCCTCAAACTCGGCGGAGAGCCGCTTGCCCTCGATCAGATCCTTGATCTGGACGACGCCGCGGGCCTTTTCGTCGGAGCCCTGGATGATGACGCAAGGCGAATTGCGCCGGTCGGCGTAGTGCAGCTGCTTGCCGAACTGTTTCGGGTTACCGAGGAACATTTCCGCGGCGATGTCGGCGTTGCGCAGATCGGCGGCCATGTTCTGGTAGTCGGCGATGCGATCGCGGTCCATGACAGTAACGACGACCGGGCCGCGTTCATCGGCACTGTCGAACTTGCCGAGCGCGCGGAGCGCCGCGGCGAGCCTGGAGACGCCGAGGGAAAAGCCGGTCGCCGGCACGTTCTCGCCGCGGAAGCGGCCGACGAGGCCGTCATAGCGGCCACCGCCGCCGACCGAGCCGAAACGGACGACCTGGCCTTCATCATTGGTAACGTCGAATAGAAGCTCGGCTTCGTAGACGGGACCGGTGTAGTATTCCAGACCGCGAACGACAGAGGGATCGGCTACAACCTTTATCCGGTCTTCATCGTAACCGCATGCGCGAACTATCTCTGCCATACCGCGTAGCTCATCAATCCCCTGAGCGATTAGATCGTTTTTCGGTAGAGCACTCTCAAAGTTTGACAACGTTTGGAAGTTATCGGGGACTCGCAGCTCCACTTCCCCGTTTTCTTTCCGTACCGCGGTTCGAAGCGCCCGAACAATTTCGCCATTCTCTTCAAATTCATACAAGCTTGCTGGACGATAGGTTAGGAAGACTGAGAATGCGCCGAACTGCCTTTTGTTCAGTCCCGCCCCTTTGGTGAAATCACCGCTCTCGTCCTTGCGGCCTTCTCCAAGCAATTGCCGAACACCTTCGACGCCTAACCGATCCAGCTTGTCGATCGCCCGCAGCACGGTCAGACGGCGGCCCGCATTCTCCTCACCGGACAGGCCGATCGCCTCCATCACCCCGTCGAGAACCTTCCGGTTGTTGACGCGGATGACGTAGTCGCCGGGTTCAATCCCCAGCGCCTCCATGGTGTCGGCGGCCATCATGCATATCTCGGCGTCGGCGGCGACCGACGCCGCACCCACCGTGTCGGCGTCGAACTGCATGAACTGGCGGAAGCGGCCGGGGCCGGGCTTCTCGTTGCGAAACACCCAGCCGGCGCGATAGCTGCGATAGGGTTTCGGCAGGGCGTCGAAATTCTCCGCCACATAGCGGGCGAGCGGCGCCGTCAGATCGTAGCGCAGGCTCAGCCACTGCTCGTCATCGTCCTGAAACGAAAAGACGCCCTCGTTCGGCCGGTCCTGGTCGGGCAGGAATTTGCCGAGCGCGTCGGTGTATTCGATCGCCGGGGTCTCGACCGCCTCGAAGCCGTAGCGCTCATAGACCGTGCGGATTTCGTCGAGCATGGTTTCGGTCGCGCGGATTTCGCCCGGACCCCGGTCGGCCAGGCCGCGCGGCAGCCGCGCCTTCAGCTTCTTCGGTTTGGTCTTTTTGGCAGACATCTTTCCGGCCCGGACCGCACTATTTGCCGCCCGTTGCCGGGCGCCCGTTCTTTAAGCGATCGGCCCCAAGGCGGCAAGGGCGGCGGGAGCACATCCGGCGTTGCGGTGCGGTGTCGTGGCCCTCTCCTCATTGGGGAGAGGGTTGGGTGAGGGGGAAATAGACTCTTGTCGATCACCCTCACCCGACTTCGACCAACGGTTCGGCTTCGCCTCACCGGGTCTTCGTTGCCCTCTCCCTCGAAGGGAGAGGGAAAACCCGCAGCCGCTTCAATGGTGTTCGGCCCCCTCGCCTATCCCTTCACGCACACGATCTGACGCAGGGTGTGGACGATGTCGACGAGGTCCGCCTGGGCGGCCATGACGGCGTGGATGTCCTTGTAGGCCATCGGCGTCTCGTCGAGCACACCGCCATCCTTGCGGCATTCCACATGCGCGGTCGCCGTGCGGTGCTCGTCCACGGTGAATTTCCGCTTGGCCTCGGTCCGCGACATGAGCCGTCCGGCCCCGTGCGAGCAGGACTGAAAACTATCGACATTGCCCTTGCCGCGGACGATGAAGGATTTTGCCCCCATCGAGCCCGGTATGATGCCGAAATCGCCTTCGCGCGCCCGCACCGCGCCCTTGCGGGTGACCCAGACGTTTTCGCCGAGATGGAACTCCCGCTCCACATAGTTGTGGTGGCAGTTGACGGCGACCTTTTCGGTCTTGAACGACGGCAGAAGCGTCCGCATAACCTTCAGCACGCGCTCCATCATCGCCTCGCGGTTCTGGCGCGCGAAATCCTGGGCCCAGGACACCGCCTCGACATAGTCGGCGAACAGCGCCTCGCCCTCCTCGAACCAGGCCAGGTCCTTGTCGGGCAGTCGGACGCCGCGCTTTTCAAGCGCTTCCCGCGCCTCGGCGATGAAGAACATGCCGATGCGGTTGCCGACGCCGCGGGAGCCGGAATGCAGCATCACCCAGACGCGATCGGCCTCGTCGAGGCAGACCTCGATAAAGTGGTTGCCGCCGCCGAGCGAACCCAGATGGGTTACGCTGTGGGCCTCGGCGATCGCCGGCCGCTTTGCCGTGATCCGGTCGAGCCTGACGTCGAGGCCGGCCTTTCGGAAGCGCGACGCAATCCCCGTCGGCACGCCTTTCTTCCAGCCGCCCTTGAGGCCGACGCCGCCATGGGGCACCGCCGCCTCGATCGCCCGGCGCAGCGGCGCCAAACTGTCCGGCAGGCGCTCCGCCGTCAGGCTCGTGCGCATCGCCATCATGCCGCAGCCGATATCGACGCCGACGGCGGCCGGAATGATCGCGCCCCTGGTGGCGATCACCGATCCGATGGTGGCGCCCTTACCGAGATGGACGTCGGGCATGGCGGCGACGTGATCGTGGATGAACGGCAAGCGCGCGACATTCTCAAGCTGCCTCCGCGCCTCATCCTCCATCTTGACGCCCTTGACCCAGGCGAAGATCGGTGCGCTTCCGGTTTCGAACTTTTCAAATCCCGCCATGATCCTCTCCTCGTGCTGCTGGCAGGCAGGCAAAACAAAACCCTCCCGGACGGCGTGTCGCGAGAGGGTCGAAAATCCGCTGACGTTTGACACCGAATTCGCTATCCGGCGAACCTCCCGCTCTCGCACAGGCCCCTATTCCACCCCGCGGCATAGTCGCCGGGATGGCTGGGATATCCGTGCAGGCCGTATCGGAGGGCCGGTGTCATCTTCCTCGTTCCCAAAAAACCGTCTGCGCATGAGTGCTGCAGACGGGACGCGGTTTATCGCCGAATACTGTGGCAAAGTAAAGGCTGCAGACCGGCAATCTTCGCACGGCAATCCCGGCAAGCGCTCAAACCGGCCTCACAAGCTCCTCCCTTGCCGCCTCGACCTCGGCGCGGCAGGCGCAGCCTTCGATATGGTCATTGACGATGCCGGCCGACTGCATGAAGGCGTAGATCGTGGTCGGGCCGACAAAGCTCCAGCCGCGCTTGCGCAATTCCTTCGACAACGCGGTCGACTCCGGCGTCTTGCCGAGCGTGAAAAGCGTCGTCCTGTCGAGGCGGGCCGGCCGCGCCTCGGGCGCCGGCTCGAACCGCCAGACGAAGGCGGCGAGCGAGCCGGCCTCGTCGATCAGGTCAGCTGCGCGCCGCGCATTGTTGATGGTCGATTCGATCTTGCCGCGATGGCGGACGATGCCAGCATCGCCGAGCAGGCGTTCGACATCGGCCTCGCCGAAGCGCGCGACCTTGTCGAAGTCGAAATCGGCAAAGGCGCGGCGGAAATTCTCCCGCTTGCGCAGGATCGTCAGCCAGGAGAGCCCGGCCTGAAAGCCCTCCAGGCAGATCTTCTCATAGACGCGCCGGTCGTCGGTGAGCGGCCGGCCCCATTCCGTGTCGTGATAGGCCTGATAGAGCGGATCGTCACCGCACCAGAAACACCGGACTATGCCGTCCTCGCCGGCAATCAAGCCGTCCGCCGGTTCCGCCATTCCGCCCTCCGCTTTGGCCAACGATCATGGCGGATCGGCATGAACATTTCAAGAACAAATGGGGCGGCGTCTTTTTCGCAAACACCTCTCCGATCATATCCATGTCGACGCTGTTCGGTGATAAACACTCATATTCAATGGGTTACCCAGTCTCATCGAATTTCGCCCGAACAGCACTGGATGCTCGCGCAACAAGCGCGTCGATGTGGTCCTGAGACCGCCCGACGGTGAAGCGCTTGCGGGCAATCGCGGCCGAAAACTGTCGGCCCGGCGATCTTGCGCGCGCGTATTCTTCGGAGCGGGCGAATTAGGAAATCGTTAAGCACGTTCCCGTCTAATTCGGGCCGTCGAAACCAGCGCCAAACGCCGCACCTTCATGTTGCAGAACGCCCTGAAGACCAGACCGGTCATTCGGCCAGCCGGACCGTTGACCCGGAAATTCGCCAGCTATGTCCGGCCGACGGGCCATGAGCGCTGCTTCGGCGACAACGAGATTGTCGTCACCAAGGCCGACAGCGCCGGCAAGATCACCTATGCCAATGATGTCTTTCTGCGGATGGCCGGCCTGACGGAAAAGCAGGCCATCGGCGCGCCCCATGCGATCGTCCGCCATCCCGACATGCCGCGGGCGATCCTGCTGCTGCTCAGGCATACCATCGGCTCCGGCCGGGAGGCCTTCGCCTACATCGTCAACATGGCCTCGAACGGCGATCACTATTGGGAATTCGCCCATGTGACGCCGAGCTACGACCTGGACGGCACGCCCGTCGGCCATCACGCCAGCCGGCGTGCGCCGGAACGGCGGGTCATCCCGGTCGTCGCCGATCTCTACGCCGCGCTCAGCGCCGAAGACCGGCGCCATGACGACCGCCAGGCCGGGCTGGAGGCCTCGACAATGATGCTTGTCGATCTGTTGCAGCAGCAAGGCATGACCTATGACGCCTTCGTGTTCTCGCTCTAACGTCGGGTACGATCGCCGGCATGAGCGCTGGTGGCGCCGGCGCTGTAATAAATCTGACAGTAATTGAGCCGGCCGGATACGCATTGAAGTCATTTATTAAGCATCCGACATCGTTTCGACGGGGTTTAACCTTTCAGACATCATGAAATCGTTTACTCCGTCCGATGGTCGGGGAAAAACGATGAATATTCCAAACGAAATAACCGGTACACTATCCAAAACTTCCGTCGGATCGGTGATCGCCGTCAACGGATCGCGGGCGAAAATCGCCCTGGATCACGGCGGCCGGCCGGCCGGCTCGCCGGACGATGACGATCGGCTGTCGGTCGGCCGCATCCTCAAGATCAACACCGGTCGCACCGAGGTCCTGGGCATGATCTCGGCGATGCGGCTGGAGCAGTTGACGGTCGACGGCCTGCAGGCGACGCGCAATGTCGTGGAAGCCGAACTGGTCGGCGAGATCATGCCGCCGAAATACGGCAAGTCGCTGGAGTTCCGCCGCGGCGTCGGCACCTATCCGACCATCGGCGACAAGGCGTTCCTGGTCAATGGCGCCGAACTCGAGACCGCCTACAACCGAAGCTATTCGGCCGCCGTCAATATCGGCTCGCTCCAGCAGGACGATTCGGTTCAGGCGATCGTCGACGCCAACGGCCTCTTGTCGCGCCACTTCGCCATTCTGGGCACGACCGGCGTCGGCAAGTCCTGCGGCGTTGCCGTGGTCCTGCGCGAAGTGCTGAAGAAGATTTCGCAGGTCCGGATCCTGATGATCGATCCGCACAACGAATACCGCGCCTCGTTCGGCGACAAGGCCGAGTTCGTCAATCCGAACAACACCAATCTGCCGTTCTGGATGTTCAACTTCGAAGAGATCGTCGACGTCATCTTCAAGGGACGGCCGGGGGTCGAGACCGAGGTCGAAATCCTCGCCGAACTCATCCCCATCGCCAAGAAACAGTACGCGGCGGGGCACAATATCGCACCCGGCCAGAGCTTGCGCCGGCGCGAGGGGACAAACATCAACTACACCGTCGACACGCCGGTTCCCTATCGGATCTCCGATCTCCTGGCCGCGCTCGACACCCGCATCGGCAGCCTGGAGAACAAGACCAAGCTGCACACCTATCGCAGCCTCAAGGCGCGCATCGAAGCGGTCGTGTTCGATCCCCGCTACGCCTTCATGTTCGGCAAGCTGACCGTCGACGACCAAATGTCGTCGGTGCTCGGGCAGCTGTTCCGCATTCCGATCAAGGACAAGCCGATCACCATTGTCGAGATCGCCGGCTTCCCGTCGGAAATCGTCGATTCGCTTGTGTCGGTCCTGTGCCGGCTGGCGTTCGACCTCGGCGTGTGGAGCGACGGCAAGGTGCCGACGGTCGTGGTCTGCGAAGAGGCCCATCGCTACGTGCCCGCCGATCGCGACCGCGGCTTCGGGCCGACCAAGCGGGCGATCTCGCGGATCGCCAAGGAGGGCCGCAAATACGGCATCTTTCTCGGCGTCGTCAGCCAGCGGCCGTCGGAACTGGATCCGACGATCCTGTCGCAGTGCAATTCGCTGATCACCATGCGGCTCGCCAACGATCACGACCATTCGATCGTCCGTGCCGCGGTGTCCGATGCCGCTTCGAGCATGCTCGAATTCCTGCCGTCGCTGGGCAGCCGCGAAGCGATCGCCTTCGGCGACGCGGTCGCCATGCCGATGCGCCTGCGCTTCGGCGAACTGCCGCCCGATCGCATGCCGAAGAGCCTGATGCGGCTGAGCGGCGCCGTCGACATTGAGAGCGACGTCGAAAACAGCAAGGAATTCCTCGGTGAGATCGTGGAGAAGTGGCGGACGATCACGGCCGACACGCAGATCGACGCGGACGATCCGCTGATGCCGCACGCGCAAGCGGCCGCCGAACGGCCGGCCCCTCCTCCGGTGCATGCCCCCTCGCCCGGCCCGCAGAGCGGACGGCCGAGCCTCCTGAAGAAGCCGATCAGCGAAACGCCGGCCTTCGCCGATCGCCCGCCGCTGCGGCGATACTGAACACCGACCAACGAGACAAATAGAACGGACGCCCCGAGGGGCGGCCGTTCGCTTTGCGTGCTGGCTATCGCAGGGGAGGTCAGATCAGCGGACGATCACTTTGGTCCCTACATCGACGCGACCGTAGAGATCGATCACGTCCTCGTTGCGCATGCGGATGCAGCCGGAGGAGACCGCGTGGCCGATCGTCCAAGGCTCGTTGGAGCCGTGGATGCGATAGAGCGTCGAGCCGAGATACATGGCCCGGGCACCGAGCGGGTTACGCGGACCGCCGGCCATGAACACCGGAAGTTTGGGCTGACGCTTGCGCATCTCGGCTGGCGGGCGCCAGTCGGGCCATTCCGCCTTGCGGCTGATCGTGTGGGTCCCGGCCCATTCGAAACCCGGCCGCCCGACACCGACGCCGTAGCGCCGCGCCCGGCCGTTGCCCTCGACCAGATAGAGATAGCGGCTGCCGGTATCGATGATGATCGTGCCCTTCGATTGGCCGCCGTCATAGTCGACGACGGTCGGCAGGAATTCGGGCGCGACCTGCCGGGTTGTCTTTTTCTTGCTCACCGACGGGGCGGCGGTGCGGGCGCGCGAAAACGACGCGACCCGGTCCTGGCGCCGGATCCGCGGGCTCTGCACGGCGCGGGTCCGGGTCGCCCGCTGGCGGGTTTCGCTGCGGTATCGCGGCGAAACCAGGCGCTGGCGGCTCGCACCGAAACGCGTGCTCGGGCGTAGCTGCATCACCCACGGATCGACGAGTTGACGGGAAAGTTTGACCGGCACGTTGCGGCCGTCGGAGGCGGCGGTCGCATCGTTCAGCGCCGGCGCGGCAATCACCAATGTGGCGACAAGGAGAAGCATTCTATTCATCGACGTACTCAACACATTCCGTCCGTTGTTCTCTGGGTGATGAGGATCACCCGGCGAAAGGAGCGAAACCGGTGTTTGCTTTGACACCTCGTTGAATTATGCGCAGGCGAAGCTCCTCGATGTTTCAAGGATAAGAGGCGATTTCCGACCGAAAAGTGAAAATCGGCAGCCCGCCACCGACATCTGCCGGTAACTTTTTGTCATGGTTTCTGTTTGGTTTTTTTTATTGGTTTGCGATTGGTAAATACGATCCGCAATGGTGGTTTTTACTGGGATCGCAACGCCGGCATCGCCCGGCGCAGGCGTTTGCGGGCATCGGCAATGACCGTCGGCAGCACCTTGCGGGCCTCGCTTTCGCTCATGCCCGGCTTGATGCGCCGGTCGTAGAGCATGTTGAGCAGGTACCAGTCGAACACGCCGAATTTGTCGAAATTATTGTAATCGTTGAAAATACTGTGCTTCAGCCGCCAATCGTCATTGACCGGGCCGAGGCTTTGCAGGATTTCCTCGACCATGCAGTGGCGAAAGGCGCGCCGGGTTTCGTCGACGACGATATAGACGAAGGCCTGCTGCATTCTGTAATTGCGCGCCTCGGCGACCGCCGAACAATCGTTCATCTCCAGGAACCGGGTGTCGTGGCCCCAGGCGAGCAGCGTCTCCTGGATCACCTCGCGATAGCGGCGGCGCTCGACCAGAAAGACCACCATATTGGCCTTGGAGTCGGAACGGGTGGTGCGGATGCGCAGATTTTTCACGCTCTTGTCGAGCATGCGGATGAAGCGGATCACTTCGGCGGAACGGTCGCGGCGGGCGGTGTTGTAGATGCGGACATAGACCGGCCCGGCGAACTTCTTCACCCGCCGCCGGTCGGCAAAGGAGCCGCCGCTCTCGGCCCCGAACACGGTTCGCGAGAAGCCGTCGATCAGCTCGCGGTCGCTGAAATTCGAGCGTCCCGTCGCCGCGGCGGCGACCGCAACCATCAGCATCGACAGGATAACGGCGCTGAGCGCCCGACGAACAGACCGCATCGTTGATCTCCGGCCGGACGGAGCGTCCGGCACGCGACTGTCGCACCTATCGGCGCCGGCCCGCAAGCCGAAACTCGGCGGGAACGGCGGACCGATCGCCAATCAACGGACGGTTTTGCGGACGTCGTCGACCACCGCCGGCAGCACCCGACCGACCTCGCCTTTCGTCATTCCGGCCCGGACTTCGGGGTGATAGAGCATGTTGAGGATGTAGCGGTCGTGGCGGGTGAAGGAGGCCCGTTTCGAGGCGTCGTTGAAGACGCTGTCGTAAAGCCGGGGATCATCGTTCAAGGGGCCGAGGCCCTGGAGCAGTTCCTCGATCATGCACCGCCTGAACAGGCGCTCGCCCTCGTCGGAGACGATGACCGCCGAGGACGACTTGATGCCGCTGCGGGTCGACAGCACCCGCACCATGCACTTGCCCGGCGCGTGGGCGCCGCGGTCGCCGAGCACCTCGCTGCTGACGATAGCCGGGTACTGGCCGCGGTCGACCACATAAACGCGGAAATTGGCGTGCACGGCGTTGCGGACAACGGCGATGTCGAGCCCGCCGATCGAACGGCGGAGCGAATTGACGAAGCCGATGATCGCCCGGCGGCGGTTGATCCGGGAGCGATTGTCGATGAACACCCGCACCGGCCGGCGGTATTTCTTGACATAGGCGGCGGCGCCGCCGCTGCCGCCATATTCCAGTCCGAAAACCGTTCGCTTGAAGCCGTCGATCAACTGGCGGTCGGCATAGTCGCGTCCACCGGCCTCAGCCGAATATCCCGAGAACAGAAATGCGGCGGCCGCAATCAGACAGGCAAACGTTCCGATCGGACGGTGGAACTGCATCGATCGTTTCCCCAAATGGCGATACCCGTTACGCGCGCCAAACCGGAACATGCGCCGATCAGTGCAGCAAACGCTGTGACGACAACCGGGCCGGCGGACACGCCCCGCCGAACCCTTCGGGATCATCGGCCGGGACCGCTTAAGAACACATTAAGGCTAACATTTCATACCGCAAACATGAAGGGTTTTTGACCAAACGGTCCACTGAAATAACGCGGGGAATAGAGGACTCACCGGCCCGAGTTAACGCTCCGTTAACCATAAAACAACGTAATATCCCGACCGGTTGAATTGGTGTCGTCGGCACAGTCGAAGAGCGCCGTAACCTCACGGCGATCTTACGGCGCAAGGACGTGCCGGGTCAGCCCTGAAACATCTCGGTCCGGAATTCTTTACATGCGCCTCAAGGTTTCAAGCTTCATCGTCGGATTTACAGCGATCGGCGCCGCCGCCCTCGCGATCCTGCTTTCCCTGGTTTTGATCTATCCGCATGGCGGGGCGTGGTCGTTTTTCGTTCTCGCCGCACTGGCGCCGCTGGCACTTGTCCTGCACGCTCTCATCGCGCTCCGCCGCGAGACGTTCGATGCGATCGCGGTCTGCCGCGCCGGCCTCAACGGGCAATTGCCGACCCGCCCGGTTCCCGCTGCCGAGACCGAATTCGGCCGGCTCGGCGATGCGCTCGACCGGCTGATCGAAAGCCTGCTGACGACGACCGCCCAGACCCAGCCGGTCTTCGACGAAGCGATCCGCGTCTGCCGCGCCGCCTCGGCCGGACATATGAGCGCCCGGCTCGGCGGCGTCGACGCCTCGACCAAGGCGGGCGAATTCGCCCGTGCCGTGAACCGGCTGCTCGATATCTCCGAAATGTTCCTCAATGATGCGGTGAGCAACGTTTCTGCTGCGGCCGCGGGGCGGAGCTACCGGCATATCCCGCCTGCCGCCTATCTCGGCGACCACCGGAGCGCCGCGGTCGCGATCAATGGCGTGCTCGAAGCGATCGCCGAACGCAGCCGCGGCGATGCCGATATCGCCGAGGCGCTCGGCCGCAAGGTGCCGGCGCTGACCCGTCAATTGGCGGACACCGCCGTGGCGCTCGGCATCGCCGCCGGGCGCAAACTGCCGGATGCCGAACCTTTCCTGCCCGGCGACGGCGGACCGGCGGACGGCGGCGAACCGAACCCGCAAGCCGCGTTGCAGCGTCTTGATTTCCTCTCCGATACGGCCGACGCCCTGCTTATGCGGGCGCAATATATTCGCGACTGCAAGGGCGATTGGGGGCGTGAAGTCGACCGGGTCATGCACTCGGCCGAGCGCCTCGGCGAAGCAACCCAGTCGGTCGCAAACACGATACGCGGCTTCGAGGCGCTCGCCGCGACAATGTCGACGATTGCCGAACGCGCCGCGTTCGCGGCTCTCGACACCTCGATCGCCTCCAGTCGCGCCGGCGGAGCGTCGCCGGGCCTGAACAAGCTGCTCAAGGAAATCGAAGACATCTCAACCGCACTCGCCGGATTGTCGGGCGAGATTTCCGATCAGATCGGCAAGGCCGATGCGGCGCTCGACGACGCCGCGGCGGGGCTGCCGGCAAAGCTCGGCAACGCCCAGGCGCCGAAAGACTCGCCGCCGGCGAAACCGACACAGACGCTCTCCCGCGCAGCTTAATCCCCCACGCCTGGGCAATTTCCTATATGGTCGGCGCGCATCGGGTGCCGCATCGCGGTGCCGGTCGACGCAACGACGGCCTCTAACGTCCTGCGCTGTCGTATTTCGCACCAAGAGCGTCGGGCGACAAGGTTGAACCATTCTGACGGAGCAGATTTGTGACAAGATCAAGCAAAGACGCGAAGGGCGGGCTGGTGGCCCGGTCGAGCGGCTTTGCGTCGGAATTGGCGCAAATCTGCCCGTTCCTTCGGATTTCCGATTGGCGGGCATCCGCAGTCGATCCGCTCTTGCCCGATGCCCCACATCGCGCGGCGAGCGTCTCACCGGCGGGCTGCCACGCCAATCGTGAAACAGAATTGAATCAACCTTATCGCCCGACGCTCTAACGCGCCATAGAACCTTTTTGCTCCCCGACGCGACCAATGAAGGACGCAGCGTGGGAGTTGGATATGTTGTTACGGCTGAGAAGAGTTTCCAAGGAGGTTACCCGCCGCTCCTCCCTGCGCAGAGTTGCCGGTCCGATCGACGGTTTTTGCCTCGCCCTCGTCGTCGTCCTTGCCAATTCGTCCATATTCGTCGCGAGCGATGATGCGCAGCGGCTGCCCTCGCGACTGATCCGCGCCGCCGAGCGGCTCGTCGAAACCCGCGGCGGGGAAGAAATCGAGATCCTCAAC
>JANQEG010000017.1 GCA_028278505.1 Rhodobiaceae bacterium
TGACTCATCTGATGGGCTCAAATCGGTTCACTCGGGCAGGCGTGGCGCGCAGCGCGATGTGGGGCATCGGGCAAGCGCCGCAACGCACCCGATGGACCGATTTGAGCCACCGAAGGCCGGGTGCTTTTCCGCCGTGGCTTTGTCGCGCCTCGCTTATGATGCTATGGCATCACTGCGCTCGGACGCTTCGTGCCACGACGGAAAATCATCCCGGTCAGAGGGGTCAAACTCCATGACGGTTGGTATAAGTGCCGCTGGTATCACACATCTCAAGAAGCTACATACTGGCACGACATCGATCGATCGCCTGACGCGTCGCATTTCAGGACATATCCCTGTTCGAACGTCGCCGAATTAATGCGATGGTCGGTTGGCGCGACCGTGCCTTTGTCCACCTTTCCCGCGAAAAGCCTGTCCCCGCGCAGGCGGGGACGGGAATCCAATTATCCCCTCGATACGCTCTGTCATCGGCAATTGCGGACTGGAGATTCGACCGACAAAACAAGCGCCAATGAGGACGGATCGGCCAATGGGTCCCCGCTTCCGCGGGAACGGTGGGTGGTGTTGGCTCCTGCGCATCAATCAACCACCTTCCCCGCGAAAGCGCTAGGGGATTCACACATCTCAAAAGCCGCATATCGGCACGACATCGATCGATCGCCTGACGCGTCGCATTTCAGGACATATCCCTGTTCGAACGTCGCCGAATTGATGCGATGGCCGGTTAGCGCGACCGTGCCTTTGTCCACCTTTCCCGCGAAAAGCCTGTCCCCGCGCAGGCGGGGACGGGAATCCAATTATCCTCTCGATACGCACTGTCCTCGGCTGTTGTGAATTGAAGTTTTGCCTTACAAAACAAGCGCAAACAATGTCGGATCGGCCAATGGACACCGCTTTCGCGGGTGAGGTGCCAAAAGGTTCGCTTTGCGCACAGATTTTCCACCCAGAGCGGCGCAAATCGGCAAGAAGTGTGCATCCCCAAGCGCGAAAGCGGGGAACCACTGGCTGTGCTGAGCGTAAAAGCACATGCGGTGTTTATCGGTAATTTGCAGCGTCACATCGTCGCTTTGATGCATACACGAAGCAATCCGGTTCATTGAGCCATTTGCTGGATTGCCGCGGCGCCTGTCGGCGCCTCGCAATGACGGCGTTCAGATCGTCAGCACGAACATCCGTCTTTGAAAGCGCCGCTTCAGCCTACAGATAATTGGTCAGCGTCAGCCGCGACAGGATCGCGGTCACCTGATAGCTCGCCTCAAGCCGCGTCTGCAGCGCCACCATCCGCATGGCCACCTCTTCCTGGTCGATGCCCTCGATATCGTTGATCATGTCGGTGATCATCACATCGCCGGCGGCGTTGCGTTCCTCGGCCGCCTCCAGGGCCTGCTGGACGAAGGCGAGGTCGGTGCCGACGCTGCGCGGGCTTTTGACGCCCGAGGGATCGTCGAGCGCCGGGCGCACCCGTTCGGCGAGCGCCTCGTAGCGGGCCTCGGCGTTGGCGTCGGCGATGGAGAATTCCTCGACCGCGAACACCGCCATGTGCTGGAACGCCCAGCGCAGCGCGGTTTCATTGGCGCGGGCGCCGTATTTCACCGTCACATTGTCGTCGATGCGCGCAAGCGCCGTTTCCCGGTCCGCCGTTGCGCCGTCTTCGCCGGCATACCAGATCACCGTGTCGTTCGGGCCGGGTGCGGCGACATAAGCCGTCGCACTGTCGAAGGGCGGCCCGTCGACCCGCTGCGGCGGGTTGTTGTCGAAGAAATCCTCGGCCGCCGCGTAGGAAGACGCCGCGGCGAGGTCGCTGACCGCGCTCGCCTTGATTGCCGTGTCGAGCGCGGTGTTGAAATTCGCCGCCGTCGCCGCCGCGGTGGCGCCGATCGTGAACGCATTTTCGCCCGGCGGGGTGTCGGTGGTCGCCGTCAGCACCAAATCCTTGCTGGTGGCGTCGGGCAAGTTGAGCGTCAGCCGCACGCTCTCGCCGGCAACAGGCAGCCCGGTGAAGTCGACCGTCACCGCGTTCGTTGCGCCGACCGGGCCGGTGATCGACACCGCCGACGAGGTCGTCGTCGCCCCGACCACGTCGAAGCCGAACGGCATCGCCGCCACGGCCTCCGCGACGGTGACGCTGGTGCCGGCGGCGGTCAGCGTCAGGCGCCCGAGACCGTCGGCGCCGAGATCGGCGGAGCGCCGTTCGGAGACGACCTGCTGCAGCCCGTCACGGATTCCGTCGCCGTAGAAGATCGTGTCGATGTCGAGCACCGGCGGCCGGTCCGTGCCCATGCCGGCGAACAGATAGCGGCCATGGATGTTGGAATTAAGCAGGCTCGCCATCTCTTCGAGCCGCTCCCGCGTGCTCTGCTGGGCCGTGGTCTGCTTGCCATTGGTCAAATCGAACGGATGCGCGGTGATCGCGCCCTTGGCCTCCAGCGCGATCGCATCGAGACGGGTCAGCGCCGACTGCATCATGTCGAGCCGCAGCCCGACGTCGCGGATCGTCTCCTGATAGCCGGAAATCGCCGCCTGCTTGGCGCGGAACCCGATCGTCAGGCTCGCATCGCGGCCGAGCTCGGCATAGGTTTCCGCGTGCTTGCCGGTGGCGAGCTGGCGCTGCAGATCGTCGAACTGGCTGCGCATCGCCGTCAGGCGCTGCGCCATCACCGTCAGCGGAGAGGAAACGTTCGAAATCGCCATGACGATCCTCACATATTCAGAAGCTGATCGAGCATTTCCTGGGCCACCGAGATCACCCGGGCGTTCGCGGCATAGGAATTCTGCAGCATGATCAGCCGCGTCATCTCCTCGTCGATATCGACGCCGGAGGTCTCGCTGTAGCGGGCCTCGAGCGACGCCATGACGATGTCCTGCCCCTCCTTTTCGCGCGCGGCCATGTCGGCGATCTGTCCGGTATAGGCGGCGACCTCCTGGATGAAGGAACTGACGGTGCCGCCATAGGCGCCCGAACTCGCCGATATGCTGCTGGCGAAGGTGAAGTGCCGGGTGTCCTGGGTCAGCCGGTCGAACAGGAACATCGGCCGGGTCGGATCGCCGGCCTCGGTCGCCGCCGCGTATTTCACGAGATGGGCAGGATTGGCGGCCAAATTCGTATTGACCGCGATACGGGCGGCAAAGCCGAGCTTCTGGGTATGGCCGTCGAGCGCGCCCGAATAGACCGCGTTCGACGCGCCGTCGACGAAGACCGGGGCGGCCGAATTGCCGGAGGAAAAGCCGGTCTCGGCGACGCTTGCCGCAACGCCGGAGACGTCCGTGGTTGCGGCCGCGCCGTCGTCGAGGAATTGCAGCGTCGTCGTGCCGGCACCGCCGGGCTGGGCGATGGTGATGCCGCTGAGGCCGTGATTGGCGACCAGCCAGTTGGCCGCAGCAGCCGCACCGCCCGAATAATCGACGCCGATGACCATGTCGTCCGGATTTGCGGTCGCGTCATTGGAGAGCGGCAGCACCGTCGGATCGTCGACCCTAATGAAGGTCACCGTCTTGGCCGTGCCGTTCTCCGTATAGTTCAGCGTAACCGAATCGCCAGGTTGGCCCAGCGCCGCGATATCGAGCGCGTAGCCGGTCTGTGCCCCGGCCGCAGCCGCGGTGCCGGCGGTCTCGGTCGTGCCCAGCGCCAGGGCCAGATTGTGGGCGATCTCGTCGAGCTGGGCCTGCGCATCAACGAGGGTCCTGTCGCGCAGTTCCACATAGGCGGCGATTTCGCCGGATCGGATGTAGTTGGCCGACAACAAATCCACCTCGCCGACACCGGACGAAATCATGATCGTGCCGACGCCGCGCGCGTTGGGATCGGTCGAGTAATGGTTCGTCGCCGTGACGAGGCTGCGCTGATCGAAGGTCAGCGTCACCGCCGTCTTGTCGAACAGCGCCACGCCGCTATTGGTGAAGATCTTCAGGTCGGCGCCGTCATTGTTGACGACCTGGACATCGAGCAGCTTGGACAATTGGTCGATATTGCGGTCGCGCTGATCGAGCAGCGAGGCCTCCGGATTGCCGAGATAGGATTGCGCGATCACCACATTGGTGAGCCGTTCGATCTCGACAAGCAGCGCGTTGACCTCGTCGGTGGCGGATGCGAGCCGCACTTCGGCTTCGGTCCGCATCGCCTGGATATCACCTGAGAGCGTGTTCAGCCGGCTGGCGAAAAAGCTGGCCTCGTTGATCACGTTGGTCCGCACCGACGGCGAATCCGGGCTCGTCGTCAGCGCCTGCAGCGCCGTAGTGAAATTGTTGTAGAGCGTGTCGAGCGCGTTGGCGCCGCCCGGAATGCCGAGGCTCTGGTCGAGGCGGGCGAGGTAGTCCTTGCGGACGTCGAAATAACCGCTGCTGGCGCCTTCGGACCGGATCTGGCGCTGCAGCAGCGCGTCGAGCTCGCGGCCGACTTCGGTCCTGCGCACGCCGATGATCTGCCCGCCGATGGCGGTTTCGAACTGGCCGAGCGTCTTGCGGGTGTACCCCGGCGTTTCGGAATTGGCGATGTTGCCGGAGACGACCTCCAGGCCCTGCTGGTTGATCCGGAGTCCGGAAACGGCAACATTCAGTGCGCCGAACAGTCCCATGATACGCCTCTAACACTTTTCCTGGGGACGCCCGCACCCGGGACGCCGCAGGGATTACCGGACCATGTTCAGGGCTTCCTGAAGCATCTCGTCGGCGGAGGTGACGATTCGCGTGTTCGCCGCATAGGCCTGCTGGGTGATGATCAGCTTGGTGAACTCGTCGGCGATATCGACGTTGGATGCTTCGAGCGCCGAGCCGATGATCGAGCCATTGGCGCCGAGGATGGCGGTGCCGGAATCGCTGGTCGCGGCAAACGCGCCGCCATCGAGCTTGCGCAGCTTGTTGTCGGCGTTGAAGCTGGCCAGCACGACTTCGGCGATCTCGATCTGCTGGTTGTTGGTATAGGTGGCAACGACGCGGCCGGTATCGCTGACCGAGACGCCGACCAGTTCGCCGGCCGGATAACCGTTCTGCGCCAGCTCGGTCACCTTGACCGTTCCGTTGGAATCGGAGAACTGGGTCATGCCCGACGACCCGTGAACCAGGCTGATATTGCCGACCGTGGTGCCGTCGACGGTCACCCCGCTCAACGCCACCGTACCGGACGCCGGCGCGGTCATCTTGCCGCTGGTGTCGAAGGTGTAGTCGATGCCGGCATTCTGCCATGCGGCCGTCGTGCCGGTCGCATCGGTGTCGGTGAGATAGAAGAGGTTCCAGGTGTCGGTGCCGCCGTTTGCGACCGAGTCGACCTTGCCCCAGCGGAACTGGACGTTCACCGCCTGGCCGGTGGAGGTGTAGGTGGTGATGGCACCGCCGGAAACGGTGTCATCGACGAAGGTCGACGATTCCGCACCGGTGATCTGGTTCGGACCGGTCGCCGTGGTCGCCGCGACCGAATAGGCTGACAGATTCATCAATTCGCTGTTCGCCGTGTCCGGATCGGCGTCGGCGCTGAGCGGATAGGCCGCCAGATTGGCGCGATAGTTGATCCGCGTCGTCGTTTCCGCCTCGAGGAAATCGTTGGTGACCTGGATCGGCGAGACGACGCTGCCGCTCGGATTGCCGGTGTTCGGATCGATCGCGTAGCCCTTCAGATAGTATCCGGAGCCGTTGACCAGAAAGCCGTCGCGATCGACCTCGAAATCGCCGCGGCGCGTATAGAGGTCCTGTCCGGCGAAGACGGGCGCATTGTCGGTGCGGCCGGAAGCGGTATCGACGACGAAATAGCCGTCGCCATTGATCGCCATGAACGTCTCTCTTTCGGCGCTCTGGATGTCGCCCTGCACGTCGTTGGTCGCCCGCGACAGAGAGATGGCACCACCGGCCTTCTGCTGGCTCGGATCTGAATCCGTGATCAGATCGACGAAGTTCGAATCGGAGCGCTTATATCCGGTGGTCTGCGAATTGGCGACGTTGCCGGAAATCAACTCCAGGGCCTTTGACTGCGCCCGCAAGCCCGTGACCGCCGTGGTCATCGCACCATAGATACCCATACCGCTTTACCCTCCAACTGAGTGACGCGACGGCGAATGGCCTGGTCGTGCCGTCCCCGCAACCGGTCGCAAACGGCGTGCCAGAATCCAATCGTTGATTTTATGGCGTTTTTTCCAACGGGCGGGCATGGCGGCGCGGGACCCGGCAGGTTTCGCCGCGGATCCCCGGCAAGTTTTGCCGGTTCTTGCGCACTGCCTTTGCGGGCTTGAAAGCCGCCCCGTCTGCGCTAAGAGCCTTTCATGGCTTGTCTGAATCAATTCTGTTTCACGATTGGCGAGACGATCCGGAGGGGAGCCGGTCGATGGGCGATGTGGGGCATCGGCCGAGACCGGTTCGCCTTCGGGCGTCCGCCAATCGGAAACCCGAAGGGACGGGCGCTTTTGCGCCAATTCCGGCGCCGCGCCGCTTGACCATACGCCCGGTATGGCCGTGCGCGACGCGGCTTGATCTTGTCGCAAAATCGCTCCGTCAGAATGGTTCACACAAGCCATGAAAGGCTCTAACTTGGCGCCGCTTGAGAGAAGAAGGCCGTCGCGATGCGTTTTGAAGGAACAGCCGACTACGTCGCCACCGAGGATTTGCGGGTCGCCGTCAACGCGGCGATCACGCTGGAGCGGCCGCTGCTGGTCAAGGGCGAGCCCGGCACCGGAAAGACCGTGCTGGCCCGCGAGATCGCCGGCGCCCTCGACCTTCCGCTCTATGAATGGCACGTGAAGTCGACGACCAAGGCGGCGCAGGGGCTCTATGAATATGACGCGGTGTCGCGGCTGCGCGACAGCCAGCTCGGCGACGAACGCGTCCACGACATCGCCAACTACATCAAGCGCGGCCGGCTGTGGGAGGCGTTTACCGCCGAGCGCCGGCCGGTGCTGCTGATCGACGAGATCGACAAGGCCGACATCGAGTTTCCCAACGATCTGCTGCAGGAACTCGACCGCATGGAATTCTATGTCTACGAGACCGGCCAGACGATCACCGCCCGCCAGCGCCCGGTCGTGATCATCACCTCGAACAATGAGAAGGAACTGCCCGACGCGTTCCTGCGCCGCTGCTTCTTCCACTACATCAAATTCCCCGATGCCGACACGATGCGCGAGATCGTCGACGTGCACTTCCCCGACCTGAAGAAACGGCTGCTGAACGAGGCGCTGTCGATCTTCTACGACATCCGCGAGGTCACCGGGCTGAAGAAGAAGCCGTCGACCTCGGAACTGCTCGACTGGATCAAGCTGCTCGTGGCCGAGGACATCGCCCCGGAACTCTTACGCGAGCGCGATCCCAAAAAGCTGATCCCGCCGCTGCACGGCGCGCTCCTGAAGAACGAGCAGGACGTGCACCTGTTCGAGCGGCTGGCCTTCATGAGCCGGCGCGAAGGACGTTAGAGCGTATTCCCGAAAAGTGGGAACCGGTTTTCGGATAAGAATACGCTCCAAGATAAAAGATAGAGCGCTTTGAGTGATTCAACTCAAACGAAAAGCGCTCTGGTCCGAAACAGGCGAGGCGACCATGGACGTCATCATGCCGCTCGCGATCCTGGCCGTGATCGGCACGGTCATGGCGTTGCTGTACTGGCGAAAACCGAACCGCCCGTCTGAAGACGATAACATTTCCGGATTCGACGACAGCGATTACGGCGGCGACGGCGATTGAACGGGAAAAACGGCGGCGGCGCGGCGGCCGTTGTCAGTCGACGTCGACCTTGATGCGATTGGCTTCGGCGACCGATTCCTCGTGCGCCATCGTCAGAAGATAGCTCAGGAAGCCGAGATCGTGGCGGCGCGCGATTTCGGTGAGTTCGCGGGTCATGCGCGAAATGTAGTCTGCGGCTTGCGACGGCGTGTCGAGCGCGATGTGTTGTTCATTGTTCCCGCCCCGCGGCATTGTCGACCCCTCTACACCACCGGCCGCAACCGGAATACAACCAATACGTGTTACACAACTCCTTGTTTTAACACGGATCGCGTTTCGCTTCTACAGGTCATTATGCAAAAATAATAACGCATAGGTTGTATTCGGGATGTAACGATTTCAACCTCGCGCCCGGCGGTTCCGAAAAATGACGGGCCCAATTCGGATGAGATTTGACACGGGCATCGCTTTTGCCGATCTTCGCCGCGCCCTCGAATTGGGCGGCGCCTGACCGGCACGGCCTGGCGGCGGCCGCTTCCGATCCGCGGGCGACGGCCGGGATCGGCGCGGCGTTCGGCGGCATCGCGCCGCTTAACCGCGGCAACGACAGACAAGACCAGTATTGCGCAGGACGTTATGAATATTGTGATTGTCGAATCGCCGGCGAAGGCCAAGACCATCAACCGGTATCTCGGCAGCGACTATCACGTACTGGCATCCTATGGTCACGTCCGCGACCTGCCGGCGAAGGACGGCTCGGTGCGCCCGGACGATGATTTCGCCATGGACTGGGAGGTCGACGGCAAGGCCAGGAAGCGGCTTTCCGACATCGCTGCCGCCGTCAAGGGCGCCGACCGGCTGATCCTGGCCACCGACCCGGATCGCGAAGGCGAGGCGATCTCCTGGCACGTGCTGGAAGTTTTGCACCGGAAACGGGTGCTCAAGGACAAGCCGGTCGAGCGCGTCGTCTTCAACGCCATCACCAAGCAGGCCGTGCTCGACGCCCTGCGCCATCCGCGCACCATCGATGCGCCGCTGGTCGACGCCTATCTGGCCCGCCGTGCGCTCGATTACCTCGTCGGCTTCACCCTTTCGCCGGTGCTCTGGCGCAAGCTGCCGGGCGCCCGCTCCGCCGGCCGCGTCCAGTCGGTCGCGCTGCGGCTCGTCTGCGACCGCGAAGCCGAGATCGAACGTTTCCGGCCGCAGGAATACTGGTCGATCGTGGCCCGTCTGGCAACCGAGAAGGGCGAGGCTTTCGAGGCCCGGCTGACCGCCTTTGAGGGCGACAAGATCGGCCGGCTCGACATCGCCGACGAGGCCCGGGCGATGGCCATCAAGGCGATGCTGGAAGCCGCCCGGTTCAGCGTCCGCTCGATCGAATCGAAACCGCAGCGGCGCCATCCCCAGCCGCCGTTCACGACCTCGACCCTGCAGCAGGAAGCCTCGCGCAAATTCGGCTTTGCCGCCAACCAGACGATGCAGATCGCCCAGCGCCTCTATGAGGGCGTCGATATCGGCGGCGAGACCGCCGGGCTCATCACCTATATGCGCACCGACGGCGTCCAGATCGCCCCCGAGGCGATCGCCGCCGCCCGCTCCGTGATCGCCGGCCGTTTCGGCGACCGCTATCTGCCGACCAAGCAGCGCCACTATCACACCAAGGCCAAGAACGCCCAGGAGGCGCACGAAGCGATCCGCCCGACCGATCTCAGCCGCCATCCCGACAGCGTCCGCGCCCGGCTGCAGCCCGAACAGGCCAAGCTCTACGAGATCATCTGGAAGCGCACCATCGCCAGCCAGATGGAATCGGCCGAACTGGAGCGCACCACGATCGAGATCGACGCCCGCAGCGGTGACCGCACCGCCGACCTGCGCGCAACCGGCTCCGTTGTCCGCTTCGACGGTTTCCTGACGCTTTACCAGGAGGGCCGCGACGACGAGGAGGAAGAGGAGGCGAAGCGCCTGCCGGCCGTGCATTCCGGCGAACCGCTTCTGCGGCGCGCGATCGAGGCCGGCCAGCACTTCACCGAGCCGCCGCCGCGCTACACCGAGGCAACGCTGATCAAGAAGATGGAGGAGATCGGCATCGGCCGGCCGTCGACCTATACGGCAACCCTCTCCGTGCTGCGCGACCGCGGCTATGTCCGCCTCGACAAGAAGCGTCTGGTCCCCGAGGACAAGGGCCGTCTCGTCATCGCCTTTCTGTCGAGCTTCTTCACCCGCTACGTCGAATACGGCTTCACCGCGGCGCTCGAGGAACAGCTCGACCGGATTTCCGCCGGCGACCTCGACTGGAAGGATGTGCTGCGCGATTTCTGGCGCGAATTCTCCGAAAGCGTCGACGGCATCAAGGAATTGCGCGTCGCCGAAGTGCTCGAAGCCTTAAATGAGATCCTCGGCGACCACGTCTTTCCGGCACCCGAGAACGGCAGCGATCCGCGCGCCTGCCCGTCCTGCGGCGACGGCCGTCTGTCGCTCAAGATCGGCCGCTACGGCGCCTTCATCGGCTGCTCCAACTATCCCGACTGCCGCTACACCAGGCAACTCGCCGACGGCGCCGATGCCGACAAGGAAAAGAGCGGCGACGAGCCGCTGGTGCTCGGCACCGACCCGGAGACCGGCCTTGCCGTCTCCCTGCGCAACGGCCGTTTCGGCCCTTATGTGCAGCTCGGCGAGGAGGCGAAGCCGAAGCGCGCCTCGATCCCCAAGGGCTGGGACCCGGCGGCGATCGATCTGGAACGAGCCCTGCGGCTCTTGTCGCTGCCGCGCCCGGTCGGAATCCATCCCGAAACCGGCAAGGAAATTACCGCCGGCATCGGCCGCTACGGTCCCTTCGTCCTGCATGACGGGGTCTTTGCCAATCTCGATACGGTCGATGAGGTCTTTACCGTCGGCCTCAACCGCGCCGTCACGCTGATCGCGGAGAAATCGAAGGGCGGCCGCCGCCGCGGCACGCCGCAGGCGCTGAAATCGCTTGGCGAACACCCTGAACTCGGCGGCGAGATCAGCGTGCGCGACGG
This sequence comes from Rhodobiaceae bacterium, assembly GCA_028278505.1. Taxonomy (GTDB): domain Bacteria; phylum Pseudomonadota; class Alphaproteobacteria; order Rhizobiales; family JAKPQE01; genus JANQEG01. The sequence goes on from JANQEG010000017.1 coordinate 10,656, forward strand.
CCGTTACGGTCCTTACGTCAATCACGGCAGGATCAACGCCACCCTGCCCAAGGGCACCGATCCGAACGCAGTCACGCTCGATCAGGCGCTGGCGCTGATCGCCGCCAAGGCCGAAAAGGCCGGCGCCAAGCGTCCGGCAGGCCGGCGCCGCAAATCCGCAGATTAGAGCCTTTTATGGCCGGGCGATCGAGACGCAAGCACGGCACCGCCGAACTGCCCTCGCGCGAGGAATTGCTCGCCTTCATCGCCGAAAATCCCGGCCGCGCGGGAAAACGCGAAATCGCCCGCGCCTTCGGCGTCGCCGCCGGCGACCGCCCAGCCCTGCGCCGCATGATCGCCGATCTCGTCGACGAGGGCGTGATCGAAAAGAGCGGCAAACGGCTCGGCCGTCCCGGCCTGCTGCCGCCGGTCACCGTGCTCGAAGTGACCGGCCGCGATGAGGACGGCGAACTGGTCGCCCGCCCGGCGAATTGGGACAATGAGCGCGGCGGCGCACCCGTCATCGTCATTGCGCTCGAGCGCGGCAAGCGCAGGGTACCGGCGCCCGGCATCGGCGACCGGGTGCTTGCCCGCATCACCGAGACGCCGGAGACGAGCGTCGACGAGCGCTATTCGGCGCGGGTGATCAAACGCCTCGCCCGCCGTCCAGTCACCGTGCTCGGCGTCTTCCGCGAGGCGCCCGAAGGCGGCCGCATCGAGCCGGTCGACCGCAAACAGGCGCCGCTCACCGTCGCCGCCGGCGACACCGGCGCGGCTCGTGAGGGCGATCTGGTCGAGGCCGAGACGCTGAAAAGCGGCCGCTTCGGGCCGGCGAAGGCGCACATCGTCGAGCGCATCGGCAATCTTTCCAGCGAACGCGCGGTCAGCATGATCGCCATCCACCAGCACGGCATCCCGCACGTCTTCCCCGACGACGTGCTGGCCGAGGCGGAAGCGGCCGCCGATCTAGCCGACACGGTTGCGCGCGAAGACTGGCGCGACCTGCCGCTCGTCACCATCGATCCGCCCGACGCCAAGGACCATGACGACGCCGTCCACGCCGCCGCCGATGACGATCCGAAAAATGCCGGCGGCATCGTCGTCACCGTCGCCATTGCCGATGTCGCCGCCTTCGTCCGCCCCGGCTCAGCGCTCGACCGCGAGGCGCTGAAGCGGGCCAATTCCGTTTATTTCCCCGATCGCGTCGTGCCGATGCTGCCGGAGCGCATCTCCAACGATCTGTGCTCGCTGAAGGCCGGCGAGGACCGCTTTGCGCTCGCCGTGCGCATGGTGTTCGACAAGTCCGGGCACAAGCGCCGCCACGGCTTTCACCGCATCGTCATGCGCTCCCATGCCCGCCTCGCCTATGGCCAGGCCCAGGCAGCCATCGACGGCCGCCCGGACGAGGTCACCGGGCCGATACTCGATCATGTGCTGCGGCCGCTCTGGAACGCCTATGCGGTGCTGACCAGGGGCCGTGACGCCCGCGAGCCGCTCGATCTCAACCTGCCCGAACGCAAGCTGGTGCTGAAGCCCGACGGCACCGTCGACCGGGTGATCGTGCCGCCGCGGCTCGACGCCCACCGTCTGATCGAGGAGTTCATGATCCAGGCCAATGTGGCCGCTGCCGAATCGCTTGAGGAAAAGCGCTCGCCGCTGGTTTACCGCATCCACGATGCGCCGTCGCTCGCCAAGCTCGAGGCGCTGCGCGATTTCCTCTCGACCATCGGCATCAAACTGCCGAAATCCGGCACTTTCCGGCCCGCCGACTTCAACCGCATCCTCGCCCGCGTCGCCGAGACCGAGCACGGCGCGCTCGTCAACGAGGTGGTGCTGCGCAGCCAGGCGCAGGCCGAATACAGCCCCGCCAATATCGGCCATTTCGGCCTCAACCTGCGCCGCTACGCCCATTTCACCTCGCCGATCCGCCGCTATGCCGACCTGATCGTCCACCGCGCGCTGATCAGCGCCTTCCGTTTCGGCAGGGACGGCCTGCCGCGCGGCATCGACGACCGGCTGGAGACGATCGCCGGCGAAATCTCGACCGCCGAGCGCCGCGCCATGGCGGCCGAGCGCGACACCGTCGACCGGCTGATCGCCCATTTCATGGCCGAGCATGTCGGCGACGGCTTTACCGGCCGCATCGCCGGGGTCACCCGCGCCGGCCTCTTTATCCGGCTCGACGACACCGGCGCCGACGGCTTCGTGCCGATCGCAACCCTCGGCGAGGACTATTTCTTTTTCGAGGAAGCGGCGCAGGCGCTGGTCGGCGAGGTGAGCGGCGAGACCTACCGGCTCGGCGACACCGTCGATGTCCGGCTTGTCGAGGCGGCGCCGGTCGCAGGCGCGCTGCGCTTTGAAATGCTGAGCGAGGGCCGCCCCGGCGCCCCGGCCGGGCGTGACAAACGCGGCAAAGGCATTAAAAGACGCCTGCCGGCGCGGCGCGGCCGGCGACGGTGAAGGGGGCGGCGATGACCGACAGATATGTGCGGCTCTCGACGTTTGAGCAGCGCACGGAGTGGACCAACACCAGGCCGAAGGACGCCGCCACGCTGATCGTGCTCGACCGCAGCGGCGCCGAGCCGCGCGTGCTGATGGGCCGGCGCCACATGCGCCATAAATTCCTGCCCGGCAAATTCGTCTTTCCCGGTGGCCGTGTCGACCCCCATGACTGGCGCACGCCGATCGCCTCTGACCTCGATCCGGCCGTCGGCGAAAAGCTGATGGCCGACATGAAGACGCGGCCGAGCGCAGCTAGGGCCCGCGCCATTGCGCTCGCCGCCATCCGCGAGACCTATGAGGAAGCCGGCATCCTGATCGGCGAAAAGAGCGCGGCGGCGTGCACGCCGCATCACCCCGACTGGCAGGAATTCGTCGCCCGCGGCATCGTGCCGGCGCTCGCCGGCATCCGCTATCTCGCCCGCGCGATCACGCCGCCGCGGCGACCGCGCCGCTTCGACACCCGATTTCTGGTCGTCGAGGCCGACGCCATCGGCGAGACGCTGCCGGAAGGCCGCGGGCCTTCCGACGAGCTCGAAGACGTCGCCTGGCTGAGCCTTGCCGCAGCGCGCGGCCTCGATCTGCCCGGCATCACCCATACGGTGCTGGAACATCTGGGCGCAAAAATCGCCGACGGCAGCATCACCGATCCGGCCGCGCCCGTGCCCTATTATTTCTGGCGCGGCAGCGGCTTCCAGCAGGTGATGATTTAGACGGTCCCGTCCCGCGCTCCGCCGCCCCCTCCGTCACTCCCGCACCCTCCTTCGTCACGCCCGCGAAAAGCCTGTCCCCGCCTACGCGCTAAGGGATTCACACGTCTTGCCAGTTTTCGCCGCTCTGGGCGCGAGAAATCTGCGCGCAAGGACAGCCTCTTGGCACCTCACCCGCGAAAGCGGGTGTCTATTGGCCGATCCGCTCTTATTGGCGCTTGTTTTGTCAGTCGACTCTCCAATCCGCAATAGCCGATGACAGAGTGTGTCGACGGGATAATTGGATTCCCGCTTTCGCGGGAAAGGTGGACAAAGGCAAGGTCGCGCTAACCAACCATCGCATCAATTCGGCGACGCTCGAACAGAGATATTTCCTGAAATCCGACCTGACAGGCGATCGATCGATGTCGCGACCGTATCCCGCTTTTGAGATTATGTGAACACGATGGCGCCTGCGCGGGGACGGGCTCTTCGCGGGAATGGCGACGGGTGAGCACCCCGCGTTCGCAAAAATGACGAGCACGAGGCGTATTCTATCTTCGCGGGAATGACGCACAGGTCGGGGATGCCCCGGCTCTCTCCTGTTCGAGCCAACGTTTTTCAAGGCACTCCGTTCAAAATTCAGGTTGCGGCGCGACCAAATTGGCGTCACTGAAGACATCTAACGTCCGCACTCGGAACCACCACGCCCTGTCCGGAGGACCGATGACACCGACCGGTGCAACGGCAAAGGAACGCCGCGTCTCGCCCGGCATTGTGGCTGCGATCGCCGCCATCTCCTCGGTCGGCGTCGCCGTGGGGCTCGGCAATCCGCTGCTGGCGCTGGTCATGGAAGCGCGCGGCGCCAGCGGCACCTTCATCGGCGTCAACACCGCCTTCGCCGGCATCGTCTCTATGGCCGCCAGCCCGTTCGTTTCGCCGCTGGCGCTCCGCTTCGGCACCGTCCGCCTGCTGACCGCTTCGATCCTGCTCACCGCGGCAGCCTTCCCCGGCTTCTACCTGGTCGAGAATCTGTGGCTCTGGTTCCCCTTGCGCGCCCTGTTCACCATCGGGCTCACCTGCGCCTTCGTGCTGAGTGAGTTCTGGATCAACGATCTCGCCCCGGCGCACCGGCGCGGCCTGCTCATGGGCATCTACGCCACCATATTGTCGCTCGGCTTCGCGCTGGGACCGATCATTCTGAGCGCCGTCGGCAGCGCCGGCGTGCTGCCCTTCCTGGTCGGCACGGCGATTATCGCCGCCGCCGCAATCCCGGGCATCCTCGCCCGTCGCGACGAGCCGGTCTTGTCGGAACCGCAGCGGATGTCGTTCGTCGCCTTCATCTTCGCCGTGCCGCTCGCCACATTCGGTGTTGCGGTGTTCGGTGCCGTCGAAAGCTCGCTCTTTGCGCTGCTGCCGATCTATTCGCTGCGGCTCGGCTATGACGAGGCCGCCGCGGTCTTGTTCAGTGCCGTCGTGCCGATCGGCAACATGATGCTGTTGATCCCGCTCGGCCTCCTGGCCGACCGAATGGACCGGCGCCGCCTCCTCCTCATCATCGGCCTCATCGGCGCCACCGGCGCCGCCGCGCTGCCGCTCGCCGCCCATAACGCGCTCACTTTCGGTGCCACGCTGTTCTTCTGGGGCGGCATCATCGCCGGGCTCTACACCGTCGGCCTCACCCATCTGGCCAGCCGCTTCACCGGCAGCGACCTCGCCGCCGCCAATGCCGCCTTCGTGCTGATGTATTCGGTTGGCATGGCGGTCGGCCCGGCCGCCGTCGGCGGCGGCATCGACCTCGTGCCCCCGCACGGCTTTGCGTTCGTCATGGTCGTGTTCTTCGTCGCCTATGTGGCGCTGGCGCTGTCGCGCGGCGCGCTGCGGCGCGAGGGGTGAGACGATTGAACGGATTGTGGGCAGGCCCGCATGTCGTATTGTCGTGTCATGACGATCATCAGTCGCCTTGCCGGCGCCATCGCAATTAGCCTAGCGGTCGCCTGCGCAACCGCAGACCATGCGCGCGCCCAGGCCCTTCCCTTTGGCGGCGTGATGCCCGATACCGGCGCCATGGATTACGACCTCGTCCTGACGACGGCGACGAGCCCGCGGCAATTGCGCATGACCGGCTTTGCGACCCAGCGACATAGCCGCATCTTCTGGATCAACTGCACGCAACCGAAGATGATCCCGGTCCGCACCTGCCGGCTGATGATCGACGGCGAGATCGGCGAGAACTTCCCGCTGCCGCCCGATGTCGATCTCGGGCGATGGATGACCTCGCGGCTCGGGCCGCGCTGGCCGCCGGGCGGTTATGGCAGCGGCCCGGACGGCGCCATGGAGACGCGGGGCCAATGGCGCATGGGCGCGTGGATGGCCAAGGGCCGGTTCCGCTATTGGCGCTGACTACGCGCCCTTCACCACCCGATCGATTGCAATCAGGCTTTTCAGCAGGTCTTCCATGTCCTTGAGCGGCACCATGTTCGGCCCGTCCGACGGCGCCTTGTCGGGGTCCTGATGGGTTTCGATGAAGAGGCCGGCGACGCCGACGGCGACTGCCGCGCGCGCCAGCACCGGCACATATTGGCGCTCGCCGCCGGTCGCATCCCCCTGCCCGCCCGGCTGCTGCACCGAATGGGTGGCATCGAAGATCACCGGCGCCCCGGTCTCGGCCAGGATCGGCAGCGCCCGCATGTCGGTGACGAGCCTGTTGTAGCCGAAGCTGACACCGCGCTCGGTGACGAGCACCCGCGGATTGCCGGCGCCGGTCACCTTGGCGACCACGTTCTGCATGCCTTCGGGCGCCAGGAACTGGCCCTTCTTGACGTTGACGACCCGGCCCGTTTGCGCAGCCGCGACCAGCAGATCGGTCTGGCGGCAGAGAAAGGCCGGGATCTGCAGGATGTCGACCGCCTCGGACACGACCGCGCACTGGCCGGCTTCGTGCACGTCGGTGAGCACCGGCAGGCCGAGCGTCTCGCGAATCTCCGCAAACACCGGCAGCGCCGCCTCAAGGCCCGCACCGCGCCGGCCCGAAAGGTTGGTCCGGTTGGCCTTGTCGAACGAGGTCTTGAAGACGAGGCCGATCTGAAGCCTGGCGGCGATCTCCTTCAGGGCGGACGCCATCTCCAGCGCGTGCGCCCGCGATTCCAGCGCGCACGGCCCGGCGATCAGAGCTATCGGTGCCTGATTGGAGAAACGCGTTTCACCAACTGAAACAACGGGATCGGGAGTCATCTCAACCTCTGGCTGGTTCGGCGCGGCCACAACACGGGAATACTTCCCGGATTATGGATTTATTTACCAGAACCGGCATTTCATGGCTGCGTTCGCGGAGCATCCCGCAGGAGAGATGAAATGGCAGAGCGCAGCGGCGAATCCGCAGCAATCGGTTCGTGGAAAACCGGCTTGACGGGCATCCCGGGCCGCATTCTGGGCATCATCATCGTCGCCGTCATCGGCAACATAGCCTTAATCGGTGTCACCCTGAATGACAACCGGGACCGCATTCTCGACGCCCGCAAAGCCGAACTGAACACCATCGTCGAGGCCGGGATCAGCATCGTCAGCAAATACCAGGCCGACGCGGCCGCCAATCTGATCTCGGAAGACGCCGCCAAGGCCAAGGCCCTGGCGGCGATCAAAGCGCTCCGCTATTCCGGCGATAACTACATCTGGATCAACGACATGCGGCCGCGCATGGTGATGCATCCGATCCGGCCGGAACTGGATGGCCGGAATCTTGCGGCGTTCGAGGACCCCAACGGCAAGAAGCTGTTCGTCGCCTTCGTCGACACCGTCAAGGCCGACGGCGCCGGATATGTCGACTATATGTGGCCGAAACCCGGCGCCGATCAGCCGATCGACAAGCTGTCCTACGTCCGGGGCTTCGAACCGTGGGGATGGATCCTCGGCACCGGCGTCTACATCGACGACGTCGATGCGATATTCTGGGCCGATGCCGAGCGCATGGGGACCTTTTCCGTTATCATCATGATCCTTCTCTGCGCCGTTTCGTCGGTGATTGCGCGCAGCATCCTCAATCCGCTGAGCACCATGACCGCCGCCATGGGCCGGCTCGCCGACGGTGATGCCGATGTCGAGATTTCCAGGGCGCAAAAGGTTCCCGAATTCAACACCATGGCGAACACTCTGGTGCTCTTCAAGCAGAGCCTGATCGACCGCAGGCGCCTCAAAGCGGAGCAGATCGCGCGCGATCGCCAGGCCGAGGAAGAAAAGCGCCGTGCCCTGAACGAAATGGCGGAATCGCTCGAGAGCGGCGTGGCCGATATTGCCAAGGCGCTTTCGCAGTCCGCCGGCGAAATGGCGGCGGCAGCCTCCTCCATGGTCGAACGGGCGACCCGGAGTTCGGAGCGCGCGACGACGGTGGTCGGCGCCGCCGAGGATGCCAGCGCCAATGTCAGCGAAGTGGCCTCGGCAACCGAGGAAATGGCGGTCTCGATCAACGAGATTTCGACGCGGGTCTCCGAATCCTCCAAAATCGCCCAGAACGCGGCCGAAGAGGTCAAGAAGACCAATGACGTCATTCGCGGCCTGGCCGAAGCCTCCGACCAGATCGGCCAGATCGTGACGCTGATCCAGGACATCGCCGAGCAGACCAACCTCCTGGCCCTGAACGCGACCATCGAGGCGGCCCGTGCCGGCGAGATGGGCAAGGGCTTTGCCGTCGTCGCCGCCGAGGTCAAGTCGCTCGCCAATCAGACTTCCAAGGCGACGGACCGGATCGCCGCGCAGATCGGCTCGATCCAGAACGCGACCGGCAATGCCGTGTCGGCGATCGAGCAGATCGACACCACGATCGATCGCATCAACGGCATATCCGCCGCAATCGCCGCGGCCGTCGAAGAGCAGTCCGCAGCGGCACAGGAAATCGGCGCCAGCATCGCGCGGGCCGCCACCCGGACCTCGGAGGTCACCGAGAACATCTGCGTCATCGGCGAGGCGGCGCGCTTGAACCAGGGAAGCGCCGAAGAACTCGGCGAGTCGACCGCGACCGTGAACGGTCAGGCCGAGCGGCTCAAGCAACAGGTGGAAACCTTCGTCGCCTCGATCCGCGCCGGTTGATCCCCGCGTCGAGACATCACCGCTGCGATGGCTCGAAAGCGATCGTCGTGCCGAGCGCGTCTTCTTGCGGCACGATGACCCGCCCGCCAATGCGGCGGTAGCCGACACCGGCCTCTTCCAGAAGCAGCCGCAGCCGGTCGGGATCATCCACCAATAGCGAAAAGGCCCTGAGCCGCAGCGGATCGGTCTCCGGCACGGTCTCGCCGAACATGGCCGCAAACGCCCGCGGCGAGACGATCGAAAGGGAACAGCCGGCGCCGTGCGCCTCGATCCCGAGCGATGAGGCATGCGGGTCGCGGCAATTGGTGATCGCCTGCAGATAGTATTGATGGTCGGTCGGGTTCTCGGCCGTCATGACGACGCCCGCAACGCCGCGTGCGCCGTTTGCATGGGCGACGGATTCGGGCGTAAACAGCGCCTCGGTGCCGAACCGGCGGCAGGCGAATGCCGTCACCAGATCGGCGTCCGGGGTCGTGGCAAAGGCAAGCTCCACCCCGATCTCGATCTCGCCGGCATCGGTCTTCGCCTTGCGGCGGAATTCGAATGGCGGACCGCTTGAAAATCCGGCCTGTTCGAAGCTGCGGCGGTCGGCGTCGACATCATCGGAGCGCAGCGCCACCATGGCGAGGCCTTCGCCGGCCGCGGCCAGGAAATGCCGGGTGCGGGCGACGAACACAAGCCCGTCTGCTTCTGCCGCGTCACAGGCCGCTTCGTCGATAACCGCGAGCGGTTCCAGATAGCGGCCATCGGCGAAGTAGATGCAGGCATTGCCGGTGCCGAAGGGATGCCGGGCGTCGGGCGCAACGGTGAAGCCGAGGCGGCCGAAGGCGGCCCTGGCGCGATCAAGGCCGGCGACCGGCAGCACCAGATGGTCGATGGCACGGCCGTCGCTCGCCATCACACCAGCCTGCTCTGCTCGACCGCAGCCGCGATGAACGACGAGAACAGCGGGTGGGGATCGAACGGCCGCGATTTCAGCTCCGGGTGGAACTGGACGCCGATGAACCAGGGATGGCCGTCGAGTTCGACGATCTCCGGCAAAAGCCCGTCCGGCGAGGTGCCGGAAAACCGCAATCCCTTCGCCTCCAGCCGCTCGCGATAGGCCATGTTGACCTCATAGCGGTGGCGGTGGCGCTCGGAGATCTCTTCGGCGCCGTAGATTTCGGCCAAGCGACTGCCGGGCGAAAGCCTGGCCGGATAGGCGCCGAGCCGCATGGTGCCGCCGAGATCGCCGCCATGGAGCCGCCGTTCGAGTTCGTTGCCCTTCAGCCATTCGGTCATCAGGCCGACCACCGGCTCATCGGTCGGGCCGAACTCGGTCGAATTGGCGTCCACGATGCCGACCAGCGCCCGGGTCGCCTCGATCACCGCCATCTGCATGCCGAAGCAGATGCCGAAATAGGGCACCTCGCGCAGCCGCGCGAACCGGGCCGCGGCGATCTTGCCCTCGGCGCCGCGCTCGCCGAAACCGCCGGGGACCAGGATGCCGTGCACGTCGCCGAGATAGGGCGAAGGATCCTCGCGCTCGAACACCTCCGATTCGATCCACTGCAGATTGACCCGCACTCGGTTGGCGATGCCGCCATGGACGAGCGCCTCCATCAGCGATTTATAGGCGTCCTTGAGCCCGGTGTACTTGCCGACGATGGCGATCGTCACCTCGCCCTCGGGATTGGTGATGCGGTCGACGATGTCGTCCCACTGATCGAGCCGCAGCGGCGGCGCATCCTCGATCCCGAAAGCGGCCAGCACCTCGTCGTCGAGGCCCTCGCGGTGATAGGCGATCGGCACCTCGTAGATCGACGGCACGTCGAGCGCCTGGATCACCGAGCCCGGACGCACATTGCAGAAGAGCGCGAGCTTGCGCCGCTCCTCCGCCGGCACCTCGCGGTCGCAGCGCACCATCAATATGTCCGGCTGGATGCCGATCGAGCGCAGCTCCTTGACCGAGTGCTGGGTCGGCTTGGTCTTCAACTCGCCGGCGCTCGGGATAAAAGGCATCAGGGTCAGGTGGATGAACACCGCGCGCCCGCGCGGCAGATCGTTGCCGAGCTGGCGGATCGCCTCGAAAAACGGCAGGCCTTCGATGTCGCCGACCGTGCCGCCGATCTCGCAGAGCACGAAGTCATAATCGTCATTGCCGTCGCGCACAAACGCCTTGATCTCGTCGGTGACGTGCGGGATGACCTGCACCGTGCCGCCGAGATAGTCGCCGCGCCGCTCCTTGGTGATGATGTCCTGGTAGATGCGGCCGGTGGTGATGTTGTCGTGCTGGTTGGCCGGGCGGCCGGTGAACCGTTCGTAGTGGCCGAGATCGAGATCGGTCTCGGCGCCGTCGTCGGTAACGAACACTTCGCCGTGCTGATAGGGGCTCATGGTTCCCGGATCGACGTTGAGATAGGGATCGAGCTTGCGCAGCCGCACGGCATAGCCGCGCGCCTGCAGGAGCGCGCCCAATGCTGCCGAAGCCAGCCCTTTGCCGAGCGAGGAAACCACGCCGCCGGTGATGAAGATGTACCGCGCCATGGGCCTGCAGGATATGCGCATCGGGTCCGATTCGGGGAGTCGAAAATCACCGCGCCGGTGATTTATCGACAGCGGTGATGGTGGTGGCGTTTGGGTGCCGGCGATGCGGGGAACGGGCGGCCGCTTTTTCACTCGTCATGCCGGGCGGAGAACCGGCCTCCATTGGCTTCTCGCCCCGGCGTGCCGCTGCGGCTTTTTCGAAGCCTAACGATACGACGTCATCACCCAACCACCCCTTCGTCACTACCCCACCCCTCCTTCGTCACCACCCGGTTTATCCGGGTGGTCCATTGGCCCGTCGATTTGCCAATGCATTCGTGAAGGAATTCAAGCGCTTCTGAGTACGCATACGCCATTGGATTGCCCGCATAAAGCGGGCAATGACAACCGAGAGGGTGTCGAAAACACCCGAACTCTTAAACGGGCAGCAGTGGGACAAGCCGGCCTCATCCCCCTCAACCTGTCCTTCTCCCCGGCGGGGATACGGGACGACAACGGCAAGGCACAAAAAAGCCCTCTCCCTCTGGGGAGGCCGATGATCGCGAACCTCCCCTCATCCCTCGCCCCTTCGGGGAGAGGGATGCGAAGGCTTGCAAGGCCGTCAGGCCTTGCTTAGCCGAAGCTGGGTGAGGGGGAGATAACCGATTGAGGGAAAAAGGAAACCGCGATCACCCTCACCCGACTTCGACCTCGGTTCAGCTTCGCTTCACCGGGTCTCCGTATCCCTCTCCCTCAAGGGAGAGGGCAAAGCCAGTATCCGCCTCGAAACCGACAGCCCCCGTCACTGCTGCGGCGACGGCACTGGCGGGCCGATCGGCGAATTGGTGTCGGTCGGCGCCGGTGCCGTGCCGATCGGCGGCGCGGGCAGCGTGCCGGCCGGTGCCGGTGGCGGATCGGCCGCGGGCGCGTCGCCGGGCACCGGCAGGGTGCTCAAGGGCGGCGCCGGTACATTGCCTTCCGACGGCTCCTGGCCGCGGATCTGATCGAGGATGGAGCCGCCCGCCGGCGCCCCGGGCGCCGCCGGTCCGCTCGGGCCCTCATCGAGGATCGATGATGGCGGCGCATCGAGCCGCGCCAATATGGTGAGCGCGATCGAGGTGCCGAAAAAGGCGGCGGCCAGGAGCGCGGTCACCCGGGTCAGAATGTTCGCGGTGCCGCGGCTGGTCATGAAGCCGCCGCCGCCGCCGCCACCGCCGCCGATGCCGAGCGCCCCGCCCTCGGAGCGCTGCAGCAGCACGACGGCGATCAGCGCCAGAACGACGATCAGGTGAACAACGATAATGACCGCTTCCATCGGTCCTCACTTTGACCAGATATGCGGGGGGCCGGCTCGTCGCGCCGGGCCGCGTCCCGCTCTTTTAGGCATAACGGCGCCGGAACGCCAGATTTTCGGGTGCCGCACCGTTTTCGAATTCGCGCGCGTTCTACACCAAGCGGGAGGTGGATTCCAGTCCATCCGCAACACCGTCCCAGGAACGGCCTGCATCGCTGGAACGGCAGGGTACATTGGCGTAGCGGAATACCATGCGGCGGTTTCAATGACCGGTGGCCTTGCCGACGCTCTCTGGACCGTCATTGCGAGGAACTGACAAGCGACGAAGCAATCCAGTTCTGAGCCAGCGGCCGTGGATTGCTTCCCCCGGCTTCCGCCGGGGTCGCAATGACGACAATGGCTGTCCCTCGTTTGCTTTATTGTGAGCCAGCATCAGCGCACTTTGGTATAACCCACCGGCATAGGGTCAATGGGCAACGCGCCGGACGGTGCGCGACGCGGCCGGTGCGGCTGATGCACCCTGCGCCTGCGCCGAATTCTTGAGGACAGACAAATGGCAAAGACCGTGAAACTTGGACGCGAAGGGTTCGAAGTTCCAGCCGTCGGCCTTGGTTGCATGGGGATGTCGGAATTCTACGGCGCATCGGATCGCGCCGAAAACCTGAACGTCCTGGATCGCGCCGTCGAGATCGGTTGTACCTTCTGGGACACCGCCGACATGTACGGCCCGTTCACTAATGAGGAACTGCTGAGCGAAGCCTTGCGCGGACGCCGGGACAAGATCGCGCTGGCGACCAAGTTCGGCATATCCCGCGGCGAAGACGGCCAATGGTTCGGCATCAAGGGCGGCGCGGACTATGTCCGGCAAAGCTGCGACGCCTCGCTGAAGCGCCTGGGCACGGACTATATCGACCTTTATTATCAACACCGGGTCGACCCCGATACGCCGATCGAGGAAACCGTCGGCGCGATGGCCGAACTGGTCGCGGCCGGCAAGGTCCGCTTCATCGGCCTTTCCGAAGCCGATGCCGAAACCATCGAACGGGCGCATCGCGTCCACCCCATCACCGCGGTCCAGACGGAATATTCGCTCTGGTCGCGGGATGTGGAAGAAGACGTTCTCCCGACGCTGCGGCGTCTGGGGATCGGCCTTGTCGCCTACAGCCCGCTCGGGCGGGGATTTCTGACGGGCCAGATCCGCGGCCGGTCCGATCTTCAGAAAGATGATTGGCGGCTTGAAAATCCCCGATTCTCAGACGAGGCCATGGCGGCGAACCTGACGCTGGTCGAGGAAATAGAGAAACTTGCCGAGGCGAAAAAGGTGCTGCCGGCACAGTTGGCGCTCGCCTGGCTGCTGGCCCAGGGCGAGGATATCGCCGCCATCCCCGGCACCAGACGGATTGAGCGCCTCGAACAGAACATGTCGGCCGCCGATATTGAACTCTCCGAACACGACGTCTCGCATCTGTCGGCTCTGGCCGCCCGTGGCGTCGTCGGCAGCCGGTATTAGGCAAGAGGCCCCCTTGATCGGCGCTACGTCATAGTCTGCCGTTCCGGGCTGATCTGCATCACCTTCTCCCATTCACCGAACAGGATATGGCCGGTCCGGTTCCCCATCTGCCGAATTGGAGCGCACGACCGCCGTGTTACTGCCCTCCCCCTTCCCCGCCGTCACCTTTGACAGCACCGCTTCGAGCAGCGGCGTCATCGCGCCGAGCCGGCGGGCGCGGATGACCACATCCCAGAGCGGCTCGAACTTCTTCCAGCCGGCGGCATAGAAGAAGTGTTTTGCCCGGTGCTTGGCCGTGCCGTGCGAGAGCGCGCCGCCGGCAATGTTCCGCCACCGGTAGAATTCCCTGTAGGCGCGCTGATAGCCCGCCTTCAGCGTCCCGGCGTCGAGCCGGGCCGGCGCGTAGACCACGTGTCTTGTGTCGTAGAGATCCCAGTTTCTGGTCGAGATGCGCCCTTCCGCATCCAGTTGCCGGTAGAGCGCAGTCCCCGGATAGGGCGTCTGGATATGAAAGGTCGCGGTCGTAATCCCGTTCTCGACCGCCCACTCGACGGTGCGCGCGAAGACGTCTTCGTCGTCATGGTCCATGCCGAACACGAACGACCCGTTGATCATGATGCCGAGATCGGAAAGGCGGCGGGCGGCGGCAGCATAATCGGCGGCAAGGTTCTGCTTCTTGTTGCAGTCGCGCAGGTTTTCCGGCGAAAAGGTCTCGAAACCGACGAAGAGGCTTCTGAGGCCAGCCTCCGCGGCGCGCTCGACGAGATCGCCGCGCAGCACGGAATCGACCGTCGCCGCGCCCTGAAAAAGCCGGCCCATGCCGCGCATGCCTTCAAAGAGTGCGGCAGCGAACGGCCTGTTGCCGAACAGATGGTCGTCGAGAAAGTAAAGGTGTCGGCCGGGCAGCCCTTCGATGTCGTGAAGGGCATCGTCGACGGCCTGCGTATAGAAGCCGCGCCCGCCCTCGAAAAACGCGTCCTTGTAGCAGAAGCCGCAATGCTGCGGGCAGCCGCGGGAGACCACGATGGAGTTCGGCACCAGATAGCGCTCGCGCCTGATGAGGTCGCGCCGCACAAGCGGCAGCCCGGCGAGGGTTCGCCCGGCCGTTGAAACGTACCGGGCTTTCGGTTCCCCGTTCCGGAAATCGCTTAAGAACGCCGGAAAGGTCTGCTCGCCGGGGCCGAGGAAGACCGTGTCGGCGTGCGCCGCCGCCTCGTCCGGGCACGAGGTCACGTGCAACCCGCCGAGCGCCACATGGCAGCCCTTTGCCCGGTAGTGATCGGCAAGCGCATAGGAACGATAGGCCGAGGTGATGTAGACCTGGATGATAACGAGGTCCGGGCAATCGTCCGTGCGCAACGCCTCGACATGATCGTCGATGAGTTCGACCTCGTCGTCGTCATCGAGGAACGCGGCCAGTGTGGCAAGGCCGAGCGGGGGAAACAGCGAATATTTGATCGGCCGGAAGAACGGGCTTTTCGCCTCGGTGAGCGCAGTCAGTATGAGTTTGACCTTCATGAGCTGCCGGTGTCCGTCGTCTGCACGCCCCCATCGCCACAGCACTCAGGCCGATACACGCCGACCTCGCCAAAAGGTTGTCGCAATCAAGGTCATTCGGCGGTCTTTGCAGGACGAGAATTTGCGCCGGATCGAAACGCCGGCGACGGCGCGGGTATGACTTGTGCCCGCCCGCCCCCGCCGCTTCGCACCATATGTGACGATCGGCCACAAAGCCGCCCCGCCGGCCGGCCGAGCGTTTTTTAGGTGTCGAAATTCCCCCTCGAAGGCAAGGAATTCCGCGGTTTTTCGTCACCTTACAAGATTAAATTCTAATGTTTGAATATGCTGCAGGATATGCTATAGACGCCTTTGGTCGTTCTCAGGGGGGGCGCGCGGCGAGACGCAACTGACCCGACGTCATTTCCTGCGAATTCTGCCAGTAAGTTCAAGCGGTTCTTCGGTTTCTGAAAAAGGGAGGAACGCGATACCGATTTTCGTTTGGACCGAGAAGCTCGACACCGATCGCATCAAAGCGTCCGACCAGGAAACCGCGCAGTGCTGCGTCACGACATACAAGCAGCAGGCCATCGCGTTTCCGGTCTTCCGGGAGGGTGTGCCGAGGGGGGTGCGGCGACTGCGGTACGGACGACGCCGATCGGTTCGATCCACCTTTGAGGGCGTGAGGCCGGAACCGGGCGATGCCGCCGAGCGGCGGCTCATCACCAAGGCGGGACGGAACCTGCCGTCGATATCGACCTGACGGGTCGGCACGGAAATCTCGCGGAGGAATCGTTAAACAAGCGCGCTTGGCAAACTACGGGGATGAAGTGCTGTTTGCCGCGTGTCGGAGGGAAAAGAATGGGTGAGGGAGCCTTCGGCAGTCCCGAAATTGTCGAACGCGAAATGGCTATCCTGAACGTCGGCGGCGGCATGGCCGCCCGCGGCGCCGCCTTCGCGGCCGCGCGCCGGGCCGACGACGATACCAAGATCACGCTTGTGGGCATTACCCGCGACGACCTCGTCGGCGACGTCGGCCGCCAGGCCGACTACTCTGTTCACATGGTCAAGGAATGTGGCCTGCCGATCTGGGAGAACCGCTTGAAAGGCGGCAATCGGCAGTTCCGCGAAAGAGGAGATCAAGTTTAATGATCACGATCAACCCCTTCTCCGAACTTTCGGAGATCATCCCGGCTTACGCGCTACAGGCCTATGTCATCGTCATGGCGATACTGGTTGTCGGCGGTACCGCGCTCGATGTCATTCACAAGGGCAGCGGTAAGTACTTCTCGGAAAACTGGAAAAAGTCGAAACAAAACGCGGTGAAGAAGGTCGGACTGATCAAACTGATCTATCTCGCGGTGCGGACCGGACTAGGCGAGGTTATGACCTCTTCCGAATTCGACAATGCGCGGCGCAGGATCTCCCACCTTTTTACCATGTACGGGTTTATTCTTTTCGTCCTCAGCGCCGCCGTCATGGTGTTTGTCTATCCGACCGCGGCAACGCCGACGCCGGTGGTCTGGCCGTTGCTGTGGCATTTCGGTGCGCTGGCCCTCTGTTTCGGCGGCTATTGGTTCTGGTTCGCGATCCGGGTCGACGTTTCGGCTGAAGGCCATCCCTGGTATCGCATCGTCCGCGCCGATCTGTTCATCCTGTCCCTTCTTGCGACAGCGACTTTCGGGCTGATCTGGTCGTTCCTGCAGTGGGTCGACGCCGCCGTCTTGGAAACCCTTTTCCTGTGCCTGTTCATTCTGGCCAGCACGGTCCTTTTCGGAACGGTGCTTTGGTCCAAGTTCGCGCACATGTTCTTCAAGCCCGCCGCCGCGCTTCAGAAGCGCATCACCAAGGCGGACGGATCGGCTGAGAACCTGCCGACACTGACCCGTGACGATCCGGAGCAGCGGGCGCGGCACTCCATGCAGTTGCTGCGGGACGCGCCCATGAAGATGGGGCTCGGTATCAAACGCGAAGCACCGAACCACTATTGATCGAACACTCTGCGAGAGTCTTTCGGATCAGGAAGGAGCCTAACCATGCCAACATTCGTCTATATGACGAGATGTGACGGCTGCGGACACTGCGTCGACATCTGTCCCTCTGACATCATGCATATCGATACGACCTACCGGCGGGCGTACAACATCGAGCCCAACATGTGCTGGGAGTGTTTCTCCTGCGTGAAGGCGTGTCCGCACAATGCGATCGATGTGCGCGGCTACGCCGACTTTGCGCCGCTGGGTCACAGCGTGCGGGTCATCCGCGACGAGCGGCGAGGCACGATCGCCTGGCGGATCAAGTTCCGCAACGGGACAGAGAAGAATTTCCTGTCGCCCATCACCACCAAACCCTGGGGGCGGGATATTCCGCAGCTTTCCGATGTGGCCGGACCCAGCGCGGAAATGCGTGACAGCCAGCTGCTGTACAACGAACCGAAATATATCCGCCTGGATGACGGTGACTTGCACACCCTGGAATCCAACGGTCTGAAGATGAAGGCAGGGGTGTATTACTGATGGCTTACCAGACAATCATCGAAGACGGTATCGACATTCTGGTCGTTGGCGCGGGCCTCGGCGGCACCGGCGCTGCCTGGGAAGCCAGGTTCTGGGGCCAGGACAAGAAGATCGTCATTGCCGAGAAGGCCAATATCGACCGCTCCGGCGCCGTCGCCCAGGGCCTCTACGCCATCAACTGTTACATGGGAACACGTTGGGGCGAGAACAATCCGGAAGACCATGTCCGCTATGCGCGCATCGACCTGATGGGCATGGTGCGCGAAGACCTCGCCTTCGACATGGCGCGTCACGTCGATTCAACGGTGCACCAGTTCGAGGAGTGGGGCCTGCCGTTGATGCGGAACCCGGAGACGGGCGGCTATCAGCGTGAAGGCCGGTGGCAGATCATGATTCACGGTGAATCCTACAAGCCGATTGTTGCCGAAGCGGCAAAGAAATCGGCGGACAAGGTCTATAACCGTATCTGCGTCACCCATTTGTTGATGGACGACACCAAACCGAACCGGGTGGCCGGCGCGGTCGGCTTCAACGTGCGCACCGGCAATTTTCACGTCTTCAAATCCAAGACCGTCATCTGCGGTGCAGGCGGTGCCTCCAACATCTTCAAACCGCGTTCGGTGGGTGAAGGTGCCGGCCGTGTCTGGTACGCGCCGTGGTCGTCCGGTTCGGCTTACGCGCTGATGATCAATGCCGGCGCCAAGATGACGCAGATGGAAAACCGCATCGTGCTGGCGCGGTTCAAGGACGGCTACGGCCCGGTCGGCGCCTACTTCCTGCATCTGAAAACCTATACCCAGAACGGTTTCGGCGAAGAGTATGAATCGAAATGGTTCCCGGACCTGCAGAAAATGGTCGGCAAGGAATATCTGGATCCGGAAGCTTCGCACCTGACCCACAGGCCGATCCCGACCTGTCTGCGGAACCATGCCTTCATCAGCGAGGTGAATGCCGGCCGCGGTCCCATCCACATGATCACCATGCATTCCTTCCAGGATCCGCACCTGGAAGAAGTGGGCTGGGAAAACTTCCTCGGCATGACCGTCGGCCAGGCGGTGCTGTGGGCGGCGACGGACGTTGATCCCAAATACGAAAATCCCGAGCTGACCACGTCCGAGCCCTATGTCATGGGCTCGCACGCGACCGGCTCCGGCGGCTGGTGTTCGGGTCCGGAAGACCTGTCGCCGCCTGAGTATTTCTGGGGCTACAACCGCATGATGACCGTCGAAGGGCTGTTCGGGGCCGGCGACGCCTGCGGCGGCACCCCGCACGCCTTCTCATCCGGCTCCTTCACCGAGGGCCGCATCGCCGCCAAGTCGGCCTGCAAATACATCGACGACGGCAAGGCCGAGGGCATCACGGTCTCCGACAAGCAAATCCAGGAGCGCAGGGAAGAGGTCTACAAGCCGATGGATCATTACAAGATCTATCGCAATGAGATCGTCGCCGGCAGCGTCAACCCGAATTACATCAACCCGCGACAGGGTCTCGACCGTCTGCAGAAGCTGATGGACGAATATTGCGGCGGACAGGGTGTCAACTACGTCACCAACGAGAAGCTGTTGAACATCGGCCTGAAGAAGCTCAAGATCATGGAAGAAGACCTTGAGAAGGTGGCGGCCGAAGATATTCACGAGCTGCTGCGGGCCTGGGAACTGAAGCATCGTCACCGGACCTCCGAATGCGTCATGCAGCACACGCTGTTCCGCAAGGAAACCCGGTGGCCCGGTTACTACTACCGAGGTGACTACATGAAACTGGACGACGAGAACTGGCACGTGCTGACGGTTTCCCATCGCGACCCGAGGACCGGCGAATACACCATGGAGAAGGCGCCGCTTTATCACCTCGTCGGCGAAAGCGAAGAGCAGATGGAAGACAAGGCGTTGAAGGAAGCCAAGGCGAAGGAAGAGGCCGAAAAAGTTTCCTAAGTCGAAAACGTCTCCATAAAAATCCCCAAACAGGAGCCCTGCCGGCTTCTGTTTGGGCGGTGCCGGCGGACGCTGGTCTCCAGCGCCAAATCGCCGGCACATCGCCGTAAATGAGATGCGCGGATGAACATAGTCGACAATACCGATGAGGAGATAGAGACCGTAGCTGGCCCCCTATGGGCCGATCTCGTCAAATCGTCCAACGAGGGGAACTACGGCGAGTTCGTCAAAAATTTCGCCTTTCAGTTGGCGCTCTCCGCCAATCAGGTCGAAGTCGGCCATCAATTTGCGAAAAGCGAACTGGCGCGGAATTTGTCGGAAGACTTCGACTATCTCGGCATCATCCGCCGCGGCGAACATGTCACCGTGCTTTACCGCCAGCGGAGCACCAAGAAGGAAGGGGAATGGCTCGGCAGGCTGGTGCTTGGCTATGAATTGGGCAAGGTCAGGATCTTTGCCGCATCCATCTTCTGATCGCTCCGAACGCGAGAAGTCTGCTCCGCGAAAAGGCTTAAATCAACACTGGCGAGACCGCACCCATTCTACCCGTTCAAGGCGGCGGTCTCAGGTTCCAAAGAAGAGGTGAGAAATGGGCAACGTCGATAAGAAAGCACCAGTCCCGGATGGCAACTCACGCTATCTGACAACCCGCCAGATGAAGCCGACTGAAAGTGGTCATGTCGGCTACGAGACGATCTGGGAGCCGTTCCAGAAAGAAGCCGAGTACACCACGCCCAAAAAACCCTGATCCCGCAGCTCTTTCCGCTGGTTTCCGCCATCGCCCTCGCTATGTGATTATGAGGGCGGCGGAGGCTCGCGCAGATCGGTGCGTTGGCCCGGGCGTGAATGGGAACAGGCCGGGATTGGATATGCGTGAAACAATCCAAGACGGAAAGCTCGTCGAGCTCACCTACAAGGTGACCGACAAGAAATCGGGACATGTTCTGAGCGCGGTCGAGTTCCCGCTTGGCTATGTGCACGGCCACAACGAAATCCTGGCGCCCGCCGTCCACGCGGAGCTGGAAGGAAAGTCGGCGGGGGATGTCATTGAGGTGCCGATCGACTGCAATCACATCTATGGCCCCAGAGACGAGTCGCTCGTGTTCACCGATTACATTGAGAATGTCCCTGAAGAGTATCGGCAAATCGGCACCTCCATCCTCACGGAGAACGACAAGGGCGAAACCCGATCCTTTCTGGTGACCCGGATCGATGACAAGACCCTGACCGTCGACGGCAACAATCCGCTTTGCGGGCGCGAAGTTATTTTCACCCTCGAAATCTTGACCGTGCGCGACGCTTCCGAAGAAGAGATAGCGGCCGGCGGGACGATTGCCGGAGAAGCCGACGTCGATGCGGCGCTCAAAAGGCCGCTTTGAGCGGTTTCCCGCCGACAATCGGCGATAGCGGGAGGGAACGCGCATGAGCGAGGCAAGCTGGATCGTCTACTTTCGCGGCGATGAAACCGATCCGTCGAGCGGCCGCTTCGTCACCGTCGACCAGGCCTGCGCCGATCCCGCAATCGCCGAGCGTTTCCCGATCCTGACCATATTCACCGCCGAACTCGGGCCCGACCGCGTCGACGACAAGCGCCTGCCGACGCCGGAGACCGGCCGCGCCCTCGACGCGGCCGAGGCCGCAGCCCTCGCCGCCGCCGCGGATAGTCGGCTCGTGGCCCGCATCACCGCGCCCGGCCTGCGGCGCTGGATCGTCTGCCACGCGCTCGTTGCCAAGCCGGCGATGGCCGACATCGCCCGGGCGATGTCGGAGACGCTCGGCCAGAGCGTGACAGGCGCGCCCGAATCCTGGGACGAAATCTACGAGGTCTTCCCGAGCCGCATGGAAGCCGCCCATTTCTGGAACTGGCAGATCGTCGCCCAGTTGCGCCAGAACGGGGACGACGGCAGCAGGCCGCGGCGGATCACCCATTCGTTCTACGACATCGAGAAGGTCAAGCGCAGCGACCTGGAAAAGGCGCTCGGCGAAAGCGGTTATGCGATCGACAGCCACCGTGACGACGAGATCGTCTTTTCCCGCAGCGGCACCATCGAATTGGCCGACATCAACCGCGAGACCGACGCGCTGCACGCGCTCGCCGACCGCTTCGAGTGCGGCTATAACGGCTGGACGACGGAACTGCGCACCGACGCCTGAACGGTACAGGTTGCGGGCATGGTTCTGCTGTCCGGTCCAATTCGGCGCCGTCTTTCCAATCGGCGTCTCAAAGACTCCGATAGACACCGCAAACACCTTCAATCTCGGCACAGCCATTGGTTCCCCGCTTTCGCGGGGAAGGTGCAGAATTGTGTTTAAACGCCAACAACACCCACCGTCCTCGCGGAAGCGAGGACCCATTGCCCCCCTCAGCACGGTATGCCGGCGGCTTTCGGCGCTGCGACGCGTTCGACGAGATCGCGAATCTCCGGCAGCCGATGGCGCGAATTTTCCCTGTTCATCATGACCGCCATAGCCGAACGGTGCCGGCCTGTGGCACCGCTCACGAAAATGTGATCGGCCCCGCGCACGCAACCGCCGCCGCAAAACGCGGCCCGCGGCCGGGACCGCGCGCCGACAACCAATATTTGCAGCGAAACACATTCGCGGCAATGCCGCCGGCGGCCTGACAGTAATACAAAGGAAACCGCCTACACTACCGATACGTGCACAATAAATACAGGTACACGATTTAAATGCACGGTATGTATTATATGAGTATTTCTTGGAGCCGTTTCATGAAATCATCAATTCCCCTGTTTTGAATTAAGTCTTTGGCGTAAACGAGAAGAGAGACTGGATATATTTGTGCAACAAGAAATTGCAGGTAACCGGAAAATAATTAACTTGCTTTAACTGTCTTGACATTCATATTCTCGAATATAGATTTTTTCCTGATGCCAGATATATTGATTCGTTTGTATACTGAGAAAAAAGACTCGACCGTCCTGCTGCCAATCACAATCCACTTGGATCAACGATCCGTAGGCCATGACCAACAAGTTTTTCCCCGCACCCGAACGCGACCGCACAGGCCGGCGTACGGTTCAGTCGGTCGACCGCGCATTGGACATTCTGGAGGCGCTCGCGGCCGTCGATGACGATCTTCGGCTGAACGATGTCGCGGCCAAGGTCGGGCTCAACATCTCGACCTGCCATCACCTGATCTCGACCCTGGTCGCGCGCGGTTATGCAAGCCAGAATCCCCTGACCAGGGGCTACCACCTCGGCGATCAGGCGCTCGCCCTTGCCGATGTCCGTGTCCACCAGACCGATTTTCTCGATGTTGCCTCCCAGGAGATGCACGCGCTCAACGCGCGCACCGGCGAGACCGTTTCCCTGGCGATCCTGCAGGATTTCGATCTCGTCAACCTGATCCGGGTCGAAAATGCCGAAACCGAGGTCTACGGCCACCGGCAAAACCGCGGGCGAAATGCCGCCCATGCTACGGCCCGCGGCAAGGCGATACTGGCGTGGCTGCCGAGCCAGGAAGTCGAGAGCTTTGCGGCGTCCAACGGTCTGGTCCGGTTTACCCCGAACACGATCACCACGCTCGATGCGCTGACCACCGAATTGCACGGCATCCGCAGTGCGGGTATCGCACTCGACCGCGAGGAATACAGCCTCGGTCGTTTCTGTCTCGGCGCGCCGCTTCGCGACGAAAACGGCGCCGTCATCGGCGCCGTGAGCTGTTCGATGCCGGCCGAGCGCGCCGGCAAGCCGGCCATCGACACGATCGAGACGGCGATCACCGACAGCCTGTCGACCCTTTACACCCATCTGAAGCAGCAGCCGGTCGGCGGAAACGGCGCGTCTCCGACCATGATGTAAATTCGGGCTCCCGCCGTCATTTGGCGGCGGCCATCGCCTGACTGCCCCGATCCGCCGGTTCGGAAATTCTCAGCTCGCGCAGTATCTTATTCGACCGCCTTCGACAGCGTGAACACGCCGCGCATCTGCCCGATCCGAAATCCGCGAGCTTGATCCTCGGGATAGTATTTCGACAGAAGGCCTTCAACTTCCGGCTTGACCTCGTCGCTTCCGTGGCAGCTGAGGCACAGATCGGCCGTCGGTATCGCCTTGACGATACGAAAGACCGTCTTGCCGTCCTCTTCGACAATCGCCGCCTTGACGAGCTTGTCGGCCGTCTCGCCTTTGGCCTCGCGGGCAAGAAACTCCTCAATCGCGTTACGGGTAAAATCGTCCGGCGCATTCTTCGGATTGCGCAGCCTATGGCTCGACCGGGCGACCGACCAGCCTTCCCGGCCCGACACTTTCGCCGCGATTTCCGGCGCCTCGACGTTGCAGACCGGGATCGCCTTTTGCGGGCCGCCGGATTTCATCGCGTTTTCAAGCTCTTTCTTCAGCGCGCCGCCGAATTGTTGAATCACCCGCTTGCCCTCGCCTTTAAGGGCCTCCATGTCGGCCGCGGCGAGCGGTGTCGACAACAGGCCGAATAGAATGGCGGTCGGCAATAAGAAACGATACATTTCCGGCTTCCCTCCCCTTTGGTCCGGCGCTCCCGGCACCGCTATGTGTGACGCCCATAATCTGCGATCATCGCACGGATGTCGAATATTCAGGTTCAAGATCGAGGCGGCAATTGCCCCTTGCCGGTGCCGCTGGCAAAGGCACTTCGGCGGCGTGCTGCAGCAGATCCCGGCGCGATCGCCGGCACTGCAGGATTTCCGGCAATCGCCGGCGCCTATTGCCTGATTTTGCACCTTCCGGTGCCGGTCGCGGTCGCGCTGCCGCGCCGGCCCGCCGAGATGATTAAGCCCGGCTGGTATCTCTATTTCGGCAGTGCCTATGGGCCCGGCGGCCTGCGCGCGCGGGTCGCCCGCCATTTCCGGTCCGACAAGCGCCTGCGCTGGCATATCGACGATCTGACGATGGCGGCCGACCATCTTACCGCGCTGGCGGTTCCGGGCGCCAGGGAATGCGCGCTGCGTGCCGAATTCGCAGGCCATTTGTCGACGACCGCGCCCCATCCCGGCTTCGGCTCAAGCGACTGCCGGATATGTCCGAGCCATCTGCTGAAGTGGGAGGAGGAATAGCTGCGATCGGTGGCGGGGAGCGGGCTTTTGCGCCCTTGCCCCGGAAGAGTTTGGAAGATGATCGGCTGCGCACGGCCTCCAAAGCCCTCTCCCCTCAGGGGAGAGGGTTGGGTGAGGGGTCGTTAAATGGCAGAGCCCACCACCCTCACCCGACTTCGACCGCGGTTCAGCTTCGCTTCACCGGGTCTCCGTTGCCCTCTCCCTTGAAGGGAGAGGGAAAGGTCCGTCGTCACCTCAAATGCAATAGCCCTCTCCCCGGCGGGGAGAGGGCTTTCTTTTCAGAACCTTGCCGTTGTCGTCCCTTCTCCCCTCTGGGGAGAAGGACAGGATGAGGGGGATATCGTCATCCCGCCTGCAGCGCTTCGGGCTTGGTGCGGGCGCGTTTAACGACCAGCTTGTTGAGCGCGTGGATGTAGGCGCGCGCGGAGGCAACCAGCGTATCGGGGTCGGCGCCGCGGCCGATCACCGTCTTGCCCGCCTCTTCGAGCTTCACCGTCACCTCGGCCTGGGCATCGGTGCCCTCGGTGACGGCGTGCACCTGATAGAGCGCCAGCACCGCCTCGTGCGGGACCATCTCCTTGATCGCGTTGAAGATCGCATCGACGGGACCGTTGCCGGTGGCTTCCCTTGTTGTGTGCGTGCCTTCGATGTCGAGCGTCAGCGTCGCCTTTTGCGGCCCGCCGGTGCCGGCAATGACCGTCAACGCCATCACCTTGATGCGGTCGTCGGCAGTGCCGATCTCCTCGTCGACCAGCGCCTCAATGTCCTCGTCATAGACGTGCTTCTTGCGGTCGGCGAGATCCTTGAAGCGGCGGAACGCATCCTCAAACGCATTCTCGCCCAGCTCATAGCCCAATCCCTTCAGCTTCTCGCGGAAGGCATGGCGTCCGGAATGCTTGCCCATCACCAGCGATGTCGCGGAAACGCCGACCGATTCCGGCGTCATGATCTCGTAGGTCTCGGTGTGCTTCAGCATGCCGTCCTGGTGGATGCCGGATTCGTGCGCGAACGCGTTCTGGCCGACGATCGCCTTGTTGTACTGGACCGGGAACGAGGTCACCGCCGACACCAGCTTCGAGGCACGCGTCAGATAGGTCGAGTCGACGCCGGTCCAGAACGGCATCACGTCCTCGCGCGTCTTCAGCGCCATCACCACCTCTTCCAGCGCCGCATTGCCGGCGCGCTCGCCAAGGCCGTTGACGGCGCATTCGATCTGGCGCGCACCGGCGCGCACCCCGGCCAGCGAATTGGCGACCGCCATGCCGAGATCGTTATGGCAATGGGTCGAAAAGACGACCTGATCGGCGCCCGGCACCCGCTCGCGCAGCATCTCAATCAGCGCGTAATACTCCTCCGGCACCGAATAGCCGACCGTGTCGGGCACGTTGATGGTGCCGGCGCCGGCCTTGATCGCCGCCTCGACGCAGCGGCACAGGAAATCGTGCTCAGTCCGGGTTCCGTCCTCGGGCGACCACTCGACGTCGTCGGTGTGGTTGCGGGCCCGGGTGACGCTGGCGATCACCGCCTCGTAGACCTGCTCCGGCTCCATCTGGAGCTTGTATTTCATGTGCACCGGGCTGGTCGAAATGAAGGTGTGGATGCGGCCGCGCTTCGCCGGCTTGATCGCCTCCGCCGCCCGGTCGATATCTTTCGCGCCGGCGCGCGCAAGACCGGCGACGGTCGCGGTCTTGACCAGCTTGGCGATCTCGTTGACCGCCTCGAAATCGCCGTTGGAGGCGATCGGGAACCCGGCCTCGATGATATCGACGCCCATGTCGTCGAGGATTTCGGCGACCTGCAGCTTCTCCTCCAGCGTCATCGACGCGCCTGGAGATTGTTCGCCGTCACGCAAAGTGGTGTCGAAGATGATGACGCGGTCCTCTGCGGACCTCGTTTCGCTCGGCTTGTCCATCGGAATCTGATCCTTCTGTCCGCCCCCTGCCGCTCGGCAATTCCCGGGGGGTATTCACGTGTGGGACTGTCGCTTGACTTTGATCTCCCCTAAGAACCCGCCCGACGGCTCGCCGGACTGCCGGTGCTCAGGGGCAGCTAAGGAGAAGGATCCCGGCCAGAAGGACAAACGCCGACAACGCCGCCGGCAATTGCCGGGGGTCGTGCGCCAACGCGATAGAGCGGGATGTTCCGCACGCGTTCATGGCCTTGCCTTGCGCTCCTGGTTCACACGCTTCGAACAGGGTCCGCCGCAATGGTCACGATAAGGTTAATGCGACCGGACCCGGAACTTGTACCCGTAAATAGCCGGCCTTGGCAAGCCGGCAAGGCTGGCGGGCCCGCGGCCGGCGCGGTTCTGATATGCTATCCTTCACGTGTCGTTATCGGGGGGAAGGTCATGTCCGACCGGGAAAACAAGGCGGAAAAGCTGCTGAAGGGCGCCTACCGGCTGCAGACGCCCGAAGACAATGTCTCCTATTACAGGACGTTCGCGGCCGACTATGACGGCGTGTTCGTCAACGACATGGGCTATGTCTACGCCAAGGCGGTGGCCGCCTGCTATCGCCGCCACGCCGCCGATGCCGACGTGCCGATCGCCGATATCGGCTGCGGCACCGGCGCGGTCGCCGAAGCGCTCGACCCGGTCCCTCAGATCGACGGCTTCGACATCTCGGCGGAAATGATCGACGTTGCGCGGGCCAAGGGCATCTACCGCGCTTTCTATGAGGTCGACCTGACCGCCGATCTGGATCCGCTGCCGAACGGCTATGGCGCGGTGCTCAGCGCCGGCACCTTCACCCACGGTCATCTTGGACCCGACGCGCTCGAAAGCCTGCTTCGGATCGGCCGTCCGGGATCGCTCTTCTGCATCGGGATCAATTCAGCACATTTCGAAAAACAGGGCTTTGGGCGGCTTCTCGACGCGCTCGCGGAGGCCGGGTCGATTACCGCGCCCGAATTCGAAACCGTCCGGATCTACCGCACCGAAGACGGCGAGCACGCCGGCGACACCGCCGAAATCGTCGTGTTTCGCCTGCGGTAGTCCACGTCGGGTCGGTGCCGGCCGGTTTAGCTTGACGCCGTCGCCACCCGATTACCCCACCATCGTCACCACACGACCACCCCTCCGTCGTCACCACCCGGTTTATCCGGGTGCTCCATTGGCGTATCCATTTTGCAATGAGCTATTTCGTCTACATCCTCGCCAACGGCAAACGCGGAACGCCCTACACCGGCGTGACCAGCGATCTACCGCGCCGGGTATGGGAGCACAGGGCGAAGGTCGCGCCGGGCTTCACGTCCAGATTTGCCGTCGACCGGCTCGTCTATTTCGAAGCGCTGGATGATGCCGAATCCGCCATTCGGCGTGAAAAGCGCATCAAGAAATGGCCGCGCGCCTGGAAGATCCGGGCGATCGAGGCGGACAATCCCGATTGGCGGGATCTTTATGAAGGCCTCAACAAATAGGATTCGTTGCCGCGACGCCTTGTCGTATTCGCTTAAGTGTTACCGTGCTGAGAGGGGCATTGGATCGCCCGCATAAAGCGGGCGAAGACGATGTTGAGAGGACGATTTTCAACCGCAGCCACCTTTGCAGTTTCCAGGAGGCACTTGGTCGCCACTACCCGGATGAACCGGGTGATGACAGGAGAGAAGGACTGCGAATCGGAGCGTAAGAGCTGCGACCGGACAGCAGCCGCCTCAGCCCCGCATCACAGCCGCAGCTTGCCTTCGGCAACGATGATCGCATCGCCGCCGATCCGCTTGGCGTGAAGCTCACCGCCTGCGACATCGATCTCCAGCTTGATGCAGCTCGGGCGGCCCATTTCCACCCCCTGCTCGATATGCACGATATGGGTGCCGTCCCACGGATCGTCGAAAACCTTGACGACGCCGGCGAACGCCGCCGCCGCCGAGCCGGTCGCCGGATCCTCGCCGATGCCCCCGGTCGGCGTGAACATCCGGGCGTGAAAATCGCAATCGTGGCGCACCGTGTCGCGGCAGTAGACGTAGACGCAAGCCGCGATGCCGTTGCGCCCGGCGCCGAACGCATCGGTCCACAGCGCCGGAACGATCTGCGCCTTGGCGATCGCGTCGAGCCCGTTCACCGGCACGAAGGTGAATTCGAGCCCGGCCTCGTAGCGGCTCGGCCTGTGGTTTTCGAAACCGATTTCCGATTTGGCCAGGCCGAGCGCGGCGGCGATCCGCTCAGCGCTGGCGGTCTCGCCCGCCGGCTGCGACAGCATCGGCGCATCGAATTCGGCAAATCCGCGCCCGTTCGGGCGGACGATCACGCCGCAGCGTACCGGCCCGATATTCTCTTCGAGCACGATGATCGCATCCTGGTCCTCGCTGACCTTGCCAAGACGCTCGCCGGCCAGCAGAACCGCCGTTCCCACCGTCGGATGGCCGGCGAACGGAACCTCGCCGCCCGGCGTGAAGATGCGCACCTTCGCCGTATGTGCCGGATTGTCCGCCTTCATCACGAACACCGTCTCCGACAGATTGAACTCGCGCGCGATCGCCAGCATGCGCTCGTCGCTCAGCCGGTCCGCCCGCAGCACCACGGCCAGCGGATTTCCGGTCAGGGCCGTGTCGGTAAAAACGTCCAGAACGGCATAGCGCAGCGACATGGGCGGTCGGTCTCCTGATGGTCGGTTCCCAGCCCGGGACCGGGCCCCCTCTGCGTAAAGCCGCCGGGCCGGACGATCAAGGCGAAAGGTGCTGGAAGAAAATTAAGCCTGCGACGGAATGGCCGTTGCCTTTTCCAAAATTCTATGTATTCCTATTTTCGAATATACGAATATCAAAGATATAGAGGTCAACCATGCGCCTGAACTCGAACCTCCGCGAGGGCTACAGCCCCCTCTTCTTTCTCGCCGCGCTCGGCAATGGCGGCCTTTCCGTGGCGTTCTTCATGTTCCTGATGTTCATGACGCCGCACCAGGGCCAGCCGATCCCCACCTACGAAACCTGGACCGCCGCCTTCCATCAGGGCGGTTCGCTGATGCAGTGGATGATCCTGTTCGCCGTCCTCGGCATCGTCTTCTTCGCCGCCAACCACATCCGCCTGCTCGCCTGGAACGTCCGCGAATTCCTGGCGTTCAAGACGACGGAGGCGTTTCGGCGCCTGCGCAGCGGCAATACGGAAACGCAACTGATGGCGATCCCCCTCACCTTCGCCATGTCGATCAATGTCGGCTTCATCCTCGGCGCCCTTTTTGTGCCCGGGCTTTGGACGGTCGTGGAATATCTGTTTCCGGCAGCGCTCTTCGCCTTCGGCCTTGTCGGCTATTTCGCGCTGGCCATTTATGGCGACTTCTTCACCCGAATCCTGACCCGGAAGGGCGGCTTCGCCTGTGCCCAGAACAACAATCTCGGCCAGATGGTCTCGATCTTCGCCTTCGCCATGATCGGCGTCGGCCTCGCCGCGCCGGCCGCGATGAGCCACACCGGGGCAACCATCGCCGTCGCCTATATCGCCTCCACCTTCTTCATCGCCGCCGCGGTTCTGCTCGGCCTGATCAAGCTGACGCTCGGCTTCCGCGCGATGATGGAGCACGGCGCCGGCGCCGAGACGACCCCGACGATCTGGATCGTCATCCCGATCCTCACCGTCGTCGGCATCGCGATCTATCGCCTCAACATGGCGCTTGCGCACCATTTCGATGCGGAATGGGCCGCCGGCTCGATCTTCGCCTTCCTGACCACGCTGTTCGCGATCCAGCTTCTGTTCGGCCTGCTCGGCTACGGCGTGATGAAACGGGTCGGCTATTTCGCCCGCTTCGTCGACGGCCCGGAAAAATCGCCCGGCGCCTACACGCTGATCTGCCCGGGCGTCGCGCTGTTCGTGGCCGGCAATTTCCTCGTCAATGCGGGGCTCGTGAACATCGGCATCGTGGAGAAGTTCTCCGCGGCCTATTTCCTTCTCTATGTGCCGCTGCTGATCCTCTTGGCCGTCACGATCCGCACCATGTTCAAGCTGAACGGCAAGCTGCTCAAGGCCGACCGACCGGTCGGCCCGTCCGCGGCCGCCGCCGGCTGATGGCGTTTCTCAGAAAAGGTGAGCACCCCGATGACTGTGCGACATAGTGTCATCGGGGTGTTTTACCGTTTACATTTCAATTTTCGCATGTTTGTATCTTAGAATAGGTTCCGGATGGCACCGCCTTGGGGGGACGGCGTGGCGACGATTGCGCCGGGCGAAGCCAATACCCCAGGCAGATGAGCAGAGGCAGCGGTTCCGCGCCGCTCATTGCCGTCCCCGTCCCGCAAGGGACACCAAGAGCGTCGGGCGGCAAGGTTGACCCATTCTGACGGAGCAGATTTGTGACAAGGTCAAGCAAAGACGCGAAGGGCGGGCTGGTGGCCCGGTCGAGCGG
>JANQEG010000028.1 GCA_028278505.1 Rhodobiaceae bacterium
GGTGGTCCATTGGCCCGTCGACTTGCCAACGCAGTGGTGAAAGAACTCAAGCGCTTCTGGATAGCGGACCGCCATTGGATTGCCCGCATAAAGCGGGCAATGACGACGGAGGAGGGATCGAAACCATCCCAAATTGCCTAAACCGGACAAACCCGGCAGCACGGCAATACGCTGTGTCGTGTAGTGTGAGACCCAACCCGAGACCGATAACATCCATTGTCCGGATTGCGAAATTGACCTGTCGCACAGGGCTTTGCGCAGTCTGGTTCATCAACGCTCGGGCAAAACCCTTGAAACCGTCCGGCGATTCCAGAAAAAATGATCCTTCGCCGTTTCGCGGGGGGCGCATTAAGACGCCCGCGGCCGAAACAACAGATGAGGGGAGGGGACCGGCGTCGTGGGCGCGCTTTCCAATATCCGTGTGCTCGATCTGACCCGCATCCTGGCCGGGCCCTGGGCGACGCAGATTCTGGCCGATCTCGGCGCCGAGGTGATCAAGATCGAGCGTCCCGGCAGCGGCGATGACACCCGCAATTGGGGGCCGCCCTACCTCACCGACGCGGACGGAAACGAACGCGCCTCCGCCTATTTCCTCTCCACCAACCGCAACAAGGACTCGGTCGCCATCGACATCGCCGATCCGGCCGGCCGCGCGCTGATCCAGGACCTTGTGAAATCCTGCGATGTGGTGGTGGAGAATTTCAAGGTCGGCGGGCTGAAAAAATATGGCCTCGACTATGACACGCTGAAAGAACTGAAGCCGGACCTGGTCTATTGCTCGATCACCGGTTTCGGGCAGACCGGTCCTCATGCGTCCCGCGCCGGCTACGACTTTCTGATCCAGGGCCTGGGCGGCCTGATGAGCGTCACCGGACAGCCGGACGGCACGCCCGGCGGCGGCCCGGTCAAGGTCGGCGTCGCGCTTGCCGATATCCTGACCGGCCTTTATGCCGCGATCGGCATCCTCGCCGCCCTGCGCCACCGCGATGCGACCGGCGCGGGCCAGCATGTGGATTTATCGCTGCTCGACGTGCAGGCGGCGACGCTCGCCAATCAGGCGTCGAGCTATCTGGTCAGCGGCGAAGTGCCCGCCCGCCTCGGCAACGCCCATCCGAGCATCGTTCCCTATCAGGCCTTTGCCGCCGCCGACGGCCACATGATCCTGGCGATCGGCAATGACGGACAGTTCGCCCGTTTCTGCGCCCTTGCCGGCGCCCCGGACCTCGCCGACGATCCGCGCTTCGCCACCAATCCGAAACGGGTCGAGAACCGCAACATCCTGGTGCCGGTGCTGGAACGGCTGATCGCCGCCCGTCCGCTGGACTGGTGGGTGAACGAACTGGAAAAGGCCGGGATTGCCGGCGGCCCGATCAACACCATCGACCGGGTCTTCGCCAATCCGCAACTGCAGCACCGGCAAATGGCGATCGAATTGCCGCTTGCCGACGGGACCACGGCGCCCGCCGTCGGCTCGCCGCTGAAGCTGTCGGCAACGCCGGTGGAATACAAGACCGCGGCGCCCGCCCTAGGTGAACAGACGAAAGACGTGCTGCGCCGGCTCGTCGATCTGGACGATGCCGCCCTGGCGGCGCTCAAGACCAACGGCGTTATCGGCGGTTGAGGGGCCGCCGGACAAGGACTCGATAATCCAAAGTGGAGGAACCTGTGATGTTGAAAAACGTACTGAAAACAACGGCGATTTCGGCGATCGCGCTGTCGTTCGCCGGCGAGGCGCTGGCTGTCGAGTGGAATGTCTCGCTGTGGGGCAAGCGCCGCGCGTTCACCGAAAACACCGAAAAACTGGCCGAGCTGGTCAAGGCCAAGACCAATGGCGAGTTCACCTTGAACATTTCCTATGGCGGCCTCTCCAAGAACAAGGAGAACCTCGACGGCATTTCCATCGGCGCCTTCGAAATGGCCCAGTTCTGCGCCGGCTATCACCGCGACAAGAACCCGACCATTACCGTCATGGAACTGCCGTTCCTGGGCATGGGCGATCTGCGCCAGGAGGTGGACGTGTCGATGGCGCTTTACCAGCATCCAGCCGTCAAGGCCGATCTGGCGCGCTGGAACGCGGTGCTTTTGATGCCCTCGGCGATGCCGCAATACAATCTTGCCGGCGTCGGCCCGGCGCCGAAGACGCTGGAAGACCTGAAGGGCAGGCGGGTGCGGGCCACCGGCGGCATCGGCCAGGCGATGAAGATCCTCGGCGCGACGCCGACCTCGATGACGGCGACGGAAGTCTACAACGCGCTTGAATCCGGCGTCATCGATGCGGTCTCGTTCGCCCCCCACGCCCATGTCGCCTTCCGGGTGACCGATATCGCCGAGTGGTGGACCACCAATCTGAACCCGGGCACGCTGAACTGTCCCGTGGTGGCCAACAAGGATGCGCTTGCGGCGCTGAAGCCGGAGCACCGCGAGGCCCTGCTCGGCTCCATTGACGAGGCGATGGACTACTACATCGAGAATTACAACGCGACGGCCCAGGCAAATTTGGATGCCAAGATCAGCGAGCGCAACATGACCAAGGTCACCTTCGGCGAGGACGAGCTGGCGGCCGCCCGCGCCGCCATCGCCGATCCGGCCAAGGACGCCTGGATCCAATCCATGAACGACAGCGGCGTTCCCGGTCAGGAGCTCTACGACTTCGTCAAGGCCGAACTGGCGAAATAGCCCGCTTAAGGCGGCCGCCCGCGTCTCCTCGCTTGAAGGCGCGGGCGGCCGCATTTCCCGACGCTCTAGGATGTGAGGCATGGCGGGCGCGTCCAACATTCTGGAGGACCGGTCGCGGCTCAGCCGTCTCGACCGCCTCCTGTTCAAGCTTGAAACGCAACTGGCGCTCGCCGGCGGCCTGACCATCCTGTTTCTGATGCTGCTCGCGGTCGCGCAGATCCTCGGCCGCAAACTTTTCAACCTGCCGGTGCCCGGCTTCATCGATCTGGTCGAATCGGCCATGGCCGTGTTCGCCTTTCTCGGCATCGCCTTCTGCCAGCGCCTCGGCGGCCATATCCGCATGGACATCTTCATCGGCACCTTGCGCGGGCGCCCGCTGTGGGCGGCCGAATTCGTCGGCGTGCTGACCATGCTGCTGCTCACCATGCTGCTGACCGTCGGCTCCTGGCTGCACTTTCGGCGCGCCTGGGTTCTGGGCGACAGCTCCATCGACATCGCCATCCCATTATGGCCGGCCAAGCTGATGGTGCCGATCGCGCTGTCGCTGCTGACGCTGCGCCTGGCGCTGCAATTGTGGGGCTATGCCCGCGCCTTCCGCGAAAACGCCAGATACCCGGTGGCGGTGCCGCTGATCGAATCCGCCGCCGAACAGGCCGCCCATCAGGCGAGGGCGGTCAGCGACGCCGACAAAGACGAGAAGGCAAGCCATGGAACCGATTGAAATCGGCCTGTGGCTGTCCGGCCTGCTCATTGTCCTCGTCGTCATCGGCGTCCGGGTGGCGTTCGCCGCCGCCCTCATCGGCTTTCTCGGCCTGCTTGCGATCTTCAGCCAGAGGATGGGCTTCGAAAAGGGTTTCGTCGTCGCCGTCCAAATGGCCGGGACGATCCCCCATTCAAAGGCCACCACCTATGCGCTTTCGCTGATCCCGACCTTCATCCTGATCGGCTATCTGGCCTATTATGCCGGGCTCACCCGCGCCCTGTTCGAGGCTGCAAAAAGGTGGCTCGGCTGGCTGCCGGGCGGCCTCGGGGTTGCCACCGTCTTTGCCACCGCCGGCTTTGCCGCCGTCTCCGGCGCATCGCTCGCCACCTCGGCCGTGTTCGCCCGGATCGCCATCCCCGAGATGCTGCGCGAAGGCTATGACCGGCGCTTCGCCGCCGGCGTCGTCGCCTGCGCGGGCACGTTGGCGTCGCTCATTCCGCCCTCGGCCATATTGGTGATCTACGCCATCATCGTCGAGGAATCGGTGGGCGCGCTGCTGCTCGCCGGCTTCCTGCCCGGCGCGGTTTCGGCCGTCATCTATGGCAGCCTGGTGGTTCTTCTGGCAAAAACCCGCAAGGATTTCGGCCCGCCCGTCACCGGATTTACCTGGCGCGACCGCTTCGAGACCCTGCCGGGCGCGTTTCCGATCCTGTTCGTGGTGTTCATCATCATCTTCTGCATCTATGGCGGCTGGGGTACGCCGACCGAGGCCGGCGCGCTCGGCGCCTTCGTGGTGCTGATCATGGCGCTCCGGCGCGGCATGAAATGGCAGAATCTGAAGAACTCGCTGATCGAGACCGCCAAGCTGACGGTGATGATCTTCACCATCATCTGGGGCGTGCTGCTCTATGTGCGGTTCCTCGGCTTTGCCGATCTGCCCGGCGCGTTTGCCGAGTGGATCGCCAGCATCGACCAGCCGCGCATCGTCGTGCTCTTATGCATCCTCGCCGGCTATGCGGTGCTCGGCATGTTCATGGATGCGATCGGCATGCTGCTGTTGACCCTGCCGGTGGTTTTTCCGGCGGTGATCGCGCTCGGCTACGATCCGATCTGGTTCGGCATCATCGTGGTGAAAATGGCCGAGCTCTGCCTGGTGACGCCGCCGATCGGGCTCAACTGTTTCGTCGTCGCCGGGGTCCGGCCCGACATCCCGGTCCAGGACGTATTCCGGGGCGCCGCCCCGTTCTTCGTCGCCGATGTGGTGACGGTCGGCGTGCTGATCGCCTTTCCCGAGATCGTGCTGTGGCTGCCCGGCCTGCTGCTCGGGCCGTAGCGCCGATGCCGGCCGCCGGGGCTTGAACTCTGGCTTTTTTGCCACATTTGCCGGTTAACCATCATTGGCCGTAGTCCGGCATATGGCGGACGACGCGAGCATGACGTAAGGTGCCCGCTTTACACCTCGGTTTTGACGACGGATCGAATAATGACCAAAGCGATGCGGACGGGCCTGGCGGCAATCTTGGGTTTGGTTGTCGGCGGTACGACAATAATGACGAGCGTTCCGGTCGCGGCACAAGGTCTTTTCGAGGGGGTGTTCAGCCCCAACCGCTACCCCGATCGGCGCCGCGACTTCAACAGTACGCGTGACTATATCCTGTGGAAGCAGAGACGCGATCGGCGTATTCGCGAGGAGAAGCCGGCAAAGCCGGTCCGTATCTCCAGCCCGCGCTATTTCGTCTACAAGCCCGATGCGCTGAAGCTCTTTTCCTTCGCCGAACTGGCGAAAACCAGGGCCGCCGAAGCCGACGACGCCGAAACCAGGCCGCTCATGGTCGCCGAGGCCACCGTCGGTGGCGATTCGGCCGATGACTCTGCCGTTGCGAGCGACGCCGCGCTGGTCGAGCCGCCGGCGGTGATCGCCTTCAACGCCGCCCGCTTCCATCTGGCCGACGTCAAGCTGCGCCTGCTGCCCGATGTCGCCAAGGCCGTGCTGGCCCATTATCGCGAGACGCCGCGCTTCGTCTGGGTTAGCGGCGGCCGGCCCAACGCACGCGCGCAGGCCGCGCTCGCCGTCTTTGCCGAGGCCGACGCCATCGGCCTGGACAGCGCCGAATATGCGGTCACCCTGACGCCGGAGCTTGAGCGGGCGATTGCGGCCGAGGAGCCGATCGCGGCCGATCGACCGGCAGCGGTCAACTCGCCGGTCCTGGCTCATCCGCCCATCACCGCCGACCCGATGGATGCGGCCAATCCGATCGCTGTGGATGATCCGCCGATTACCGTCGATCCGCGGGAAGCGATTAGATCGGCGGCAGCGGCCAATCCGCCCGAGCCCGCCGATCCGGTCGTCACCGGCTCCATAGAAGCGCCGAACCAGGGCGAAGAGCGCCAGCGGGCGCTGATCGCCTTTGAGATCGAAATGTCCGCGCGCTCTCTCACTTACGTGCTCGACGCAACCCGCGGGCGCGTCGATCCCAACCGCATCTCCGGCTATCACGACCTGCCGCGCAAAAATGTCGATCTGGCCGAGGCGTTGAACACGCTGGCCGAGGCCGACGATGTCGCCGCCTATCTGCAATCGCGCAGCCCGGCCGGCGCCCATTTCAGGCAATTGGTCGAGGAACTGGCGGCGCTTGAAGGGGCCGACGACGGCCAGCGGGTCGAAATCGCCCCGGGCACGCTGATCAAGCCGGGCAGGCCCAATGACGAGCTCGCCAATGCGGTCGCCGCCATCCGGCTCCGCGGTTCGCCCGATCTGCAGGAAAAGCATGCAGAGACGCTTGGCGCTTATCAGGGCGGTCCCGACTACACCCCGGAACTGGTCGCGCTGGTCAAGGATTTTCAGCGCGAGAACAAGCTCAAACCCGACGGCATCGTCGGCCGCATGACGATCCGCGCCATGGTCGGCGAGACCAATGCCGCCAAGATCGCCAAGCTGAAGCTGGCCATGGAGCGGGCGCGCTGGCTGCCTTCCGAACTCGGCGAACGCTACGTCCTGGTCAACCAGCCGGCGTTTACCGCGGGCTTCCATCGTAGCGACCGCGCGCCGCTGACCATGCGCGTCGTCGTCGGCAAGAAGTCGAATCAGACGAGCTTCTTCACCGACAAGATCGAGACCGTCGAATATAACCCCTATTGGGGCGTGCCGCTGTCGATCATCGTCAACGAGATGATGCCGAAACTGGACCAGGATCCGACCTATCTCGATCGCATCGGCTATGAGGTCACGACGGCCTCGGGCAAGCGCGTCTCCTCGGCCTCGGTCGACTGGTATGCGGTGGCGACAAAGTCCCAGACGATCAATGTGCGCCAGCTTCCCGGCCGCGGCAACGCGCTCGGCGAACTGAAGATCCTGTTTCCGAACAAGCATCACATCTACATGCACGACACGCCGTCGAAAAAGCTGTTCAGCCGCGACCGGCGCGCCTTCAGCCATGGCTGCATCCGCCTGCAAAATCCGCGCGCCATGGCCGCCGCCGTGCTCGGCAGGTCGACCGACTACATCGCCTCGCGCATCGCCCAGGGCAGGAACGACAGCGATCCGGTCGCGCACGACATCCCGGTCTATATCGCCTATTTCACCGCCTGGCCCGATGCTGCGGGAACGGTCGAGTATTTCGCCGATGTCTACGACCGTGACGTCTATCTGTCCCGCGCCGTCGAAGCGACCGCAAAGGCGCGCCGCAAGGGCGGCTGAGCGGCTTGGAAGCAGCCGTTCGGGCGGCGTTCGGATCACCGATCGCCGGACGTCGCGCATTCGCAAAATTGACTTTGGTCAATCGCTGCCGGCGCATTCCGCCGCAACAGTCTCTCTTGTCCATTGACCGGCCCGGCGGCGGGACGCTGCCGGCCGCGTGAGCGCTGCGGCGGGGAGGGGAGCGATGGAAAAGCGGCTGTTGAGGATGATTGCGGTGCTCGCCGCGCTGACCATTGCCGGCCTGCTCGTGCTGTTGCCCTACCGGCTCTACGACCGCGACACGGAGGTGGCCCGGCAGCACGCCCGCACCGTCTCCGACGAACTCTCCAACATGATCAAGCTGACCATGCTGACCACCAAGGAGGTGCTCGCGCTCGACCCCAATCTCAGCCTTGCCGTGGTGCTGGAGAAGATCGAATCGCTCTACGCGAAGTTCGGCCGCAACCAGGATTTCGATTTTCGCGTCATACGTTCGCCGCTGATCGAGAACCAGTTCGCCGCCATTGCCGGGCGCAGCGCCGACAGCGCCGAAACCCGGCAGGTGCTCGAAAGCGGCCGGCCGCAATCGCGCATCGACGGCGCCATCCTCACCTATTGGTCGCCGATCGCCGCCGACGCCGAATGCGGCCATTGCCACAAGGATGCGGGCAAAAAGCCGGTGGCGGCGGGAACCGCGCTCGGCGTCGTCGAGACCGTCTTCGACCTGACCCGCGAGCGCAACCGTTCGATCCGGACCATCATCGAAATCACCGGCTTCCTGGTGCTGATGATCGCGGTCATGGCCGTCGTCGCCTTCGCCGTCGTCCGCAAGAACCTGATCGCGCCGCTGCGCGGCCTGATCGATGTGCTGAACCGCCGCGCCCGCGACCCGGAGACGCCGCTGCCCGACTATGCCTCGCCGGAAATGCGCGATCTGGTCGCGGCGATCAAGAACCAGCCGGGCGCGGACAAGGGCTGAGGTGGAGAGGGCGGCAGCGCCGTATTCCCTTAGTCGGCGTAACGGGTTGCAGGCCTCTCTAATGCAACTATAAAGTATATTATGATACAATTTCATGACAAGGTACAATATTTCCATTATTAAGTGTTCGTTAATACGTTACATCTAATCGAGTCTAAAGAAATCACAATGATTTGCCTGGGTACATATACTGCTTTATTTTTGGGTACATGCCGCGGAGACGTTCTTCATTCCTCACCCCCTACAAGGGCCGCTGGTACTTTCAGCGACGCGTTCCCGCGGATGTGCAGGACATCATCGGATGCACGCGCTGGCGCGACGCGCTCGGCACGTCCGATTTCAAGGTGGCGGAACGGCGTTGCCGGCTGCGCGCCGTGGAAACCGACGAACTGATCGAGCAGGCGCGCCGGCGAAAGGCACGCCTGTCCAATGACATCAACGAGGGCAGGGACAGCGTGGTGCAGCGTCGGTCAGTTGCTGTCGATGAGATCGGACGTTCGCAGGGCAGTGCGCGATACAGGCGTGAGTTTGGACCCTTGCCGGGCCTCGCCGCCGGAGCGACCGATCCGATCGGCTACGCCGGTCCCGTCAATCTTACCGTTGCCTTCGGCGGCTGGCGGATTGCAAGCTACAGGCGTCCGGAGCCGCTGCATGATTTTCGGGAGACCGGATATGCGGACGAAAGTGCTGCGGCAACGGCGACAATTCCGGCACGAGACGTGTCGCGTCCCCGCAACGACAACCGCTCGTTCCGTTCGCCGGCCGTGCGGCCTTCGGAGCGGTTGAGCGGTCTTTACGCGCGCTGGCGGCTGGAGGCCCATCCTTCGGCCGAATATGCCGACAAGGTGGCCGCGCATTTCCGTCGATTCGTCGAACTGCATGGCGACCTGGCGATATCCGCCCTGACCCGCGCCCATGTCGAATCGTTCCGTGATCTGATCGCAGAGCTTCCGAAAACCCAATATCTGCGCCGCAACGCGGCGCCCTATCGCTCGCTTGAATCCGCCGTCACCCATGGCCGGCGGCACGGCCTGCCGGTGATTTCCGCAACCACCGTCGATCACTATCTGAGCGCGATGAAGACGCTCGCCGGTTTCGCGGTGAAGCTCGGGCTGATCGAGGATAATCCGGCGCGCGGCGTCCGGGCGCATACCGGCCGCCGGCCCTATTCCGAACGCCAGCGCCGTAGGCCCTTCACGGGAAGCGAGCTCCGGCGCGTCGCCGCCGCGGTCGATGCGACCTGGCCCGATGACGACGACCGCCGCTGGCTGTTCTGGGTCGGCGCCTATTCGGGCGCGCGGCTGGAGGAGATCGCCCAGCTCGACGCTGCCGACATCGAGAATGCCGGCGGCGTCTGGGTGCTGCAGATTCGCGACGGCGGCGGCAAGAAGATCAAGAACTACAGCAGCCTGCGCACCGTTCCCGTTCACCCGAAGCTGCTCGAGCGCGGCTTTCTGGAGTTCTGCGCGCGGTCGCCGAACGGCCGCGTCTTCGCCGCGCTGAAGAAATACAAGCACCGCTGGGGCGGGCTCTATTCGCGCCAGTTCAGCGAGCTTTTGCGCAACAGGGCCGGCCTCGACGACCGGCGGCTCGTCTTCCACAGCCTCCGTCACCGCTTCATCGATGCCTGCCGCAATGCCGAGGTGCCGCTCGATGTGGCCGAGCGGCTGACCGGCCACGCGCCGGCCAACCGGGTGCACGGCGCCTACGGCCTCGGCCACGCGCCGCAGACCCTTTTGCGACATCTGGCGCGGGTCGATCCGTTCGCCGAGCCGTAGATGGCGGCAAAAGCCATTGGATGCGGGGCTTTCGCCTGGCATGACGGCTGAGCAAACCCACCACCCGGCGCAAAGAAAAACCCGGCGGGAAATTCCCGCCGGGCTCGATTTCAAGTCCAGGTAAGTCGGACGTGCCGATTACCAGCTCCGCTGGACGCGGAACACGCCGGACCAGCGATCATAGTCGCAGAGCGCGTTGAAGCTGCAATTCGGAGCGCCGTTAACATCGACGTTCTCGTAACCGACTTCAACACCGATAATGAGGCCGGAGACCGGGGTCCAGGCATTGACCAGGAAGACGTTCCAGGCACTCCAATCACCGGTGATGCCAGGGCCGGCAAGTCCGCCATTGTTAATCGCCCAACCAACAGGATTGTCGACGTCGATGTACGTACCAGTGATCGAGGTGTAGAACTCCGGCGACCAGTTGTGGACAAAGCTCGCCGCGACGGACCAGGCGGTGGTCAACTGGAACGCTCCGCCTGCCGCGGCCGTGATGTAGGCGTCCATGATCGGCACACCCTGCCACGAGCCGTTGGAAATGCCGGCATAGTGCGGCGCGCCTTCGGAGTAGACGCCTTGCACGGTGAAGTAATCGCCAGCCGCGATCATCGGCAGATTAACCTGCAGACCAGCCATCAAGGCATAGCCGTAGCGGGAATTCTGCGTCGTGGCGTTGGTCGGCCGGATCTGGTGGAGCGCAGCCGCGATCTGGGCGCTACCCCATCCCTGGTCGATGCGGACATTGGCAACGACATCCGGGACGACATGACCGCCATACCAGTCAGGATTGAGCCACGAAGCCGTATTTGCCGTGATAACCGGAACCGGGCCTCCCCATGTCGGCGTCCACGTGCGCGCAGCCGGACCATAGATAACGGTCCGGCGGAAGGTGCCGTCTTCCACGGCGAGCGAGGCCGACAGGCCGTTACCCAGCGCGAAGGTGTACGCGAACAGGTTGGTGCGGGTCGAGGAGTAGGCACCGTCGTTTATGGCGCCCCAATGGCCGGCGGTTTTGGCGAAGTAATCGAATAAGGACGGGGCCCGACCGGCGGTGAAGCCGCCGAACTGAACGAAGGCGTCTCTCAGGGTGGTGCCGGCAGTGCCGCCGGAGTCATGCGTCCACCAGATGTCGAAGTAGGTGCGCAGCAGGCCGTATTCGGTCTGGGTGCGGGCATCCGCACGGAAGTAGGCGCGAGCGCGCATGACCGTGTGGTTCTCGTCACGGTTGCCGCCGATATTGGTGCCGGCAATCTGATCGTTGTACGCGGCGTTCCACGCCGGGTTCCGGCCGCCGAATTCCGGTTCTGAATAGCGCAGCTCGGCACGGACAATGCCGCTGATGCGCAGGCACGTTTCGGTGCCCGGAATGTAGAAGAAGCCGGTGCCGTAGGTATCGCAGATGCGGACGTATTCGACCGGTTCGGCGATCGGCAGGTCGGCTGCCTGGGCGCCCGTTACCGCAAGGATCGCGGCGGCGGAGCCGAGGACGAGGCTTTTTACTTTCATTTCTGACCTCCAGTCATAAACCCTGATGAGGGAGAGGGTTCATCCCGGTCAGAAGCTTGATTGGAGGAGATGATTCGAATTAAGTGCTTTTCTCTGAGTAATCTCATGTACCCGAAAGGATCGGAAAAGCATTATTGTTTTTGATCGGATTCTATATTCCACCATTTTTAGTTTATATAACTACCTTAAGACGAATTTGAAATTCTATTTCTATTATTTTGCATTTATCGATACTTTGCGTATTTGAAGAATCAAATATCTATTCTCGTTTTCAGATGTCGCATCTTGAGTCTTATGATCGTGTACTTTGATATGACTGGTTGTAAAGGCCGCCTGAAGGCTGGCCGGCGATGCGCAAGCGGGTGCAATCGCAGGAATCGAATCGCTTGCCGACACCTTGCGAACGGCGCGTTGTCTGAACGCGCGGCGTTATCTGGCCGAACGCTGTTTCATGAGGGCGGGGTCTATCACGCGCCGAGCCCCTTGCTTCCGCGGTTTGGGATATGTAGGCGACCGAACGGTGCGCGATTCGGGATCAAGTCCGTCACCCGCCTGGCCGGCGCCGCCGCCGCCGCGCGGCGACCTGGGGAGCGATTCGAAAAGCCGGTTCGGGGCTTGGGCCGCGCCTGAAAAAGTTGACGGAATCCTAACATTATCCAGCGTTTTGGGCGCCGAATGGTCAGATTGCCGCAGCTTTCGTGGCAATTCTGCAACACAGCACCGAAATGCATGCCGCCGGGGCCTCCGAGGGCGTTTTGGTGGTTGATCGTCAAGACCTCTTAGATAATGTGGCAGTGCGAACCGGGCGACCGGAGTCGCGTGCTGCAATGTCTCCGCCCTGGGGTGGACGGTTCGAAAGGCAAAGCAGCGCTCTCGCGGGGAATTAGGGAATACTCTTACCGCGCGGAACGCGTCAGGAGATGAACCCACTCCCTAGGGTTGTGACGATTGGAGGTCAACTATGAAGATCAAGAGCCTCGTCCTCGGCTCCGCCGCCGCAGTTCTCGCGGTAACGGGTGCCCAGGCAGCCGACCTGCCGATCGCCGAACCGGTCGAATACGTCCGGATCTGCGATACTTACGGCAACGGCTTCTTCTACATTCCGGGCACCGAGACCTGCCTGCGCATCGGCGGCCGTGTCCGTGCCGAGCTGCGCTATTCGGAGCCGGACTTCGGCGGTCGGAATCCGTTGCTGAACGCCGCGTTCAACGACCAGCTTGCCGGCACGACCGGCGGCGGCAACCGCGACGAAAACCACACCACCACGCGCGCTCGTGCTTTTCTGCGTGCGGACGCCCGCACCCAGACCGAATACGGCCTGCTGCGCACCTATTTCGACATCTGGTGGACGATCAACTCCGGTGGTACCGTCGGCACGACCATGTGGGACGCCTTCGTCCAGTTCGGCGGCTTCACCGCCGGTCGGACCGGGTCGTTCTTCGACTACTTCGCCAACACCGCCGGCCATTGGGGCGCGCCTCGGGATGGTGCCTACTCCTCGACGCGCACCAATTTGTTCGCGTACACCTTCGCGCTGGGTAACGGCCTGTCGGCCTCGCTCGCGATCGAAGACGGCACCTTCCGTCGGACCGTTATCTATGGTCCTGGCGCCAACACCTTTACGCCGACCTTCAACGCGGCGGGTGTCATTACCGCTATAACGCGGGCCTTCACCCATCCTGACTGGTACGGCGGTCACGTCGTCCCGGATGTCGTTGCCAATGTCCGCATCGACCAGGGTTGGGGTAACGCCCAGATCGCGGCTGCGCTGCACCAGCTCCGGCCGACCAACGCCACGACGCAGAATTCCCGCTACGGCTATGCCTTGATGGCTGGTCTGCAGGTTAATCTGCCGATGATCGCGGCTGGCGACTACATCACGGTGCAAGGTGTCTACTCTGAAGGCGCGCCGCACTATGCCGGCATTACCAACGGCTCGTGGCATGGTGTGCCGATCATGGACGCCTACATCACCGCTGCCGCCGGCGGAGCGTTCCAGCTGACCACTGCCTGGTCGATCGCGGCGAGCTTCGTCCACAACTGGTCGCCAGTGTTCTACACTGCGATCAGCGGTACGTATTTCAACGTCGACAACCCGGCCGGTTGGGCCGCGGGCAACGGTATGGCCGGCTTGGGCTTCAACGGTGATTGGACGGCCTGGAACGTCTTCCTGACGAACGCCTGGACGCCGGTTGCCGGTCTCGTCATCGGTGTTGAAGTCGGCTATGAGAACGTCGATGTCAACGGTGCTGGCAACTGTGCCTTTAACGCGCTTTGCGACTACGACGTCTGGTCCGGCGTGTTCCGCGTCCAGCGGACCTGGTAATCGGCACGTCCGACTTACCTGGACTTGAAATCGAGCCCGG
Source organism: Rhodobiaceae bacterium (assembly GCA_028278505.1). Classification (GTDB taxonomy): domain Bacteria; phylum Pseudomonadota; class Alphaproteobacteria; order Rhizobiales; family JAKPQE01; genus JANQEG01. Next base: position 13,688 of record JANQEG010000028.1, read on the forward strand.
CGGGAATTTCCCGCCGGGTTTTTCTGTGCGCCGGATGACGGCGGCGGGGATGGCGGTGAATGACCGCCCCGCCTGCCGAAATGGCATAAGCCGCGGTCGCCGCCGGGTTGCCGATGCAATCTCTCAAGATTCCGGTAGCTGCCATGGCGCACGGCCTCTGCCGCTTTGGCAGCTTGCGGCTGGCCTAGAGAGTCCCTTACTCTTTCCCCTAAATCAGCCTTGAAAGGCGGTGCCGGAAGGCATCGGCTGGAGCGTATTCCCGAAAAAGCCTGCCCCGGGCCTGAACCGGGGTGGGAACCGGTTTTCGGAAAAGAATACGCTCGAAGACATAACGATAGAGCACTTTGAGCGATTCCGAAAAAGCGAAAAGTGCTCTAACCGGTTCGCTAACGTGTGAAGGGGGGAGTCGGCGCAAGCACGCGCCTGGAGATCGTGTCCGGCCGGCGGCGAATGTCACCGCACTGTCGCCGTTGTCGCGGATCATGCCTTGAGGCGAATCTCGTGACGGATCGGACCGGCCGCGTGCCGCATCGCCTGCGAAGTCGTCGATCCGTCGTCGCGGCTGCGAACGATGTCCGGTTCGGTGTCCCGTCGGCGTGCCGGATGAGGGGAGGAAGGCCATGGTGTCATGGATTCTGCGCATCATTATCGGCGCAGCCACAGTCGTGCTCGGGACGTTCGCAGCGCTTCTCCTTCGCGGCGACCACATCGAAACCGATCTCCGCGAACGCGCTGCCGCAGCGCTGTCTGAGGATGGCCGCGACTGGGCCGAGATCGCCGTCGACGGCCGGGATTTGAGGCTTTCCGGCACCGCACCGACCGACGGCTATCGGTCGATGGGGGTTGGGACCGCCGGGCGCGTCTGGGGCGTCCGCGCCGTCGAGAACGCCGCCGAAACCCTTCCCGTCATGTCGCCATTCGTCTGGACGGCGGAACGCACCGCCGACGGTGCGGTGAAGCTGACCGGCGCCGTCCCCTATGGCGATGCGCGAAAACAGGTTGCCAAAGCCTTCGCCGACGCCGGCATGGAGGTCGTCGACGAAGCAGAGACCGCGGCCGGGGCGCCGTCTGCGGCCGACTGGACCGGCGCGGCCGCCTATGCCGCCAACCTCTTGGCCGGACTTGCCGAAGGAAAAGCGACGATCACCGACCGCGACATCTCCATTGCCGGCGCGGCCCGTGACGCCGCGCAATATGCCGCGACCAAGACGGCGCTGAACGCGGCGCCTCCGTCCGGATTTGCGCTCAAATCGGCGGCGATTCGGCCGCCGCGCGTTTCGCCCTACACGCTGACGGTCGCGCGCGACGGCGCCGCGCTGTCGCTCCGCGGCCACCTGCCGTCGACCGAATTCGGGGCAAAACTGCGGATGGCGGCGGCCGAACACCTGCCGGGTATAGCCATTGTCGACGAGACGGAACCGGGCAGCGGCGCGCCGAAGGCTCTTGCGGAAGCAGCCGCCGCCGCGATGGCGGCCCTCGCCCTTTTCGACCAGGGCGCGCTCGCCTTCAGCGATACCGACATATGGGTTTCCGGCCGCGCGCGCCATCTCGACACCGCCGCCGATGTCCGCGGCGAACTCGACGCGGCGCTGCCGGCGAGCTTCCGGATCGCGGCGCTCGACATCGAACCGCCGCTGGTCGAGCCCTACTATTTTTCCGCCGAGAAGCGCGGCGGCGGGATCACGCTCAGCGGCTTTTATCCCGACGCGGACAGTCGCGCCGCGATCACCGAAACGGCGAGTTCGGTCCTGTCGGGCGCGGCCGTCGTCGATGCACTGGCGCCCGGAACCGGTGCGCCGGCCGGCTATGCCGACATGGTGCGCTATGCCGTCGGCCTGCTGCCGCCGCTGGCCGAAGGCCAGGTGACGCTGAGCGGCCCGGAACTGCGGGTGCGGGGCAGGGTGGAGAATGCAGCGGCGCTCCTGGCTTTTCGCGCCGCCGCCGAAAATTCCGTTCCGGCCGGGCTCGTTGTCGTCGACCAGACCATATCCACCGGCGCACCGGATGTGCGTCCGGGCGCAGGCGCGCCTGCCGGCCAATCCGGCCCGCCGGGCATCATCTATGGCGAGGTACCGCCGCCGCCGATCGCCGGGATGACCCAATGAATGCGGCCACGCTTTGACCGCGGCATGCGCATCGAAACCCGGCAATCGATACGGAAAAGGCCCGCAGGCAGAGGCCGCTAAGGGAGGGGAGATGGCGACTTTTTTGATGAAATCGGCGGCGGCTGTGCTCGCCGGCCTCGCTGCGACCCCCTGGGCACCGGCCGAAGCCGCTTTTTCGCAGTCATCTGCAGTGCTCGCCGCTATGCCGTCGCGCTTGCCGATCGCGGCGCCGGGCGGCCCCGCACACCACTTCGCCCCGAAACTGCGGCCTGTCCAATGGGGCTATCCGCACTATCCGCGCAGCTATCCATACCGGAATTACCGCCGGGCCCCGGGCTATCCGCCGATGCCCTATTATGGGCAGCGATACCGGCGGGGTCCGCAATTCCGGCGGCCGCCGGCGCAGCGGCAGTGGCAGCCGCGGCCCCGATACTTCACTCCCTATGGCAATGCGGTGCCGCGAAATCCCTATACATTTCAGCGGCACCGAAGGCCGCCGGCCGAACGCCCGCCTGCGAACCGGAAAGCGGCGGGCGTTCCGGTCGCGCCATCGCCGGCGTCGCCACCGGCGCTGTCCGGTGCCGCTCCGGGCGTTCCGCCGTTTGATATGGCGCCGGTGGCGAGCCCGCCGGTGCCCGGAGCGGGCGCGGAACCGGTCGCGGTGCCGCCGATCCCCGGCCTGGCGCGATCCACGGCGGCGAAAGAGGATCGCGCCGCGGCGGCGGACGAGAACCTGATCCCGCCGCCGCCGCTCGATGCGGCGCCGGTAGCGAGCCCGCCGGTGCCCGGAGCGGGCGCCGAACCGGTCGCGGTGCCGCCGATCCCCGGACTGGCGCGATCCACCGAAGCGAAAGAGGATCGTGCCGCTGCGTCAAACGAGAACCTGATCCCGCCGCCACCGCTTGATGCAGCGCCGGTAGCAAGCCCGCCGGTGCCGGGCGCGGGTGCGGAACCCGTCGCGGTGCCGCCGATCCCCGGGCTGACCCAGCCGGCGGGAACGACGGAAGATCATTCCGCGGCGACGGACGAAAATCTCATTTCGCCGCCGCCGCTCGATGCGGCGCCGGTGGCGAGCCCGCCGGTGCCGGGCGCGGGCGCGGAACCGGTCGCGGTGCCGCCGATCCCCGGACTGACCCAGCCGGCGGCAACGACGGAAGACCATTCCGCGGCAGCGAACGAGAACCTGATCCCGCCGCCGCCGC
>JANQEG010000035.1 GCA_028278505.1 Rhodobiaceae bacterium
CTGTTCGAGCCCAGCTGCTAGGCGCCAACAAGACCACTTCTAGTGGTCCAAGCGAAGCGTTACAAACCTCCGCCTCTGGCGGAGGTCAGTGATTTGCCCCGCTCGACACGGTATGCCGGCCGAGAACCGGGCGACGTCTCGAATTTATCAATTGGACCGTGAATTATCGCCGACGCCAATGGTTCCCCGCTTTCATGCGGGGAAGGTGCGTATGGGGAGGCAAATGGACAATTGGGCACATTCGCGACGGGCAATGGATCACCGGTCAAGCCACCAGCGTCCGGACAAGCGGATTTTCGATGGCTTTGCCCTTTTCTCCGTCGTCATTGCCCGCTCCCAAGCGGGCAATGACGTCGAGGCGCATGGCGAAACCGCATCCACACTCCCGTCATCACCTTGGTCCACAGCGGTAAGGGAGCGCGACAGCATCGGCCCGCATAACCCTTGCGGGGAGGGTGGACGGCGCGGTAGCGCCGGCCGGGTCGGGGTGAATCGTTGACGCCTCCGTCGTCCGGCAGCAGTGAACGGTTTTCTTTTGATTAAACCCCCACCCCCGACCCCTCCCCGCAAGGGGGAGGGGAGCGATTCCGCAGTCGCTTCGTCCTCTTTGCGCCCGTCATCGCGAGCAGCACTGTCCGGTCTCGTCGCAAAACCGTTCCCCCAGAACGGTTCACACAAGCCTTCAAAGCCTCTAAACCGACGCGATGAGCACGCACCGCCATTTCGAGGATTTCGTTCTCGGCGAGACGATCGATCTCGGCGCCTATCCGGTGACCAAGGACGAGATCATCGCGTTCGCGCGCGAGTTCGATCCGCAGCCCTTCCATATCGACGAGGCGGCCGCGGAGGCCGGCTTCTTCGGCGGGCTGGTGGCGAGCGGCTGGCACACCGTGTCGATGTTCATGCGCATGTACTATGACGCGCTCGTCAGCCGCGTCGCCTCGGAAGGCGCACCCGGCGTCGACAATCTGAAATGGCTGCGGCCGGTGCGCCCCGGCGACGTGCTCGGCGGCTCCGCGACGGTGACGGCGCTGCGGCGCTCGCGCTCGCGGCCGGGGATCGGCCTCGTCTCCTATGATTTCGCCGTCGGCAACCAGGCCGGCGAAACGGTGATGACGCTGAAGAGCACGGCGATGATCCGCTGCCGGGAGGGCGGGTCGTGAAGTACTTCGAGGCGATCGAAATCGGCGAGACGCTCGACCTCGGCAGCCACATGTTTCGCGCCGAAGAGATCATCCGCTATGCCACGCGCTACGATCCGCAGCCCTTTCATACCGACGAGGTGGCGGCCAGATCGAGCCTTTTCGGCGGTCTCTGCGCCAGCGGCTGGCACACGGCATCGGTGTTCATGCGCAAGATGGTCGACGCCTATGGCCACCAGGCGCGGCTGATGGAGATGGCCGGCGATCCCGTCGCCCGGCTCGGCCCGTCGCCGGGCTTCGACGAATTGCGCTGGTTGAAGCCGGTCTATGCCGGCAACACGATACGCTATACGGCGGAAGTGATCGGCAAGTCGAAACTGCGATCGAAGGCCGAATGGGGCCTGCTTACTTTTCGCAGCGAGGGGGTGAACCAGGCGGGCGAGCCGGTGTTCCGGCTGGTCGGCCACACGCTGATCGAGCGGGCGCCGGAGGGGTAGGCGGTCAGTCGAACAGGCTGGAGACCGATTTCTCGGTCGCGGTGCGGCCGATGGCTTCGCCGATCAGGGGGGCGATCGGCAGCACGCGGATGTTGTGCGCCGCCTCGACCGCCGAGGTCGGCTGGATCGAATCGGTAATCACCAGCTCGGCGAGCGTCGAGGCCGTGACCCGGGCGATCGCGCCGCCGGACAGCACACCGTGGGTGATGTAGGCGGCGACCTTGCTGGCGCCTTCGTGCAGCAGCGCGTCGGCGGCGTTGCACAGCGTCCCGCCGGAATCGACGATGTCGTCGACGAGAATGCAGAAGCGGTTCTCGACGTCGCCGATAATGTTCATGACCTCGGATTCGCCGGGCCGTTCGCGCCGCTTGTCGACGATGGCGAGCGGCGCATCGAGCCGCTTGGCGATGGCGCGGGCGCGGACGACGCCGCCGACATCGGGCGAGACGACGATGAGGTCGTTGTCGCCATAGCGTTCGCGGATATCGCGGACCATGACCGGCGCGGCGAACAGGTTGTCGGTCGGGATGTCGAAGAAGCCCTGGATCTGGCCGGCGTGAAGGTCGACGGTCAACACCCGGTCGGCGCCGGCGCGGGTGATCAGATTGGCGACGAGCTTGGCCGAGATCGGTGTCCGCGGACCCGGTTTGCGGTCCTGGCGGGCATAGCCGAAATAGGGCAGGACCGCCGTGATCCGCCGCGCCGAGGCGCGCCTTGCCGCATCGATGATGATCAGCAGTTCCATCAGATGGTCGTTGGCGGGAAACGACGTCGACTGGATCACGAAAACGTCCTCGCCGCGGACGTTTTCCAGGATTTCGACAAAAATCTCCATGTCGGCGAAGCGGCGAACCGAGCAATTGGCCAGCGGCGTTTCGAGATAACGGCCGATGTCCTCAGCCAGCGTCCGGTTGGAATTCCCGGCGACGAGCTTCATGGGGTTCGCGCTCCCTGGAGTGCCGAATTGGGCGCCGCCTCATTAGGCAGGGCGTTGTTAGCCTGCGAATGCTCTTATGTAAATGTTTTCCGACGCAGTTTCGGCTGTGGCGCGGTGCCGCGTTCGTCGCTTCGTCAGCCTTCCGCGACCAGCGTCTTCAATGCCTGCATGGTCCTCGACGCGATCGCTTCGGCGGTCGCCTCGTCGAAGGCCGACCAGGGATCGGTCGCCTTTGCCGCCTGTTCTTCGCCGGAGATCCGGAGAATGCGGGTGCCGTCGAGATTGTGCACGTCGAAATGGTAGACGATCGCTGTGCCGCCATTGACGGCATTGGCGGTGAGGTAGCCCTTGACCCGCAGCGTCGCACCGTCGGCGCCAGCTGGAATGACCGGGACTTCGGTGGCAAGCGCCGCACTGCCCAGCGCCGGCCCGAGCCGTGCTGCCGCCTCGGCGGTCGGGCCGATCACCGGCTCAAACGCAATCGCCGCCCGCTTCTTCGCCGCAAACGGGGCAAACGCCGTCCGCGGGCCGGAAAACGTGCCGACCGATCCTTGCGTTGCCGTCTGACAGCCGGCAACGAGCATTGCGACCAGTATCGGTGCCAGGGCAGGTCCAAGACGGCGGGGGCGGATCATCTCGGTTCACGGTCCCGTCTGCTCGACGATGGCGATGGCGGAAAGCAGCCGTCCGTAGTCGTCCTCTTTGCGGTGGGTGGCGCGGCGATAGCTGAAGAACAGCGCCTCTTCGGCATAGGTGCAGCGGCGCAGGTCCTCCACCGAAGCGATCCCGGTGTTCTGCAGGCGGGTGACGAGATAGAGGGGCAGGTCGAACATGGCGTGCCCGGGGCGGCGCGCCGGGCCGAAGAACCGGCGGTTGCCGCCGTCATCGGCTACGAAGGCCTCGATCAGTTCCGGGCCGACCTCGTAATTGGCCGCCGATATCATCGGCCCGATCGCGGCGTGGATGCGGCCGCGGCGGGCGCCGAGGCCGAGCATCGCCTCGATCGTCGCCTCGGCAATGCCGGCGAGCGCGCCGCGCCAGCCGGCATGGGCGGCGCCGACGACATGGGCGTCGGGATCGGAGAACAGGATCGGCGCACAGTCGGCGGTGCCGACGCCGATGGCGAGGCCGGGCGTGTTGGTGACGACACCGTCGGCACGCGGCCCCTGGCCCGCCTCCCACGGTTCTTCGACGACGGCCACGGTGGTGCCGTGCACCTGGAAGGGGGTGGCGAGGCGCGACTCGCTGAGCCCGAGCAGCCGCATGGCGATGTCGCGGTTCTCCAGCACGCTGGCGAGATTGTCGCGGGAACCGACGCCGCAATTGAGGCTTTCGTAGATGCCGCGCGACACCCCGCCCTGGCGGGTGAAGAAGCCGTGGCGGATGAGGCCGGAATCGATCAAATTGTCGGCGGTCAGCATGTGTCGGTCCCGTTCAGATCAGCGATCCTGCGGCGCCAACGTGGCGCTGTCAAACGGCGGCGCGGATTTGCCGGCCGGAGTCGCGGCGAGCACCTTGAAGAGCTGCCCCATCTCCTCCGGGCCGACGAGCCGCTCGACCGCCTCGCGGATCGTGGTGCGGGTGTCGTCGTCGCGGCCGGCGGCGAGCTTGTGGGCCCGCTCGGCCAATCCCAGTTGCATCAGGAACGGGCCCTGTTCGATGGGCCCGTGGGCGACCGCGCCCTCGGTGCGGATGGCGGCGGCGAGCGCCTCGAAATTGACGTGCGCGGTCAGGTCGACCTCGCCGGGCGTGGTGAAGATGTCGGCGAAGGCATGGCGGCGGACCGCCTGCAGGGTGTCGCCGGTGGCGGCGCGGGCGTAGCCGTAGTCGATGATCAATGCGGCGCCGCCGCGATCGCGCAGGCGCGCGGCGATGCGTGAGACGATCGCGGTTGCCGCCGGCGCCATCTCCAGGACGGCGCCGTTCCCCGCGCCGTCGACGGCGACCGGCGTGTCGGTGGCGGCAAGGCGCCCGGCGCCGAGGCCGAAAGCGAGGCCGCCATCGTCGTCAAGTCCGACCATGCGCTCGACCCAGGCGCCGTCGCGGCGCTCATATTGGCGGATCGGCAGGGCGTCGAAGAATTCATTGGCGATGAGGAAGGTCGGCATGTCGGGCAGCGTGTCGACACTGCCGTGCCAGGTGGGCTGGCGGCCGACGGCGGCAAGCGCCTCGCGCTGGCGGGCGCGCAGCACCGGGCTCGTCTCGACCAGATTGAGGCGCGCCGTATCGAGGAAGCCGGGCACGATCCTGGTCGCGCGCAACGCATCGCGCATCAGCGTGCCGCGCCCGGGGCCGAGTTCAATGAGGGCGAAGGGCGACGGCCGCCCGGCCGCCTCCCACATATGCGCGAGCCAGAGGCCGACAATCTCGCCGAACATCTGGCTGACCTCGGGCGCGGTGATGAAGTCCCCGGCAAGGCCCAGAGGGTCGCGGCGCATGTAATAGCCCTGTTCGGGATCGCCGAGACAGATCGCCATATAGTCGGCAACGCTGATCGGGCCGGCGGCGCGAATCCGGGCCTTGATCCGCTCGGCAAGTGCTGTGGTTTCGCCCGGCTCAGGCGTCATCGGTTCCGGCCTCGGGCGCGCCGCCGCTCCGCGGCGGTCGTGTTTTCACGAGAATCCATAAGCCCGCGGCGAGAAGCGGCAGCGAAAGCGCCATGCCCATGGTCAGGCCGCCGGCAAGGTAGCCGATCTGGACGTCGGGCTCGCGGAAGAACTCCACGAAGATGCGGAAGAGGGCGTAGAGCACGGCGAAGGCGCCGGCGATCCGCCCCGGCCGGTGCAGCGCCAGCCGCGAATGGGTGAACAGGCGCAGGATCAGAAACAGCGCCAGCCCTTCGAGCGCGGCTTCGTAGAGCTGGCTTGGATGGCGCGGCAGCGGCCCGGCATTCGGAAAGACGACGGCGAAGGGCAGATCGGTCACCCGCCCCCACAGCTCGCTGTTGATGAAATTGGCGATGCGGCCGAAGAAGAGGCCGATCGGCGCGGCGGCGGCGGAGATGTCGGCGAGCGTGCCGAGCGGCAGCCCGCGGCGGCGGGCGAACAAAAGGATCGCCGCGATACTGCCGACAAGGCCGCCGTGAAACGACATGCCGCCATGCCAGACGGCCGGTATCTCGAGCGGATTTTCCAGATAGAACAGGGGATTATAGAAGATCACATAGCCGAGCCGACCGCCGATGATGAGGCCGAAGGCGATCCAGGCGACGAAATCGTCGATGTCGGCGGGGGTGAGCGGCGCCGCACCGCCGCGCCACAGCCGCGGCTCGGCGACCAGCCGGCGCGCATAGAGCCAGCCGAGCAGGATGCCGGCGACATAGGCGAGCGCATACCAGCGCAGCACCAGCGGCCCCCACTCGACCAGAACCGGATCGATTGCCGGAAAGGGCAGGGCAGGAACCGTCATTTCAGCGCTTTCGGCGCCCTCGCGCGGGGTCCGCATCGGCTTTTGGCGCGGCGCGGATCGTCCGGGCCGGCCGTTTTGTCAAGCGCGGTCCGCGGTGTCCTGTCCAAATCGAGCGCCTTGTTCTTGGCCATGGCGATCCCCATAGTAGGAAAAACAGACTAACCCGAGAATGCGTGGAGGTCGCGATGACCCAGACCAATAATCGCCTGTTCGACGAGTTCGCCCGGCTCTTGACCGATGCGACCGGCGTCGCCCAGGGACTGAAGCGGGAAACCGAAACGATAATCAAGACGCAGGCGGAAAAATTCCTCGCCGACATGGATCTCGTGCGGCGCGACGAGTTCGAGGCGGTCAAGGAAATGGCGGCGAATGCGCGTGCGGAAAACGAGGCCCTGGCGGCACGGATCGCCGAGCTTGAGGCGAAAATCGGCGGCGGCGCGCCGGCGAAGCGCAGCACCGCGAAGAAGCCGGCGGCGCGAAAGACCGCAACTCGCAAATCAAGCCCGTCTTCCACACAATAAACGCGAGAGTTTTATTTTTTCAACAGTTATTTGATAATCCGAAATCATTGCGCTTTCATGGTCGGTTTAGTGCCGGCATGTGACGATATTTCCACAATTTTCGTTTGATCGGATTATTATTCGGGATGCGTCGCCGCAGGATTAAATCTATAAATCGATTCTACTGGATTGTTTCGCATGCTCGGGCGCCATTGGTCCGGGGATGAGAAAAACCGTCGAAGCCGGATTGCGGTTGGGACCGCGCCGGCGGACGGAGAGCAGTACCGGCGGACTGCGTAGCTCAATACGCAGGGCGGCGGCGCCGGCGGTTGGGGAGCCTGGAGCCGTTCAAGGTTTGCTTGAGCTATTCCGATTAGGGAATTGAGTCAGGCAAACCGGGAACGGCGATAGAAGCCGGACGCCCGGGTGCAATGCCCGGGCGACAGGGAGCAGGAATGAGTTGGATCGACTACAACGCCGTGCGATCGATCAATCCGGTCGATACGGTCGAGCAGGTCGCTGCACGCAATGACTGGATTTTCGAACGCAACGGCGATGACGAAATAACCATCGCGGTTGCCGCGATGTCGTGTAACTGCGAGATTTCGTTCTCCTGGATGGAAGATCTGGAGACGCTGCATCTGGCGTGTGCGGTCGATCTCGACATTCCGCGCAACCGTGCCGCCGAGATCGTGCAATTGCTGGCGCAGATCAACACGCAATTGTGGATCGGGCATTTCGATTACTGGCGCGAGGGCAGCGTATTGCTGTTCCGCAAGGGCATGATGTTCACCGGCGGTGCCGTGCCCAATCCGGCCCAGTGTCAGGCGATCTACGATGCCGCCATCGAGGCCTGCGACCGTTATTTCGACGCCTTCCACTTCGTGGCGTGCGGTTACGGTACGGCCGATGAGGCCATGCGGTTCGCCCTCTTTGAAACGATGGGCGAGGCATGAATCAGCGCGACGCGACGCCGCTGGTGCTGATCGGCGCCGGCAAGATGGGGGGTGCGCTGCTCGCCGGCTGGCTCGAAAACGGTCTCGATCCGAGCGGCATCTACGTCGTCGACCCGCATCTCAGCCTGGAAATGACGGGATTTCTCGCCGAGCGCGGAATCCGGCATCTGGCCGGCGCCCGTTCGGCCGCAACCGCCAAGGTGATCGTCATTGCGGTGAAGCCGCAGAACATGGTCGATCTGCTGCCGGAGCTGGCGCCGCTGACCGGCGATCACACGGTGGCGGTTTCGATCGCCGCCGGCACGACGCTGGCGACCCTGCGCGAAGGGCTTGGCGCAGACGCTGCGATTGTAAGGGCGATGCCGAACACGCCGGCCCAGATCGGCCGCGGCATGACGGTCGCGGTCGCCGACGACCGCGTGTCGCCCGGCCAGCGCGACATCGTCGGCAGCCTGCTCGAAGCGGTCGGCCAGGTCGCCTGGATCGAGGACGAGGCGCTGATGGATGCGGTGACCGCGGTCTCCGGGTCGGGTCCGGCTTACGTTTTTCTGCTGGCCGAATGTCTGGCCGAGGCCGGAGCGGCGGCCGGCCTGCCGCCGGATCTGGCCGCCCGGCTTGCCCAGGAGACGATCGCCGGTGCCGGCGAGCTGCTCGCCCGGGCCGAGGCCGATCCGGCGACCTTGCGCGAGAACGTCACGTCGCCGGGGGGCACGACGGCGGCGGCGCTCGACGTGCTGATGGGCGAGGATGCACTCATGCGGCTGCTGCGCGATGCGGTCGCCGCGGCGACGCAACGGTCCCGCGAACTCGCCGGATAAATCCGCACGCGCCGGTTTTTTCGCTTTGCCACAACATCGCCACGAGTCGAATTATTGTTGACTGTGGCAGGGGCACCACCGGTCCGTGTTTCGCCAGCCGCACACGGGCGTCATGGAGGGAACGATGGCAAGCGAGAAAGTACAGGGTCGGATCATCGACGCCTTGATGTCCCTTGCGGCGGAAAAGCCGTGGGACAAGGTCAGCCTCGACGATGTTGCAAAGCGGGCCAAGGTGGATCTGGCGGCGCTCAGGCGCGGCTTCGATTCCAAATTCGCCATTCTGGAGGCACTGGCGGCGCGCATCGACGCCGAAGTGCTCGGCGACCTCGACAAGGAGATGGCCGAGGAGGTCGCCCGCGAACGCCTGTTCGACGTGCTGATGCGCCGTTTCGAGGCGTTGCAGCCCTATAAGGAAGGATTGCGCTCGGTGCATAAGGCGCTGACCGCCGATCCGCTGTTTCTGGCGGCGTGGAACCGGATCGCGGTGACCTCGCAGACGTGGATGCTGACCGCGGCCGGCATCGGCGCGGAGGGCATTGCCGGCCTCTTGCGGGCGCAAGGCCTGGTGTTCGCCTATGCGCGCGCCTTCCGGACCTGGCTCGATGACGACGATCCCGGACTGGCGCGGACGATGGCGGCGCTCGACAAGGGCCTGCGCGAAGGCGAGCGCTGGCTGCAGCGGGCCGGGGATATGGCCCGCGTCGTCGCCCCGGTGATGCGGCTCTGCCGCGGCGACGGCCGCCGCAAGGGCCGTGCGCGGGGCGAAGAGCAGGCCGCGGAGGCGGGCGCCGCAAACTGAGCCGGTCCCGATTGCCAGTGCCGTGTTCTCTGTGTTAGCGCCTCAGCCCGGAACGGCGACAGAGGGCGCGGCATGGCGGATCAGGCGGCACAAACGATAGCGTTCGACGATTTCCTCAAGGTCGATGTGCGCGTCGGCACCATTGTCGAGGCAGCGCCGTTTCCTGAGGCGCGAAAGCCGGCTTACCGGCTGGTCATCGATTTCGGCGACGAGATCGGCCTGAAAAAGACTTCCGCCCAGATCACCAGGAACTATGCGTTGGACGATCTGGTCGGGCGCCAGGTCGCCGCGGTCGTCAACTTTCCGCCACGCCAGATCGGGCCGATGATGTCGGAGGTGCTGACGCTCGGCTTTCCCGACGCGGACGGCGAGGTCATGCTGATCGCCCCGGACCGTCCGGTGCCGAATGGCGGCCGGCTTTATTGACGGGAAGTGGTGGCTGGCGGGGCAATGACGCCTTGAGTGGGGCGGCGTCCATGCCAAACGCGTCTGCGATCATGTCCATTTTCACGCGGTTATTCGATCGCTTTGATCCCCTCTCCATCGTCATTGCCCGGTTTATCCGGGCAATCCAATGGCGGCCCGGCACCCAGAAGCGCTTGCGTTCTATTACCACTGCATTGGCAAGTTGACGGGCCAATGGACCGCCCGGATAAACCGGGCGGTGACGAAGGAGGGGTGGTCGTGATGCTGTTTGTGTCGTGTAGTGTACCGGGCGATGTCTTGAATTTATCAATTGGACCTGGGATTTGCCGCATGTGCCAATGGTTCCCCGCTTTCGCGCTGTGAGATTCACACATCTCAAAAGCCGCATACCGGCACGACATCGATCGATCGCCTGACGCGTTGAATTTCGGGGAAATTCCTTGTTCGAACGTCGCCGAATTGATGCGATGGCTGATTAGCGCGACCTTGCCTTTGTCCACCTTTCCCGCGAAAGCGGGAATCCAATTATCCTCTCGATACGCACTGTCCTCGGCTGTTGCGGATTGAAGATTCGACTAACAAAACAAGCGCCAATAAGGACGGATTGGCCAATGGACACCCGCTTTCGCGGGTGAGGTGCCAAGAGGTTCTCGTTGCGCGCAGATTTTTTCCACCCCGAGCGGCGCAAATCGGCAAGACGTGTGCATTCCCTAGCGCTTCAAGCGGGGAAGGTGCAGTTTGGCAAGCAGTTGGACAATCCGGCGTATTCGAGGTGGCCGACCAAACCGACAGCAGCCGGGTCACGCCGGAATCCTGACGATGGCGCGCAAGCCCCCGAGCGGGCTGCGGTCGAGCACAATGTCGCCGCCATGGCCGCGGGCGAGATCGCGGGCGATCGCAAGGCCGAGGCCGCTGCCGCCGGTATCCTGATTACGGGCGTGGTCGAGGCGGAAGAACGGGCGGAACACCACCTCGAAATCCGCCTCGTCGAGGCCCGGGCCGTCATCGTCGACGGTGAACGTCAGCCAATCCTGGTCGTGATGGCCGGCAATCGCGACGCGCTCGCCGAACCGGGCGGCATTCGACACCAGATTGGTCAGGCAGCGCTTGAGGCCGCCGGGGCGGACCTGGGCGGACGGCTCGCCGCTGAAGTATAGGGTGATTTCGGTTCCGCCGCGCTGCGTCTCCTCAGCGATCTCCGCGAGCAGCGACGGCAGGTCGATCAGTTCGGTCGCTTCGCCGGCATCGCCGCGGGCAAAGGCCAGATAGGCGTCGAGCATGGCGCTCATCTCGTCGACGTCGCGCTTCAACTCCTCCACGTCGGCGGTCTGCTCGATCAGCTCCAATTGCAGCCGGAATCGGGTCAGCACCGTGCGCAGATCGTGGCTGACGCCGGCCAGCATCGCCGTGCGCTGCTCGATCTGGCGCTCGATCCGCGTCTTCATCTCGATGAAGGCGTGGCTGGCGCGGCGGACCTCGACGGCGCCGCGGGGGCGGAAATCGGGCGAGTCGCGGCCCTTGCCGAAACCCTCGGCCGCCTCGGCAAGCTGAAGGATGGGGCGGATCTGGTTGCGTAAGAAAAGGATCGCGACGGTCAGGAGCACCAGCGAGGTGCCGACCATCCAAACGAGGAAGATGTGGGAGTTGGAGGCATAGGCGCGGCTGCGCCGGGCGAAAACGCGCAGGACGCCCTGGTCGAGCAGGATGCGGATCTCAAACAGGCTCGACCGGCCGACGGTATCGATCCAGAACGGCTTGCCGATCTGTGCCGTGATCTCGGTGCTCATGGTGCGGTCGAGCAGCGAGAAGAACGGCTTCGGCCCGGTCGGCGGCAGCGGCCCCGGCGGCAGCATCGAAATGCCCAGATCGAACCGCGCGCGGGCGATGTCGGAGATGGTCGCGTAGTCCGGGTCCTGCGGATAGGTCTCGATGATGTCGATGACCGCGGCGATGTCGCCGGTCACGGCCGAGGACAGGCGCCGCGTCACCGTCTCCCAATGGCGCTCCATGAAGACGAAGGCGACGACCGATTGCAGGATCACCATCGGCAGGACGATGATCATCAGCGAGCGGGCGTAAAGCCCCTTCGGCATGCGGGCGGAGAGCGCCCGCGCCGCCTTGCCGTAGACACTGAACGGCAGGCTCTGCCGAAGGCGCGACAGTGCGACGGCCGCCCGGTTCATTCCACGACCAGCCGATAGCCTATCCCGCGCACGGTCTGCAGGTAGACCGGATTGGCCGGGTCGGGTTCGATCTTGCGGCGCAGGCGGTTGATCTGCACGTCGATCGTGCGCTCGCTGGTGGCGCCGTCATCGCCGGTCAGGTCGAAACGCGGAATGGTCTCGCCGGGCTTGGCGGCGAACGCCGACAACAGGTCGCGCTCGCGATCGGTCAGGCGCACCGGCTTGCCGGCGCGGCTGAGTTCGCGCCTCGTTGCATCGAAGTCGAACGGGCCGAACCGGACGTGCTCGATCGTCGGCGTCTGCGGTGCGGCGCCGCGCTTCAGGATGTTGGTGATGCGCAGGAGCAGCTCGCGCGGCTGGAACGGTTTGGCCAGATAGTCGTCGGCGCCGAGTTCGAGGCCGCGAATCCGGCTTTCGGCTTCCGAGCGCGCGGTCAGCATCAATATCGGCACATCGCTGTCCTGGCGCAGGCTTTCGGTGAGTTCCATGCCGCTTTCGCCGGGCATCATGACGTCGACGATCATCAGATCGAAGGTGAGGCCGGCGAGCCGGCGCCGCGCATCGGCGGCGTCGGCGGCGACCGTCACGCGAAAGCCGTTTTCGGCCAGATAGCGCGACAGCAGCTTGCGTATCCGCGCATCGTCGTCGACGACGAGCAGATGGGCGGCATCGTCGGCCGGTGCCGTCCGGGCGCGGCCGTCTTCCTGGAGTTTGTCTGCCGCCGTCACCCTCAAATCCCCCTCAACGCCGGTCGGCACGGTCGATCAGCGCTGCGACGGCGCCGCGGTCTTCCGGATTGACCATCAGCGACAGGAAGCGGACGATCTGTTCGCGCCCGGCCGGTCCGAGATCGGACAAGGCCCGGCTGATGCGGCGCGATTGCGGCTCGGAGAGCCGCAGCGCCAGCGAGCGGCCCTTGTCGGTCGCATAGAGCAGGCGCTGGCGCCGGTCCTGCGGGCCCGGACGCTGTTCGATGAAGCCGGAATCGACCAATTGCTTGAGCACCCGGCCGAGGCTCTGCTTGGTGATCTTCAATATATCGAGGAGTTCGGTGACGCGGATGCCCGGATTGCGGTTGACGAAGTGCAGGACACGATGATGGGCGCGGCCGAAATCGTATTCGCGCAAAAGCGCGTCCGGATCGCCGACGAAATCGCGATAGGCGAAGAACAAGAGCTCGATGATGTCGAACGGGACCGGCTCGGCCGCTTTAGCCTCGGCCGCGCCGGGTGCCGCGTCGGCCAGGACGGGCGCGGGCGCGAGTTCCGGTTTGGAATTTACGTCAGCCATATTGACTTAGTTTTCGCCGGTCTTTAGTGATGGAACACGACAAGCATTGGCGGCTGCCTTTGACCGCAAGCACTTGTCAAGGACGGGCGCCGCGCCCTTCAGGGACACGCCGTGCCGTCGACATGACGCCGACCATAGCGGCAGTTGCGCTGCGACGCAAAACGATAGCGACGCCGGTTAGTTCCGGTACTTTAACGGGAAGTCGAGGAGACGATCATGGCGGGGGAGCCCTTTGACCGGCGCGATGGCTACATCTGGTATGACGGCGCTTTCGTGCCGTGGGCGGAGGCCAATCTGCACGTGCTGAGCCACGGCCTGCACTATGCCAGCGCCGTTTTCGAGGGCGAGCGGGCCTATGGCGGCGAGATTTTCAAGCTCGAAGAACACACACAAAGGCTGCACGAATCGGCGCGCCTGCTCGGCTTCGACATTCCCTATTCGGCCGACGAGATCAACGCGGCCTGCATCGAACTGCTCGACAAGCAGGGTTTTACGGACGCCTATGTGCGGCCGGTCGCCTGGCGCGGCAGCGAGATGATGGGCGTTTCGGCGCAGCAGAACACCATTCATCTGGCGATCGCGATCTGGGAATGGCCGAGCTATTTCGATCCGGCGGAGCGTCTCAAAGGGCTGCGCCTCGACATCGCCGACTACCGGCGCCCGGACCCGGCGACGGCGCCGGCGAAATCGAAGGCGGCCGGGCTTTACATGATCTGCACGCTGTCCAAGCACGCGGCCGAGGCCAAGGGCTACGCCGATGCGTTGATGCTCGACTGGCGCGGCCGGGTCGCCGAATGCACCGGCGCCAACATCTTCTTCGTCAAGGACGGCAAGGTGATGACGCCGACGCCCGACTGCTTCCTCGACGGCATCACCCGTCGGACGGCGATCGAACTTTTGGAACGGCGCGGCGTCGAGGTGATCACGCGGACGATCATGCCCGATGAGATGGGCGACTTCGAGCAGTGCTTCATCACCGGCACGGCGGCCGAGGTGACCCCGGTTTCCGAGATCGGCCCCTATCGCTTCGCGGTCGGCGATCTGGTGCGCACGCTGATGGACGACTACATGGCCGAAGTCCAGCCAAAGGTGCGGGCCGAAGCCGCGGCGGGTTGAGGGCGGTTTAGCCTCTCTTCAAGGCGAGGGTGGGCCGCGCGAATGCGCGGGCCGGTTGAGACTGGTTTACCCTCCCCCTTGCGGGGAGGGTGGACGGCGCGTTAGCGCCGGCCGGGTGGGGGTATATGCGAACGTATGCGCCATCCGACAACGTCGTTGTTTTCTCTTTCTGACCCCCACCCCCGACCCCTCCCCGCAAGGGGGAGGGGAGCGACCATCACAGTCCTGCCCTCAAGGGAGAGGGTGGTCCCTGCATTGTCGCTACCGCTCCGCACCCTCCACCGGCACGGCGAGCCTGCCCTTCTCGACGATCAGTACCGTCACCAGCGTCGCCAGCGCCAGGCCGGCAAAGCCGATGGTGAGGGCGCGGATCGAGCCGTCATATTGCTGGCCGATGAACCAGCCGAGGCCGGCGCTGCTGGCGGTCGAATAGGCGCCCAGGAAGGACGACGCCATGCCGGCGTTCTCGGCCTGCGGCTCCATCGCCAGCGCGTTGAAATTGGGGCCGATGACGCCGAACAGAAACATTGACAGCGAGACGATGGCGATGAAGGCCGGCAACGGCACATCGACGATGAGCGACAGCGCGGCGTGGAACAGGGTGACGATGACGAAGCCGATCGTCGCCAGATGCGACAGCCGGTGCATGCCGATGGTCAGCACCAGTTTCGAATTGAGATAGGTCGCCACGGCAAAGGACAAGGCGACGCCGCCGAAGACGAGCGGAAACCACTCGCCGAGCCGGTAAGTCTCCTGAAAGATCTGCTGCGACAGGCCGATATAGGTCATCAGCGCGCCGAACATGAAGCCGACGGCGATCGCGTAACCGAGCGTCTGCCGCGACGTCACCGTCTGCATCACGGCGCGGCGGAGGTCGGCGCCCGAGAGCCGGCGCCGGTATTCGGGGTGAAGGGTTTCGGGCAGGCGCAGCGCCGTCCAGGCGAGCACGATGGCCGAATAGAGCACGAGAAAACCGAAAATCCAGCGCCAGCTGCCGAACAGCATCACGCCCTGGCCGATCGACGGCGCGACCACCGGAATGGCGATGAACACCATCATCACCAGCGACATGACCCGGGCCATGGCGCGACCGCCGAAGCAGTCGCGGATGACGGCAAAGGCGATCACCCGCGGCGCCGCCGATCCGATGCCCTGCAGGGCGCGGGCGGCGAGCAGCATGGCAAAACTTTCGGCGAAGACGGCGAGCAGCGAGGCGGCGATGAAGACGCCAAGGCCCAGAAACACCATCGGCCGCCGCCCAAAAGTGTCGGAAAACGGCCCGTAGAGAATCTGTCCGGCCGAAAAGCCGATCATGTAGACGGTGATGACCGCCTGGCGGTGATTGTCGTCGGTAAGGCCGAAATCGCCGTCGAATTCCGGGAAGGCCGGCAGCATGATGTCGATCGTCAGCGCGGTCAGCGCGGTCAGGCCGGCGATCAGCACCACGAATTCGGTGAAGCCGATGCCGGGCGCCGGCTGGTCGGGCCGGGCGGTTTCCACGGTTTTTGCTCCGTCTGGCACGGTGCAAACGCTCCTTTGCGCGGAGGACGGTTTGATCGACAGGCGGCCGCAAATCCTTGCGCGCCTTTCGCAGCGGTTAGCATGTTGGGGCTGTGCGAGATAGGGCTTTGGCGTATGGGGCCTATGCCCGCCTTTCGGCGAGCAAGCGTAGGGTGCGCTAGGCGCGCAAGCGGCGTAACGCGCCGTTTGGCCAGGCGCTTATGTTACATCTTTCCGGTGCGATACTTAAATTCACAGCCAATCGCAAGTTGGCGGCTGAACGGAAAGCCCAATCACAGCCCCACAACTTGAGTGGGTCGCATTTATTACCGCCTGTCGATATCGATCCTGCGCGTCTTCTATTGACCGTCGCATACGGTCAAGTTCTCGTTGGATAGTTTCTGCTCGTGCTCGGTGGTGGGCATAAAAACCAACAAATACCATTGCGGCGACTAAAAATGCAAAGCCAATCAAGCTGGCAGGCCAAGGTAATGCAGCCGCCAAACCTATTCCAACAAGAAAGGTTACTATAGCTAATCCTAAATACAAATCTCTTAGCGAGGTATGATGACTTAGTTCCCGTCTAAGAGCGTCAAATTCGGCACAAAGCTCCTCGATTTCTTCAGCGATTGCCCGTGCATTTCCAACAAGTGTATCGATCAATTGCCTCTGACGGCGTGATTCTTCGGTTTCCATAGTACCGAATTCAGGAAAACAGGGATTGTCCGCGCGCTCAACCGGAATAGGCGCAAACAATTCTTCTTGTCCAAATCCCTCCCTGTCAGGATATGTTTCCTGTTCGTCTTCGCTCACTTCGGTTCCACAGGGCGCCGAGTCGGCAAAAATGGGGAAGAGCTCCGAGGGGTGTTCTGGCACATCGATTTGAAACCGCGCCTCGAAAGTCTCTGGGCATTCGGGATCGTGAGGCGTCTCCTCAAACAATACTTCGTGCCGTGAAGAGATCACACGAACTCTTTCGATACCAAGCCCGCTTTCGTCTAGGAATGTAATCTTTATAAGTGCTCTGTCGCCATCTCGGTGTTCAACATTTAATACTGCCGCCATTGATCTAACCTACGTAGTATTATCTGTACTGAATATGAATTCAGTACGACTTACGATATCGAAGCTCCCAAAACTGGGTCTATGTGTTTGCGTAAGCCTCTGCTTCAGATCAACGCCTCCCTTCGAACTAGAGAACAACAAATGTTCACGCTGCATTTTCAGGGTGAAGCGTGCGTTGCGGCTGACATAGGAATGGGTTGTCTAAGTTGGAATTGTGCACAACCAGGCGACAATAACAAGCAAAATATGCGAAGAATTTTCATTGAACAACTTTTTAGGAGTCCAATGCATTCTCCAAATTTATTTATTATTTCCAATAAGATACGTTTCTTACCGTCGTTTCATTCTAATCCATCGGCATTCATATTTGAATCGATTTTCAATTTGCGACAATATGACACGATCGACAATCCACGATTGCTAATTCGGTCGATTGAGCAAGTTGTACCCCGGTTGAAACACGCAAAGTTACCTTCGGGTCCAGACGGCGCACTTAAAGCGGCTCTTGGCTCTTTGTTTGAAAGCCTCTCTAAAAGCCCCACCGCCCTTGCTGGCCCATGGGTGGCGGAGTTTTTTTGCGTACTCGTAGTCGGACAGACACGCAAGCGGCAGGAATCTACTACCTATTCTGACCACCTATTTGGCTAAACGCATATGCGATTTCCTCGAAGTAGCAAGCGCAAAGCGGATTATACCAACCGTCATGGAGTTTAACCCCTCTGACCGGGATGATTTTTCGCCGTGGCACGAAGCGTCCGAGCGC
>JANQEG010000036.1 GCA_028278505.1 Rhodobiaceae bacterium
CTGTTCGAGCCCAGCAGCTAGGCGCCAACAAGACCACTTCTAGTGGTCCAAGCAAAGCGTTACAAACCTCCGCCTCTGGCGGAGGTCAGTGATTTGGCCTGTCGACTTGCCAACGCACTGGTGAAAAAACTCAGACGCTTCTGGATGCCGATAAGCCATTGGATTGCCCGGATAAACCGGGCAATGACGATGGAGAGAGGTGAGATGGACCACGCAGCCCGCTTCAACACAGGACACCAGTGGGACAAGCCCGGCAATGACGCGGGAGATCCCGGCGCGGTCCGATCTGAACCCGAATGTGCAGGTCTCAAATGCGGCGCGGACCACGATTCAATAGACGTGCGACGTTTTTGCACACCCGCCAAAGCCTATGGAGTCTAACGGAAAATCGGCCTCCGGCCGAAGCGGGGAGGGGCAAAATCGGCTTGTCACCCATTACTGATGAACGTTGTTTTTGCGGTGCAAAAAGACGACGTGGCCGCAAGCGAAAGTGGAGGCGGGTGGCGACAAATTTTCAAGTAATCTCGCCATTACGTGCACTGGTCGATTCCGGACCAATTCTTGGGTCCGCAGGCTATTGATAACCGCATGAACCATCACGCTTATCTCGATATTCTCATTGCCATATAAAGAATTCCTTATAAGAAAGATCGAAATATTACGGGTTAACGAATATTAGGTATGAAATTTCTATGACATGAAGCTGCTCACATATCCTTACGTGTTACTGTAGTATGTAATAATACGTGATAAGCGCTTGCCTTGATTTCGACATTCTTAAGTATTTAATGGTAGTCAGACGATCGCGCAGACACCAATGGTCCTCAAACCCTCCTGTCGATGAAAGGGGCGCGCCATGAAAAAACTCGTTTCGCTGTTCGGCTCCGGCCACGCCCGTCGTCACCGGTTCGTCTCGAAGAATGCGCTGAACAATGATGTCAGCCGCATCTACGGTCGGGAAGGGGTGATGTTCTGGCGCTGAAGCGGGGCCAACCGTCACAATCCACGTCATTGATTGAGCGAAACGGGCGTCCGCAGCGGGCGCCCGTTTTGCGTTGTACACGCTCGATTTATCGAAGCCGTATCATTTGAGTTGTTGCGTTTTACCGCCCGACATTGTGAACTATGGCCATCTCATCCGGCCGGCGCCGCAGGCAGCGCTTCGCTTGGCGCCGGCCAATCGTGGACAATTGCACAGTCAGAGGCGGGAACATGAAAGTATTCAGGAGCTTAGCAGCGGCTGCGTTGGCCGTATTCGCGGTCGCCGGTGCTGCGCAGGGCGAGGATATGAAGGTCGTCAAGATCGGCACCGAAGGCGCCTATCCGCCCTTCAACAATCTGACGGCGGACGGCAAGCTGGTCGGTTTCGACATCGATATCGCCAACGCGCTGTGCGCGGAGATGAAGGTCAAGTGCGAGTTCGTCACCCAGGACTGGGACGGCATCATACCGGCGCTGCTCGCCGGCAAGTTCGACGCGATCATCGCCTCCATGTCGATCACCGAGGAACGCCTGAAGAAGGTCGACTTCACCAATAAATACTACAACACTCCGCCGGCGATCGCGGTGCCCAAGGATTCCGATATCGGCGGTGTGACGGCGGCCGATCTCGCCGGCAAGGCGCTCGGCGCCCAGTCCTCGACGACCCACTCCAACTACGCCGAGGCGAAATTCCCCGATGCCGATCTGCGGCTCTATCCGACGCCGGACGAGTACAAGCTCGACCTGGCCGGCGGCCGTCTCGACGCGGCGATCGACGACGTCGTCGTGCTGTCGGACTGGCTGGCCACCGATGACGGCGACTGCTGCATGATCCTCGGCACGCTGACGCCCGATCCGGTCATCAACGGGCCGGGCGCCGGCGTCGCCATCCGCAAGGGCGAGGAGGACCTGAAAGAGGCCTTCAACAAGGCGATCGCGGCCATCCGCGCCAACGGCAAATACGCGGAAATCAACGACAAATACTTCGAGTTCGACGTTTACGGCGATTGATGCCGGTCCTCGAACGGACGACCCGGCGGCCATGCGCCGTCGGGTCGTCCGCCATTTCCCCGATTTCTGATTAGGCTGGCCGCCGATGGCCGACATCTGGACATTGGTGTCGTTCGGCCCTGAGGGATGGAGCGACGAAATCGCCGCCGGCACTGTGGTGACCGTCTCGCTGGCGCTCGCCACGCTGCCGCTCGGCCTGCTGATCGGGTTCTTCCTGGCGCTGGCGAAAAAGTCCGAAGAAGCGACGCTGCGCATCGCCGCCAATATCTACACAACCATTTTCCGCGGCATGCCGGAACTGTTGACGCTGTTCATCGTCTATTTCGGCGTCCAGATCCTGCTGCGCGAGATCTCGGCGCTGTTCACCGACGAGCCGATCGAGATCAACAGCTTCCTGGCCGGCATGATCGCGCTCGGCGTCGTCTTTTCCTCCTATGCCAGCGAGGTCTTTCTGTCCGCCTTCCGCGGCATCAACCAGGGCCAGTATGAGGGGGCGTGGGCGCTCGGGCTGTCGCGGTTTTCCACCATGCGGCTGGTGATCCTGCCGCAGCTCATCCGCCTGGCGCTGCCGGGGCTCTCCAATCTGTGGCTGATCCTTCTGAAGGACACCGCGCTCGTTTCGGTGATCGGGCTTTCCGACGTGCTGCGCCAGAGCGGCATCGCCGCCCGTGTCACGAAGGAAGCGTTCCTGTTCTTCGGCATCGCCTGCCTGATCTATCTGACGCTCTCCATCATCTCCTCGCTCGGGATCACCTGGATCGAGGCATGGTCGAAACGCGGCGAGGCGCGGCGATGACGGTCGACGTCGAACGCCCGCCGGCAACGGCAAGGCGCGGCTGGACCGGCTCGCGCATCACCGGCTATGCCAGCCTCGGCCTGTGGATCGCCTTCGGCTTCAGCCTCGTCTGGTACGTCATCGTCAGCTTCGACATCGCGTTTATGACGAAATACGGGCCGCGCTTCCTGAGCGGCTTCCTGGTCACCGCCCAACTTGTGGTCATTTCGATCGTCATCGGCGCGGCCATTTCCGTGCCGATCGCTTTCGGCCGCATGTCGCGCAATCGGATCATCGGCGGCCTGTCGTTCGCCTATGTCTACTTCTTCCGCGGCACGCCGCTCTTGGCCCAGACCTTCCTCGTCTATTACGGCGCCGGCTCGTTCGTCGCCGAATTGAAGGCGGCGGGCCTGTGGTGGTTCTTCCGCGATCCGTTCAACTGCGCGGTGTTCACCTTCTCGCTCAACACCTCCGCCTACCAGGCCGAAATCCTGCGCGGCGCCATCCTCAATGTCGGCCGCGGCCAGACCGAGGCCGCCGCGGCGCTCGGCATGAAGCCGTTTCCGATCTTCTGGAAAGTGGTGCTGCCGCAGGCGCTGATCGTCTCGCTCAGGCCCTACGGCAACGAGATCATCCTGATGATCAAGGGCTCGGCGATCGCCTCGATCGTCACCGTGTTCGACCTGATGGGCGAGACCCGGCGGGCGTTTTCCCGGACCTTCGATTTCCAGACCTATCTGTGGGCCGCCGTGCTCTACCTGATGACGGTGGAAACCCTGCGCCGCATCTGGGACCGCCTGGAGGCGCGGCTGACCCGACACCTCCGGCGTGAGAGCGACTGATGACAAAGCGTGATCCGGAAAAACCCGGCCGCCGTCCCGAGACGATGCTCGCCCAGGCCGGCAGCCGCGCCGACACCCAGACCGGCGGCCTGGTCGCCCAGATCCAGCCGGCGACCACCTTCGCGCGCCGCCCGGACTATGCGCCGACCGCGGACGGCGTCATCTACGGCCGCGACGACGCGCCGATCTATCGTGAACTCGATACGGTATTGGCCGAACTGGAAAGCACGGCCGCGGCCTGCACCTTCGCGTCGGGCATGGCGGCAATCGCCGCCGTCGTCCGCGCCACCGCAGGACGACGCGGCATCGTCGCCCAGAAGGGCATCTACTATGGGACGACCGTCTTCCTGCGCCGGCACTGCGCCCGCCACGGCATTCCGCTCACCGAGGTGGAGGCCGCCGACAGCGGCGCGCTCGAAGCCGCTGTGAGGGAAGCGCCGCCCGATCTGGTTCTGATCGAAACCCCCTCCAATCCCTGGCTCGCCGTCGTCGACATCGCCGCTGCCGCGGCGATCGCCCATGAGGCGGGTGCTTTGCTTATGGTCGATTCGACCGCGGCGACGCCGCTGGTCACCCGGCCTGCCGAACGGGGCGCGGACATCGTGGTGCATTCGGCAACGAAGATGCTGAACGGCCATTCCGACGTGCTTGCCGGCGTCGTCGCCGCCAATGCGGTTGCGACCGACTGGTGGGCGGCGATCCGCGCCGAGCGCCGCGAGGCCGGCGCCGTGCTCGGCGTCTTCGAGGCCTGGCTGCTGCTGCGGGGTTTGAGAACGCTGTCGCTGCGGCTGGAACGGGCCATGGCCAATGCCGCCCGGATCGCCGTTTTCCTCGACAACCATCCGGCGGTCCGGACCGTGCTTTATCCTGGCCTGCCGCAGCATCCGGGCCACGATATCGCCAAACGGCAGATGGCCGGC
Source organism: Rhodobiaceae bacterium (assembly GCA_028278505.1). Taxonomy (GTDB): domain Bacteria; phylum Pseudomonadota; class Alphaproteobacteria; order Rhizobiales; family JAKPQE01; genus JANQEG01. The sequence goes on from JANQEG010000036.1 coordinate 4,530, forward strand.
GGCTTCGGCTATCTGATGTCGTTCCTGGTGCCCAACGGCGCGGACGGGGCGCTCGCCATTGCCCGCGGCGCAGAAACCATCGCCCGGGCGACATCGCTCGGCGGCGTCGAGAGCGTGATCGAGCACCGCTACACCTATGAGCGGGGCATAACCGAGGTGCCGCCCGACCTCTTGCGCTTGTCGGTCGGCATCGAGCACGTCGACGATCTGATCGCCGACCTCGACCGCGCGCTATCGGCGATCGGCGACTGACAAGGGCTGGGCAGTCGGCTAAAACGGGCCGCCGATTCACATCACGAAGTCCAGGGAGAACTTCATGGCGAAAGTCGCTTTCATCGGTCTCGGCGTCATGGGCTATCCGATGGCCGGCTATCTGGCGAAAAAGGGCGGGCACGACGTCACCGTCTACAACCGCACCGCGGCGCGGGCCGGGAAATGGACCGCCGAATATGGCGGCCGTGCCGCGCCGACGCCCAAAGCCGCCGCCGAGGCTTGCGATTTCGTCTTTTCCTGCGTCGGCAATGACGACGATCTGCGTGCCGTCACGCTCGGCGCCGACGGCGCCTTTGCCGCGATGAAGCCGGGATCGGTGTTCATCGACAACACCACCGCGTCGGCGGCCGTCGCCCGCGAGCTTGGTGCTGCGGCTGCGGAAAACGGCTTTTCCTTCCTCGATGCGCCGGTCTCCGGCGGTCAGGCGGGGGCGGAAAACGGCGTGCTCACCGTGATGGTCGGCGGCGACCCGGAGGTTTTTGCCCGGGCCGAGCCGGTAATCGCCTGCTATGCCAAAATGGTCGGGCTGATGGGCCCGGTCGGCGCCGGCCAGCTCACCAAGATGGTCAACCAGATCTGCATTGCCGGCCTCGTCGAAGGGCTCGCCGAAGGCATCCATTTTGCCCACAAGGCCGGGCTCGATGTGGCCAAGGTGATGGGCGTCATCTCCAAGGGCGCGGCCCAGTCCTGGCAGATGGAGAACCGCTGGGAGACCATGGACGCCGGCAAGTTCGATTTCGGCTTTGCCGTCGACTGGATGCGCAAGGATCTCGATATCTGCCTTGACGAGGCGCGCCGCAACGGCGCGCATCTGCCGGTCGCCGCCCTCGTCGACCAGTTCTACGCCGAGGTGCAGACCATGGGCGGCCCCCGCTGGGACACGTCGAGCCTGATTGCGAGGCTGGAGCGGAAGTGACGGCCACGCTGCGTCGCCTCCTGCCGCTGCCCGGTTCAATTCGGCGTAGTCGCAATAGGCCGGTATGTCGACGTTGTCTTCCCGGCCGAGAGGATCGCCGTACACCAGTCTTGCGAAACGGTGCCTTCGGTATCGCCGCGCCGAACGCCGCCGGCATACCGTGTTGGGCGGAACAATGGGTCCCCGCTTCCGCGGGGACAGTGCAATTTTTTGGCGCAGGAATACAATCAAGCACCTTCCCCGCGGAAGCGGGGAACCATTGGCCGTGCCGTGATTATAAGTGCTTGCGGTGCCTATCGGCGACTTCGAGGTGCCGCACCGCAATTAGAATGCGCACGCCAAGCGATCCACACCATCCGCTCCGCCCGCTTTTCCGTATTCTTTAGAAATCAATGGTTCAATGGCGCCGGTTCACCGCATTGTGTGGTGAACATCGCGACCTACTTGTTAAATATGAAGAGAATCGCCGACGATAGAAGCGGCTTGGTCAGGGGCGGGAAGTGGAATGACCGGTAAGAGTGTGTTCCGAGGCTGGATGGTGCGGGCGATTGCGGCGGCGCTTGCACTAGGATTGACGACCGGGGCGGCGGCGGCCGGCGCCGCGGACCGGGCCGCGGGCGCGATCGCCTCGGCCAAGGACCGCGAACGGGTGCGGCTCATCATCTCGCGCGACGAGCAGCGGGTGGACGTCTATCGCGGCAACGAACTGGTGACCTCATCGCCGATCTCCACCGGCCGGCGCGGCTATGAAACCCCGCTCGGCGTCTACAGTATTCTCGGCAAGAAGAAGGTCCACTACTCGAACCTCTACGGCTCGGCGCCGATGCCCTACATGCAGCGCATCACCTGGTCCGGCATTGCGCTGCACGCCGGCCGGGTGCCCGGCTATCCGGCCTCGCATGGCTGCATCCGCCTGCCCAGGGCGTTCGCGGTAAAACTGTTCGGCATGACCGAGGTCGGCGCCGACGTCATCATCACCTCGACGCCGAAGCGCCCGACATCGGTCGTCCACGATCTGCTGTTCCAGCCGCAGCCGCCCGACGCCGACATCGCCCGCCTCGACTACGCCCATGCGCCCGGCGCGACACCGGCCTCCGCCGGCATCGGGCTCGCCGACATTGAATATATCGCGGCGCGGACGCATGCCTACGCGACCCGCTCGCGATCGCCGGTGCGCGTGCTGATCACCTGGCGCAACGGCCGCCAGCGGATGATGGACATCCAGGTTATGCTGCGCGAACTCGGACATGATCCGGGCGACGTCGACGGCTATTTCGGCCGCAACACCGCCAACGCCATCCAGTCGTTCCAGCGCGCCTCGGAGCTGCCGCCGACCGGCATGCTGACCGATGATCTGGTCGCGGCCCTTTATCGCGCCGTCGGCCGCGCCGAGGTCAAGGGGCACCTCTATGTGCGCCAGGACTATCGGGATGTGTTCGATACGCCGATCACCATCGCCGAAACCGAGACGCCGCTCGGCACCCACGTCTATACGCTCGGCGCCTTCGACGACGGCGACAAATCCGCAAGCTGGAGCACGCTGACGGTCGCCGGCGAGACCTCGCCGACCGCCGTGCTCGACCGGGTCACGGTGCCGGGCGAAATCCGCACGCGGATTTCGGAAATGCTGACGCCGGGCTCCTCGTTGATCGTCTCCGATGCCGGCTTTGGCCGCGAGACCGGCAAGGGCACCGATTTCATCGTCCAGCCGCGGTAGGTTCCCGGCGGTCTTCGCCCAAGCGGCGGCGGAATAGGCAAGCGCCGCCGCGCGGGTCCTCTCCCGCTTTCGGTCGGGCACATGCATGTGAAGGGACTTCGGACTTTCCGTGAACCCCCCTCCCTGTCCCTCCCCCACAAGGGGGGAGGGGACGATGGCGGTAATCTCAGATGACTCCCCTCCCCCTTGTGGGGAGGGGTCGGGGGTGGGGGTCCAAGGAATAACTGCGAAGCTGTCGGATAACGCGGACGTTTGTGTATCACCCCCACCCGGCCGGCGCTGACGCGCCGTCCACCCTCCCAACAAGGGGGAGGGTTGTGCGGGCCGCCGCCAACGCGGTGCTATCCGCTTAAACGTCATGGCAACTGTGTTTATTCGGCCTTGAATGGTGTGTTTGTTTTGATCATTGCGTTTGCGGTTATGAGGATTTTTCTGGCGACGGCGATGCGCGCGACCTTAGGTGGCTTGCCGCTTTCGGTGAGTTGTTTGTATTTTTGACCGAAGCGAGATTTTGTCCGGCTGGCGGAGAATGCCGCGTTGAAGAGGGCTTGGCGCACGCGCGGCCTGCCTCCGGCGATTGAGCGTTTTCCGTTGAACTGTCCGCTGTCGCGGGCCATCGGCGCGACCCCGGCGAGGGCGGCGATCGCCAGGCGGTTTGTGTGTCCGAGTTCGGGAAGCAGGGCGATGAGCACGGCGGCGACCTGAGGCCCGATACCTGGGATTGAC
>JANQEG010000068.1 GCA_028278505.1 Rhodobiaceae bacterium
GCAAAGGCTCGGGGATACCGCTCCAACCGCAACCTCTGCGCGATGATCTACCTGATCGCCGGGAAGCTGGAATTCCAGCTACCCACGTGAAACAGCGAAGAGCCGTTTTTGGAGGTTCTTTCCGCGCGTTGTCAGGAATAATTGGTTAGCAGTATTTGATCTATTGAATACATGTTCTATTATATCCATGTCAGTGACGTTTGCGCCTGTTGGAACAATCCCGAGGGTATCAATCGCCCTTCTCCTGAGGTACACGGGGCCGGCTTGAATTCCCCTGAATAGAGGAATTCTATCTACGTTTTCTCTGAGTTTGTGGCAGAAAAGTAGAATTTGCTCCAACAAAACATCATCCCAAGCCATTCCTGCATCTATTACTGATGATAGGTATTCTATTGCGTACTCCCGCACCCCTTTCCAGGCATCTGAAAATGTAAAAGATTTCGGAATGATAAGGCCAAAACGACCGTTCGTTGCGCATATATTAAAGCATATACTAACGAAATCGGCGGCCAAATTTGCCGCCCCGGCAGATTTCGGATGCATCGACTTCACGAATTGTCGGGATCGTTTTGTGAAATTCGCACCATAAGGCGGATTCCCCACCACCGCATCGAACCCGCCCCGCGCCATCTCGACCGGAAACGCCAGTGGCCAATGCAGCGCGCGGAGCGTAACTGACAGTCGGGCGGCCTCGGTCAGCAGAGGGCCGTGGACCTGTTCGCCGCGCGCCGCCGCCCAGACTTGGTCGGTCAGGGGGATGGCAGGGCGGGCGAGCGACAGGCGGCGGCCTTCCGCATCTGTCGCGGCCACCGGGAACGGGGTCTTGTGGGAGAAGAAGGCGGCCAGGAACAGGTCGCAGGCGTTCTTGCGCCGGCGCCAGCCTTCACCCTCGGTCAGGTTCTTGAAGGCGCGGCGCTTGGCGGCGATCGCCTCGAGGCTGTCCTCGGGCAGGGCGGCGGCGGCGCGGGCCTCGTCGACCAGCGCTTCGGGCGGGCGCAGATGGGCGTAAAGGCCGGTGGCGGCCTTGCCCTCGCGCTGCTCCTTGTTCCATTTGCGCCAGGTCTTCGCCGCCTCCTTGTCGTCGCCGGTCAGGGCCTCATAGGCGGCGTCGGGCACGCCCGCGGTCAGGGCGGCGAGGTCCATGACGCCGATCAGGCTGTCGCCGCAGAGGAGGCGGGCGTCGAGGAAGCTGAGCGGCTTGCCCGGGTCCAGCGCCTCGATCCACAAGGCGACCTTGCACAGCTCGACCGCCAGCGGGTTGCGGTCGACGCCATAGATACATTGGGAGACGACCTCGCGCAGGGCGTGCTGGAACTCGTCCCGGCTCGGCGCGCCGGGGCTGCGCAAGGCCGCAAGGCGGGCGGCCATGCGCCGCGCCGCGCCGAGCAGGAAATGCCCCGAGCCGCAGGCGGGGTCGAGCACCGAGAGTTTGAGAATGGCGGCGGCCGGGTCGGCGGTCGCCTCGGCGCGGTCGAGCAGCGGGTCGAGGGTCTTGTCGAGGACCAGGCGGACCAGGGCGTCGGGGGTGTAATAGCTGCCGGTGCTCTTGCGCTCCGATCCGGCGGCGCCGGTGTGGTCGCGGAAGCCGAAGGTGCGGGCCTCGACATTGACCTCGGGGATCAGCTCCAAGAGGCCCTCATAGACCGAGCCCAGCTCCTCGGTCTCCATGTCGCGCCAGTTGACGCGGGAGAGCGACTGGCCCCGCGGGCGGATCCAGGCGAGGCGGAAAACCGCCTCCATCAGCTGGCGGTTGCCGATGCGCGCGGCATCCAAGTACGGCGTGCGGCCGGGATCGAACAGCCCGCCCAACCCCGGCAGGCCGAGCGCCGGCGCGCCGCGGACCAAGGCGCGGAACAGGGCGCGCAGGCCGTCCCAGGCGTCGTGATGGCGGTTCCAGGCGGTGCGGTGGAGGGCGCGCTCACGCAGCCGGCCGACACCATAGCCCTCGGCATAGGCGCGCCGGGCCGCCGGCGGCGTGCCCGGCGGGTGCAGCAGGTCGCGGTCTTCCGCGGCGAACAGGAAGATCAGCCGATAGACGGTGCCGAGCAGCTCCTCGTAGAAGCCTTGCGAGGTCAGCGCGCCGGTCGTCAGCGCTTCGCGCAGGGCGGCGTTGGCGGGGTGGCTGATCGCGCCCCGGCCGAGCAGCGCCAGGGCCGTTTCGACGCCGGCGCGCAGCTTGTCGCGGGCGGCGACGCCGTCCTGCTGGCCCTGCGCGCGCCAGCGCTCCAGCGGGCAATCCGAGGGCAAGGCCGGCGCGGCGCCGAAGCGGCTGCGGTGGATCAGCAGCCACAGGGCGGAGAAGTCGGCGTAGAGCCGGTCATGGAAGATCTTGGCGAGATCGACCTCGATCCAGGCGGGGCGCGTGAGGCTGAGATTGTCGCGCAGCAGGCGCAGCGTCCGCCCCTCGGTCGCCAGGCCCCACAGGCAGCGGTCCTCGGCGTTCAGGTACTCCTGAAGGAGCTGCGTGGCCGAGCGGCGGCGCCCGCCATCGGCGAAGCGGTCATGCAGCACGTCGAGCCCGGTGCGCTGGCGGCCCGGATCGACCGCCGGGGCGATGACCACCGGGACCCGGCCGTCGCCCGCGGCATGGCCGATCGGGAAAACCCGGTCGTGGGTGTGGGCCGGGGCAACGGGCGCCAGGTCGTTGAAGCCGAACACGGCGGACAGGAAGCGCGGCAGCAGCGCCTGGGCGATCTCGGGATCGGCGGCGTGGCCGGCGTCGAAGCGCGCCCATTGCGCTTCGGCCATGCGGAAGGCGCGGGCGATCTCGTCGCGCAGCTCCAGCCCTTCCGGGATGCCATAGGCGCGGCGGTCGGTGGCGTCACCGGCCGGCTCGGCGATGCGGGCGACCATCTCGGGCGTCAGCAGCCCGCCGGCGACCTCGATGGCCGGAAAGGACAGTTGCCGCGCGCGGCGGGTCGGGCGGGGGCGTACGGTCCGGGCCATGTCAAAGCCTCGGCAACAGGACATAAAGGCCGATGACGTCGACCGGCTCGACGGGCGTCACCGTCACCTGGGCCTGGGAACCGAGGACGCGGCGCACCCGCTGGTGATCTTCGGCCAGGCGGCGGGCGCGCTCGGCGGCAAAGGTGCTCAGCACCGGCATGCGGGCAGGCAGCGCCTCCAGGGCGGCGGCGATCTCCCGGGCCCGGACGGTCTCGGCGAGGTCGCCGCTGTCGGCGTCGAGCAAGGCGAAGGCCTCCGGGCCGACGGCCAGAGTGGTTCCGTCGCGCTTGGCCAGGGCCAGGGCCTGCGCTTCTTCGGCCATCTGGAAACGCGGCGCGCCAAGCCGCCCCCGGCTGTCGAGCCGATGGCGCAGGCGCAGCACGAAGAGATGCGTCGCCTTCTTGACCGCCGGGGAGTCCCAGACGCCCATGCGCGGCAGCACGGCCGGATCGGCGCGGTCGGACTCGGCCTCCAGCGCCTCTTCCAGGAAGGTTTCGGCCAGCACGCCCGGCAGCGGGTGGGTGCGGTGGACGGCGATCGCCCGTGCCCCGGCCTTGGGGCCGAAGGCGAGCAGCACCGGCTTGGGCTCCGGCATGTCGTCGAGCAGGCCTTCGGCGATCAGCCGCTCGCGCAGGAGCGGGCTGTCGACCGCCAGCGACGCCTTCCAGGCGCCGTCCGGCCGCTGCGCCGGCGCCCGGCCGAGGCGGGTCAGCGCGCGGGTGACGAAGCGCTCGGCATCTTCAAAGCCGCCGAGCGCCAGCCGTGTGGCGTCCCACTCGGGGGCGACGTCTTCCGGCTTCAGCGCGTGCTGCGCGAAAATGGTGCGCGACCGCTTTTCCCGCTCCGACGCGTTGGTCCACGCGACGGTGAAGTCCCGCGCCTGCGCCGACTGCAGATCGAGGCTGTACTGATGGGTATCGGCCTGCAGCAGCACCTTGGACATCAGCGCCCGGGTCAGGCTGCCGTCGCGATCGGGCAGCGGCACGCGCACGCCGGTTTCGCGCTCGATCTCCTTGGCCTTGCGGAGGATGACCTCCAGCACCGCGCCGTCGATCGGGTTGTTCTCCCCGAAGATCAGCACCGTGCGCACCCGCGGCGACGGCTGGCCGAAGCGGTCGATCCGCCCTTCCCGCTGCTGGTGCCGGGTCGGGTTCCAGGACAGGTCGTAGTGGATCGCCGCGTCGAACCAGGCCTGAAGGTTGACCCCTTCCGACAGGCAGTCGGTGGCGACCAGCAGGCGCCGTTCGGCCCCGGCGGCCAGCGCCTCGACCCGCGCCTCGCGTTCGTCCGACGGCAGCTCGCCGGTGACGGCCTCGACCGTAACGTCGCCGACGTCGCGGGCCAGTGCGGCGGCGACGGCGCGGGCGGTGGCGATGTAGCGGCAGAAGACGACGGGGCGGAACCCCTCGCCGATCAGCTCGCCGACGATTGTGCGCAGGCAGGCGTACTTCGGGTCGCGCCGGGGCTGGGCGGCCAGCCGGTCGGCCTCGGCGATCAGCCCCTTGAGCCGCGGATCCTCGACGGCGGCGCCGGGTTCGACATCGTCTTCGGCGACCTCCTCGTCATCGAGGGCGCGCGCGGCGATCGCCGCCTCTTCTTCGGCATCGACATCGGTCGCAGCACGGGTGCGCAACGCCTGGGCGGCGGCGGCGGGGCTGGAGCCGACGCAGCGCATCAGTGCCAGCGTGCCCCAGAAGGCCAGGCGCCGGCGCCGTTCGCCGTCGGCCGCCTTGACCACATCGGCGCAGTAGGCGAGCGCCTCGCTGAACAGGCGTTCGTGAGCGCCCGACAGCCGATAGGGCAGATCGCTGCTCTCACGGGTCGGGAACAGGCCCGGCTCGCGCCAGTCGGTGATGTCGCGCCGGCGGCGTTGGATGAAGTGGTTGGCAAGGCGCTCGCGCAGCCGCCGGCGCTCGCCTTCCACGGCCTCGTCGATGCCGGTGAACGCGGGGTCGAGAAGACCCAACAGATTGTGGAACGCCTCCTCGTCGCCGGCATGCGGCGTCGCGGTCAACAGGACGAGGTGCTTGGGCTTCTCGCGGTCTTCCGCCAGGTCCTTGAGCAGCCGATAGCGTTGATGCCGGGCGCGGCCGCCGGTGACGCAGGCATGCGCCTCGTCGACCACCACCAGCTCCGGGCAGGCGCGCAGGAAATCATCCCGCCGACGGTCGCTCTTGATGAAGTCCAGGCTGACGACGGTGTGCGGATAGGCGTCGAAGACGCTCATCGTGTCGGGCAGGTCGCGTTCCAGCCGCGCCGCATGCGATGCGGTGACCGCCATGGCCGACAGGGCGAACTTGGAGTCCAGCTCCGCCGTCCATTGCTCCACCAGATGCGGCGGGCACAGCACGGCGAAGCGGTCGATCTCGCCGCGGTCGAGGAACTCCCGCAGGATCAGGCCGGCCTCGATGGTCTTGCCGATGCCGACATCGTCGGCGATCAGCAGCCGCGCCGTTTCCTGCCGCAGGGCCATCAGCAGCGGTGCGAGCTGATAGGCGCGCGGCTCGAAGGCGAGGCGGCCGGCGCTGCGGAATGGTCCGGCGCCGCGACGCAGCGACAAACGCAGCGCATCGCGGAGCAGCTGGGCGGCCTCGCGTCCGCCCGTCCGCTTGCCGTCGGGCGCCGGAAAGGCGGCTTCGGCGATCGGCTCCAGCTCCAGCGCCGGCTGGAGCAGTTCGACCTCGGCCTCCGCACCGGTCAGCGGCCGCACCCGCAGGCCGCCATCGGCGCCCAGCACCACCCATTCCCGCCCGCGCGCCCGGACCAGCTGGCCGGGCGAATACGGCTGCGCCGCCGCGCTCATGATCCGCCCTCCAGCCGGCGGCTGAGCTCTTGGCAAGCCGCCGCGCGCGCCGCCGGATCGGCCGGCAGCACGACCACATCAAAGCCGCTGTCCTCGAGGTCGCCGGCCAGGGCGGCCGCCGGCCCCTCCGCCTCGATGGCGACCAGACGATGCCGGCGCCAGACCAACGCGATGTCGATGCCGTCAAGGTGGATCGGCTCGGCGTCCGGCGGCGGCACCCCATCAGCCCCCGCCGGCGCGGCGACGTCGCGCGCGGCGACGAATTCGGCCGTCAACAGCCGCAGCAGAAACTGCCGCAACGACGGAAGCCGGCGGTCGATATCGGCCTGGTCCGGCTGGTTGTAGTACGACAGAAGGCATTGATAGCACCCGGCGACGCACTTTGTGTCGGGCGCATCTGCCAACACTTCATATCCCGCTGTCTTCGCCGCCGCGATGCTCGCTTCGGTCAGGTGAATGGCGCGCAGCGCTTCATACGCCACGGAGCGAAACGGCTCGACGTCTTGCACAAGCCGGCCAAGCGCGCCGGCACCGCCTTCGGCCGCTTCGTAGAACAGCAGGGCGTTGCGGTTGCTGCGGTTCGGCGTCGGTTCACCCAGGATTTCGCCCTCTTCCAGCTGGAAAAAGGCCTCGATCCCACGCGCCAGCGCATGTTGCAGCGTCACCATCAGCGCGTCCGCATCCGGGCCCGCCTCGCCGCGCAGGGCGGCCGGGAACCGGATCATCAGCGCGTTCTTGCGATCCTCGACGACCGGCGTGATCCGCTGCGGCTGGTCGGCCGGCGCGGGATCGTCCGCCTCTCCCGCCGATTTGCCCAGCCAACGGCCGGTGCGTGGGTTGATCAGAAACCCGACCTCCGCTTCGTCTCGGCGGCGGCGAAGCCCTTTGTTGATCCGCCGGATGCGCGCTGCCGGGGCGAAGGTCACGCTGGCCAGTGGATGGCCCTCGGCGTCCGCCAGGTCGACGTCGACGCGGCTGGCGTCGGCCGGCATGTGCACGGTCGTCTGAATGTCAAAGCCCTGTCGACGCCGATCCTCGTCATTCGCCGTGATCCGCTCCGCAGGCCGCGTGCCGACATTGTCGATCCGGTAGAGGTCACGGGTGACATGCGCCTTGGCCAAGGGATGTCCGCAGAGATGGCAGGACTCCCGGTTCTCCTCGTCATGCCCGGCGCCGCAGGCCGGGCAGATGATGGTGGCGAAGGTGATCAGCCGTCCGTCAGTGCCGCCGCCCGCGCCCAGCATCGCCTTATCGACGCGGTAGCCGCGGCCCTCGTGATAGACGAGGCTGCCCGGGCCGAATTCCGCGATCGCCAGGAAGCGGGCGCGCTGTAGGTAGCGGTCACGGCGCTGTTCGGACTCACCCGGAATGAACGCCATCAGCGGCAGACGCGGGAAGTTGTAGCCGGGCAGGAAGCCTTCGGTCGCCAGAAAGCGATAGACGAAGAAATCCGACCCGACATTGGCTGATCCACCCAGCAGCAGCGATATCTGTCCCAAAGCCTGGGCAAGCCGCGTTTGCGCCGCCCGCCGTTCGAACTCCGAGATGGAATAGTCCTTCAGCACCCGATCGGCGTCGTCGCGCTGCTTCTCCGCAGCGGCGAACAAGTCGCGCCAACGCCCGAAGGCCCGGTCGAAGGAGATCGCCGCGCTTCTGGCAAGAGACGCCGCATAGGCCTGCGTACCGGTAAACCAGGGGGCGTCGGATAAGGTCTCCGCAAGCGAGGTCAGCACCGGAACCATGGCGCGCGTGCCGGCTTCCGTCGAGCCCGGCGCCTTGGTGTCCGCTTGTACCTTAGCGGATAGAGGCCTGCCAGGCGCCGTCATGTCGAGGTTCTGGGGAATGTTCGACTCCAGTTCGAGCCCCGAGGCGGCCAGCCATTCCGCATGCAAATGGCTGTCCACCAGGTCCTTGTTGGCAAGATCGATCGTCGGTGCCTTGACGACGCCGGCCACCATTGCCGCCGGATTGGCGAAGAAATACGGCTCCTCGCTGTTTCACGTGGGTAGCTGGAGTTCCAGCTTCCCGGCGATCAGGTAGATCATCGCGCAGAGGTTGCGGTTGGAGCGGTATCCCCGAGCCTTTGCCTTCGCTGCCTGGACCAAGCTGTTGATGCCTTCCAGCAGCCCGTTCGCGATTTTGGTATCAAACCAGCGCAACACACCATCCCAGTGCCTCTTGATGGATTT
>JANQEG010000078.1 GCA_028278505.1 Rhodobiaceae bacterium
CCGCCGTGGCTTTGTCGCGCCTCGCTTATGATGCTGGGCATCACCGCGCTCGGACGCTTCGTGCCACGACGGAAAATCATCCCGGTCAGAGGGGTCAAAATCCATGACGGTTGGTATAACTCGCTGGTCCGGCTGTCCATCTCCTCGCCCCATCGGCGCGCACCGGGCATGTCCGCGATGCGTTTCTTCTTCACGGCTTTCATGACTGCAAAGTCCCGGTCTTGCAAGCCGTCCGCCTTTGATGCGACGGCGCGGCAACGATTGAGCGTTTCGAGTCTAGCCGAGGGAATTTCCGCAAAATGTGGGAATTTATGGTTTTGCGTGCGCACGGCGGCCAGCCTTGCCGCGCCGCTGCTGGCCGGAACCGCGGTTTTCAAACTCGGCGCCGCGCGGCACGGTTTGTGATGTCCCGTTCACAATATGTGACAAAGATGGCAGCCGCAGAGTCCAAATAACATCCTTTGTTGTTTGAATAATTTCGCCGCTCACCGGAAGATTCGGCGCTGAACCCACAACCCGAAGGGACAGCGCAATGAATTACGCAACCCCGATTTCGGAGCTTGAGCATCCGGCGCCGCCGCCTGCGGCGGCAAAAGCCGAAACCGCGTCGTTCCGCTCCATCTCCAAGCAGTACCGGCTCGACGCCGTCACCGTCGACGCGCTCAACGACGTGACCTGCGCGCTGCCGCTCGGAGAGACGACATTCGTTGTCGGACCGTCCGGCAGCGGCAAGACCACGTTTCTCAACATTCTCGGTCTGATCGACCGGCCGAGCGCCGGCCGGCTGGTCCTGCTCGGCGAGGACGTGACCGATCTCACCGATTCCGAGGCCGCCGATTTCAGATCGCGGCATATCGGCTTCATCTTCCAGTCGTTCAACCTGATCCCGGTGCTGAGCCTGCGCGAAAACGTCGAACTGCCGCTTCTGCGCCATATGCGCAGCAGCCGCGCGCGCCGGCAACGGGCCTCGCACTATCTGGACGCCGTCGGCCTGGCCGACATGATGGAGCGCCGCCCCGGCGAGACATCCGGCGGTCAGCGTCAGCGCGCGGCGATCGCACGGGCCCTGGTGACCGAGCCCGACATCGTCATCGCCGACGAGCCGACGGCCAATCTCGACACCGGGACCTCGTCGGAAATCGTCGCCCTGCTCGACCGCATGAAGAGCACCTTCAACACCAGCGTCGTGATCTGCACACACAACATCGACCTCATCCAACCCGAAAGCGCGCTTATCCAGATCACGGACGGGCGCCTGGTCAACGGAGGACCGAACTGATGGTCTGGACCATAGCCTTCCGCAATCTCATCAAGAACGGCCGGCGTTCGATCATGACCATGCTGGCGATCGCCATTGGCGGTTTCGCCGCGCTGCTGTTCGGCGGCTTCGTCACCTCGATCTGGTTCGGCGTGCAGACCTCCATGATCCAGGATCAGGGCAACCTGCAGGTCTACCGCAAGGGCTTCCTGCAGTTCGGCGCCGCCGACCCTGAGGCCTACACGATTGTCGACTGGCGCCGCGCCGCCGAAACGATCGGCGCGATCGAGACCATCCGCGACGACATCGTCGTCATCACGCCCAAACTCGATCTCGGCGGCATCGCCGGCAACGTCGCGGCGAGCAGCAACAAGACCTTCTTCGGAACCGGCGTCGTTGCGGCCGATATCGACAGGATGCGGCAATGGGACGGCTGGCGCATCGATCAGCCGGGCCTGGCCAGCGGCCTGTCGGACAACCGCGGCAACGGCGTCGTCGTCGGCGTCGGCATGGCGCGCATGCTCGGCATTTGCGGCCCGCTCGAGATCGCCGAATGCACCGATCCGCCGCGCCTGACCAGGGGCACGGTCACCGGCGAGGCCGACACCGTCGCGCCCCTGGTCGAAGGCGACGGCGATTTGTCCGCGCTGCGCAGCGGCGGCCCGGCGGACAGCCTGCCGCGGCTCAACCTCTTGGCCGCGACCACCACCGGGCTGCCCAACATTGCCCGCGTCGTGGTCGAGACCGCCCAGTCCCAGGCCCAGCGCGCCGTCGACAACGCCTTCGTGATGATGCATTTCGACCAGGCCGGCGAGCTGCTCTATGGCGACAGCAGACAGGCCACGGCCCTGCTCATCCAGATCAGATCTCCCGACCGCGCCGAATTCGTCAAAGCGGAAATCTCCAAGACGCTCGCCGCCGCCGGCCTCGACCTTGAGGTCTATCACTTCACCGAGGTCGACCCGACGTTCAGCCGCATCTTCGGCATGTTCAGCTTCCTGTTCGCGGTCGTGTCCATCGTGCTGGCGATCGTCATCGTCTTCACCATCGTCAACACCGTGTCGATGAGCGTCATCGAACGGGTGCGCGAAATCGGCACCATTCGCGCCCTCGGCTTCCGCAAGGGCTTCGTCACCCGCCTGTTCCTGGCCGAAAGCGCGTTGATCGGCCTGTTCGGCGCCGTCCTGGCCCTGATCGGGGCGATCGCCGCGGCCACCCTGATCAACGCCATGGGCGTTCAGTGGACACCGCCAAGCAATGCCGCTCCGCTGACCGTTCAGCTGATGGTGCTGCAGAACCCGGCGCTGACCCTTGCCGTCGTCGCCGCGCTCGCCGCGGTCGCGGTCGTCGCCGCCTTGGTGCCGACCCGCCGCGCCGCGCGCCTGAACATCGTCGAAAGCCTGCACCACGCCTGACGCGGCGTGGTGCCCGGACCGGAAACGAAAGGAATCGAGATGAACCTCTCCAGACGCCAATTCGGCAAACTGATCGTCGGCGGCCTTGCCGGAGGCTCGGGCCTCCTGCCCGCCGCGGCGGCGCCGGATGCCGGCCGGATCCTGGCCAAGGCCGACGCCATCCGCAATCCGCAATCCTCCTTCGTGGTCGACGTGTCGCTGCGGGCCTTCAAGGGCAAGCGGCTGACCGACGAAACCCGCGTGACCACCCATTCGCGCAAATCCGGCCGCGGACAGTTCAAGTCGATCGTCCATGTCAATTCGCCCAGCGCCGATCGCGGCAAGCTGATCCTGCGCAACGGCAACATCTTGTGGATGTACGACCCGTCGTCCAAGGCGTCGGTACGGATTTCGCCGCGCCAGCGCATGCTGGGCAATGCCTCCAACGGCGACGTGGTCTCCTCGAACCTGGTCGGCGACTACCGGCCCAGCTATGCCGGCGAGGAAACCATCGTCGACGGCGGGCAGCAGAAAAAGAGCTGCCACAAGCTGAACCTGAAGGCGATCACCAGATCCGCGCCCTATAGCCGGGTCGAACTGTGGGTCGACACCGGCAATTTCCGTCCGCTCAAGGGCAAGTATTACACCAAGAGCGGCGAGCTGATTAAGGTCGCCTGGTATCGCGGCTGGAAATCGCAGATGGGCGCGGTCCGCCCGACTGAGATCGTCATCGTCGACGGCTTCGATCCCAACAGCGTCACCATCATGACCATGAACAGATACCGGCCGAAAAACCTGCCGAATTCCTGGTTCCACAAGGAATGGCTGCCGCGCTTCGAACTGTGACGGTACGGCCATGAAAGCTCTCGCGATCGGGGCGGTGACGCTCCTCCTTTTCGGCATGGTCTCGGCACCGCTTGACGCGCAGGATTTCGAGCTGCCGCCGGACCTGCCGACGGGCGCAGATGCCCCGCCCGATGCGGATGTTGTCGCCAAAGACGGCCCGCCGGCGGAAACGGATGCCCTGGCGGCGGCCGAAACCGGCGACGGCACCGAAGTTGAGCCGGAGGGCGGCCGCGCGCCGCCGCTCGATCCGTTCACCCTGGAACTGCTGGTCCGCGGCCTCTATGTCCACAACCGCGCGGCCGGTGCCCGATACGGCCTGCGCGGTTCGGCACGGGTCTATGGTCGCGCGAAATTCGACAATGCCTTCGGCCTGTTGATGAATGTGCGCCTGCGCGGCCTTGTCACCGACCAGCGCCGGTTCCAGCCGGCCGACGACGTCAACCTCGACATTCAGGAACTGGCGCTGACCTATGCCGGCGACGACGACACCAGCGTCGAGGCCGGGCGCATCAATATCCGCAACGGCGTCGCGCTCGGCTTCAATCCGACCGACTGGTTCAAGGTCAATTCCCTGGTCCTGCGCGACAGCCAGGATGTCAGCGACCGCCGCCTCGAGCGGCTGGGCGTGCTGGCGCTGACGGCGGCGACCTCGATCGGCGATACGCTGGTGCAGCTTGGCTACCGGCCGCGCATCGTCGGCGATCCGGGTACGTTGATCACCGATATGGACGTGGTCGGGCTCGGCCTCGACCGGACCAATCCGGCGCATACGGTGTTCGTCAAGGCGACGCCGTCGCTTGGCGACAATATTTCGCTGACCGGCAATGTTTATCTCGAGCGCGCGCGCTATGGCGCCGGCCTCGAGGTCAGCGGCGCGATCGGCGACTCGCTGGTTCTGTACGGCGAAGGCTTCGTCCAGCACCGGCTGTCCCTGGCCGCCGAGGCGATGAATGCGGGCTCGCCGGCGTTCCGCCGGGCGCTCGGCGCCAATGACAGCGCCCGCCTCTATGCCCAGCTCGCGCTTGGCGGCACCTGGTCGCTGCCCGAAGCGATCGTCGGCAATGAGGACGTGTCGCTGTCGCTCGAATATCACTTTAACGGCGCCGGCCTTGCCGGCGCACAGCTCGATGCTCTGGCCGGCGCTGCCGGCCCCGACATGCTGCAGGCGGCGCGAACCCGAACGCTCGCCGGCGCGCGCCAGGAACCGCTGTCCCAGCACCAGTTGTTCGCGCGTTTTGCCTGGGTCGACATTGTCGGCGATGTGGATTTCAGCGCGATCGCCTTCCTGGTTCCCGAAGACGGCAGTGGTCTCGTTCAGCTCTCCGCCGAAGTGCCGGTCGGCGATCACGCCAGTTTCGGCCTGAGGGCGTTTTCCACTTTCGGATCGCAAACCAGCGTCTATGGCGCCAACCCGAACCAAAGAAGCGTGCAGATGGATCTGAAGCTCGTGTTTTGAACGAAACCGAACGGCCGCCGCGTCCGTTGGCGCGTAAAGCCTGCGCGGCGTCTGAACGCAATTGGTTTGCGCCCGCGCAAACCGGTGTCAGAAGGCAAGTCATTTTGAAAGTCCTGTTGATCGACGACGACGTGAAATTGGCGGACGCCCTTGTGCAGGTGCTCGCGAATTACGGCATCGAACTGGCGCATGCAGAAACGCCGAGCGCCGGCCTGCAGCGGCTGCAGGCCGAGAACTTCGATGTGCTGCTGCTCGACATGATGCTGCCTGAAATGGACGGGTTGACGGTCTGCCGCAAGATCCGTTCCGGCGACGGCCCGGCCCGGGATATCCCGATCATCGCCTTTACCGCCCGCGCCGGGTTGGTCGAGCGCGTCGCCGGGCTCGAAAGCGGATTCGACGATTACATCGCCAAGCCGGTCGAGCCCCGGGTCCTTGTGGCGCGGATCGGCTCGGTCTCGCGCCGAATGCGCGGACCGCGCGACACCGGCGAGGTCGAAACCCCCGTGCAGAGCAACGGTCGCATCGAAATGGTCAGCCAGGGCAAGGCGCTCACCCTCGATACCGAGCGCAACAGTTTCAGCCATGACGGAATCGTCGTGCAGATGACGCCGCAGGAGGCCAGCGTCATGTCGGAACTGATTCAGGCAAATGGAGAAGTTGTCGACCGCAAGACAATTCTGAATAGAATTGGCCATGGCGGAATTGGCGATCAGAGCCATGTCGATGTCGTGATCTACCGCATTCGCCAGAAGGTGCGCGCGGCGGGGCTCAAGGCGCAATTCATTCAGACCGTGGGCGGCATTGGATACAGGATAGCCAATGGAGGCCAGGCCAAATGACACGCTCTAACGCCTTCAAGACCTGGATCGGCCGCAGGTCCGTGTTCTCGCTGCTGTTGCTGGCGACCTTCGTTTCGACCGCGGCGCTGTGCCTGGTCATCGTGTTCGCCATGCAGCGCGTCGCCGACGAACATCCGCGCCGATATCTGTCCAAGGCGCTCTACAAGGCCTTCGCCGAAGACGCCGTCGCCGATGCCGAGCCCGTCACGATCGACGGTATCGCCCTGGAAAGCCTCTCGCTTTCCGATGCCGCCAGCTCCCCCTATGCGGGCCTGCTTTCGGCGGCACGCCGCGACCGGGACGGAATCGCGGTCGCCCGCTCCGGCGATTATTATATCGCCGGCAGCGTTCAGCGGGACCGGTTCGTGGTGCTGCCCCGGTTCGGCGAGCCGATTTCCACATTCGCGCTCATTCTGATCACCACCGTCATCCTCACCACCGGAATCGTCATTGCCGGGATCTATTTCGTCATGCGGGCGCTGACCCGGCCCTTCAAGGCGCTCAGCACCGGCATCTCCCATGTCGAGGACGGCGATTTGAGCTATCAGATTCCGCTCGATGAGACCTTCGGCGAATTCCGCACCATTGCCGACGGCTTCAACACCATGGTCGAGCGGCTGCGGCGCATTCACGAGGCGCGGCGGCACATGCTGCTTGCGCTGCCGCATGAGCTGTTGACGCCGCTGTCGCGGCTGAAGGTGCGCAAGGATCTGGTGGCCGACGAAAAGCTGCGCGGGCAGATCGCCAACGACATCCTCCATGTCGAGGAAATGCTGAGTTCGATCCTCGCCGCCGAACGGCGCCAGGCCGGTGAGACCAATGCCGAATATGTGGAGATCGAAGCCTTTACCGGCGATCTGATCGCCCCTTACCGGGATGAAGGAACGCCGATCGTCACCGAGAATCTGACCGGGCGCGACGAATTCTATGCCGATCCCTTCTTCGTCGGCGTCCTGATCACCAATTTCCTGACCAATGCGATCCGCTATGGCCGCAACAAGCAAGTGACGATCCGCTATCAGCGCGATGCGGAGAACGAGACCACGATGGTGATTTCCGTCGAGGACCAGGGCACCGGCGTCGCGCCGGATCAGATCATCTACATGACCGAGCCGTTCTGGCGGGCCGACGAGTCGCGCGGCCGCACCTCGGGCGGCCAGGGGCTCGGCCTTTATCTGTGCAAGATGATCGCTGAAGGCCTTGGCGGCACGATCAGGGTCGAAAGCGAGCTGAATGCGGGCACGTGCATTTCGGTGACGATCCCGGGTGCGCTTGAGGATATGCCCGATGGGGGCCCGCAATGAGCGGACCCGCCCTTGCCGAGACAGAGTTTCTCGACTTTTCCGCACCGCAGGTCGCCGACTTTGTCGGCGCCCATCTTGACGGCGAGACTGAGCCCCGCCGGCAGGCGGTGCGGCTTTTCTATGCGGTTCGCGATTCGCTTTTCTACGAGATCTACAACGCCGATTTCGCCCGCACCGCGATGACCGCCAGTGCCATCATCCGCAAGGGATCGGGGCTGTGCATCCACAAATCGATCGTCTATGCGGCGCTGCTGCGCCGCATCGGCATTCCGGCGCGGCTGGTCTTTTACGATGTGCGCAACCATCTGTGTTCGCCCAACCTTGCCAGGATCATGGGCGGTGACGTCTTTCACTATCACTGCCTGGTGGCGCTCCGCCTTTACGGGTCCTGGATCAAGGCGACGCCGGTCTTCAACAAGCGCCTGTGCCAGCTCTACAAAATGGCGCCGCTGGATTTCGATGGCCGACACGACTGCGTCCACCATCCGTTCGACGAGGCGGGCCGCCAACATATGGAGATCATCCGCGAGCACGGCGCCTTCGACGACCATCCCTATCAGATGATCATCGACGGCCTGCGCCGCGCCCATCCGGGTCTGTTTGCCGGCAAATCAAAGTTTCGCGCCGGCTCACTGGTCCGCGACGCCGGCCGCTGATGATGGCGCCGCGCAATGCCGCGCGCGTCTTGCGACACTGTTGCCCCGCCCCCCCGCTTTGCTCCGCCACCGTCCGGCCTGCCGCCGCTTCGCGATGCCGGGTCTGCGCCCGGCGCGACGGCCTTTCGATACACTGTGTGATGTTTTGAAAGACACAATAACAATTCAACATATTAAGAATTATTCTCTATAATAAAGCATATCGAATAATATATAGTTAGTATATAAAATCCCCATCTGGCAATAGACCAGTTGAAATATGATGAAGCCTGAATAATTATCGGCATCAGCAAAGGGGATTTGCGCCGTGATTGTCAATTCAATTGAGGACATTGCCGGGACCGAGCGGGAAGTTGCTTGGGGCAATGGAAAGAGTCGCCGTTTGTTAATCGAAAGCGACAATATGGGCTATGCGCTGACCGACACCACCGTCGAGGCCGGTTCGACCGCGCTGCTGGAATACAAGAACCATTTGGAGGCCTGCTACTGCATCGAGGGCGAGGGCGAAGTCGTCGTCAAGGAGACCGGCGAATCCTTCCGGATCACGCCCGGCGTCATGTACGCCCTCGACAAGAACGAAGCCCATTATCTCACGGCCAACGAGACCATGCGCCTTGTCTGCGTGTTCAACCCGCCGCTGAAGGGTCATGAGCGCCATACGCTCGGCGATGCGAGTTCCTCCTACTGACCATTGCCTCCCCCCTTCCGAAGGATGCGCCTGCCATGAGCGACAGCTTCGTTATCTCCTCGGCCGTTTATGCGCTTGGCGGGCACGATGTCCTCCCTGCGGTCCGCCGGCGCACGGGCGCATCCTTCGGACTTTTTGAATTGCGCCGGCTCGAGCGGACGACATTCGACGACAATCAAGACGCGGCGCGCCAGCGCCACACGCCGGTATCGTTCCGCATGAGCCGGATGACCGGCGAGTTGATGGCCATGGCCGGCTTTGAACCCGACGGCTATGTCGGCGCCGATACCGGTATCGTTTCGGGATCGAGCTATGGCTGTGCGGCGGTTTTCGACCTGCACCGGCGGCTGTGCAAAGGCGGGCCGCGCGGCATCGACGCGGTGCGCTTCGCGCAGGCGACCCACAGCTTCCCCATTTCAATGACCGCGATCGATCATGGCCTGAAAGGTCCTGCCGCCGCGCTCGTCAGCTCCGACGCGGCGGGAACGGAGGCCCTTGTCTGCGCTCTCGACTGGCTGCGCGACGGCTTGTGCACGCGCGTCGTGGTCGCGGCGTTTGAGGATTTCGACACGCCCATCGCCGAGCATGTCGCCTGCACCATGCCGGAGGGCACCGGCAGTGTCAGCGAGGCCATGGTGCTGCTGCTGGTCGAAACCGCCGCAGCGGCGGTTGAGCGGCGGGCGCCGGTGCTGGCCGAAATCACCGGCCTGCGCTTCCACGGGCGCAGGCGCGACCGCGGCGCACAACACGCACTTTGCTTGCGCCTGCCGGGGGCGGAGCGCGGCCCGGATGCGTCAATCGCCGGCGCTGACGATCCCGGCAACTGCCTCGGCGCCACCGACCTGATCAAACTGGCCCTGCTCGTCACCGGCGGTTCACCGCTCGGACCGGCGCGGGACCGGACGGTGGCCGGCAGCAATCCGGTCGTTGACGACATGTCAGCCGCGATCAGCCGCGCTGCAATGCCGGAGCGTGTCGGATGAAGCCGCGCAAAGTTGCCGTCACCGGTATCGGCGTGCTTGTGCGCGACGCGATCGGCGTCGAGGCCTTTACCGGCTGGATCATGTCGGGCGGCGGCAGCCCCAGGGAATTCTCCACATTCGATGCGACCGGCTTTCGCGCCCGACGCGCCTATGCCGTCGATCCGGCGCCGGTTGCGGTCCGTCTCGCAGATACCGCTGGCGGCCTCGGCCTTTGCTGCGACGATGCCGATATCGACTGCGCCGGCTACGGCCTGCTCGCCGCGCTGGAGGCGGTCGCCATGGCGACCCTCGATGCGGACGATCTCGCGGATGCCGGCTGTGCGCTCGCCACGACCAGCGGCGGCATGATGGACCGGTTCACCGAGGCGCTCGAAAACGGCGACGACGCGGCCAGACTTCATGCCAATGCCAAACCGGCCTCGCCGGCGACGATCATCGCCCGAAGGCTCGGGCTCGGCGGTCCGTTCGCGAACTTTTCCTGCGCCTGCGCCAGCAGCGCGGCGGCCCTGTCCTTCGCCTATTCGCGGATCAGCACGGGCGATACGCCGGTGATGCTGGCGGGCGGCTGCGACCGTATGCGCCAGGCCGATTTCGCCGGCTTCAATGCGCTCCGGGCGATGGACCGGGAAAGCTGCAAGCCGTTTGATGTCGCCCGGCGCGGCATGGTCATCGGTGACGGGGCCGCCTTCCTGGTGCTCGAAGACGAAGACCATGCGCGTGCCCGCGGCGCGCGGCCGCTGGCCCGCCTTGCGGGAATCGGCCTGTCTTCGGACTCGCACCACATCACCGCGCCGAGGCCGGACGGGCTCGTGCGGGCCATGAACCACGCCGTGGCGAGAGCCGGCATCGATCCGGGCGCCATCGGCTACGTCAATTGCCACGGCACCGGTACTCCGGCCAATGACGTGGCCGAGGTGGAAGCGCTGATCAGCGTGTTCGGCGCCGGGGGCGAGGGGCCGGTGATCAGCTCGACGAAGGGCGCGACCGGACATCTGCTCGGCAGCGCCGGCGCGCTCGAGGCGGTCATTACGGTGCTTGCGCTTCAACAGCGGCTGGCGCCGGCCATGAAATCGACCGCAACGCCGGAGGACATTCCGTTCCTGATGCCCTCGCAGACCGAACCGCGCCCGTTCCCGGGTGACTATGCCATGTCCAATTCGCTCGGCTTTGGCGGTCTCAACGCCAGCGTCGTCTTCGCCGGCCCATGAGGCCGGGCGAGAAACCTGAAAGGAAGTCCGCAATGGCCGCAATCGCCAGCGCCGCACACCGAGACGCCGCGTTTGAGACTGAACCGGATCTGGCCGCCGAACTGACCGATGGTCTCGACCGCTGGGCCGACGCGTTCAACCGCGGCTGGGCGGAGGATGATTGGAGCGGACGGTTCGGCGAGGAGCGCTGGCGGGCCCTGTGCGCGGCCGGTCTCACCGGTCTCGTCAGCGGAACGGCGTTCGGCGGTCTCGGCCTTTCGGCGCATCAGACGGCACGGATTCTCGAACGGCTCGGAACGATCTGCCATGACGGCGGGCTTGGCTTCACCCTGGCTTCGCATCTGTGCAGCACGTGCATACCGATCGAGCGTTTCGGGTCGTCGCCGCTGAAGGCGCGATACCTCCACGGGCTTGCGACCGGCACGATTGTCGGCGCCCACGCGATCACCGAGCCCGACAGCGGATCGGATGCCTTCGCCATGCGAACCCGCATGTTGCGGGACGGCGACGACTACGTTGTTTCCGGCGAGAAATGTTTCGTGTCCAACGCACCCATCGCCGGCCTGTTCGTGATCTATGCCCGCTCGGACCCGGACAAGGGCGCGCTCGGCGGCTTCAGCGCACTCGCGGTCGAGCGCGACACGCCCGGTCTGTCCGTCGGCCGCTCGGTGCGCAAGATGGGATTGCGGACCGCGCCGACCGCCGACCTCCATCTTGATGATGTCCGTGTCCCGGCCGCCAATCTGATCGGCCGCGAGGGGCAGGGCTATTCCATTCTCGACTATGTCATGAAATGGGAGGTCCTGAGCGTCTTCGCCGTCCAGCTCGGCGAGATGCGCCGGCGGCTGACGACGGCAATCGCCTATGCCAGGGAGCGGCAGCAATTCGGCGTCGCGATCGGCTCGTTCCAGGCCGTGTCGCACCGGATCGCCGACATGCATATCCGCATCGAATCGGCGGCGAACTGGCTCGCCCGGGTCGCCGCTGCCGTGGCCGGCGGCGGCGGTGCCTCGCTCGAAACCGCCGCCGCCAAGCTGTTCATTTCCGAGGCCAATGTGGCGACCGCGCTCGACGCCATCCGCATCCATGGCGGCGCCGGCTATATGAGCGAAACCGGCATCGAGGCGGGACTGCGCGATGCCGTCGGCGGGCTCATCTATTCCGGAACGTCGGACATTCAGCGCAACCGCATCGCCGCGATGCTCGGATTGTGAGAAACGGCCATGTCGACAGCAAACGCCCTGACCATCGCCGAGCCCTTGTGCCGCGCCTCCGGCCTCGTTCCGCCAACAAGCCGCACTTCCGTCCATTGCCGCGGCCGGTCCATAGCCTATGACAGCCTCGCCGGCGAGGCCGCGCGCTACCGCGACCTGGTCAATGCCTGCGCGCCGGATGGGGCGGCGGTCGCAATATGCGCGGAAAAGACGGCCGCGACCGTGGCGGCCATCGCCGGCATATTGATGTCGGACCGGCCCTACGCGCCGCTCGATCCGGCCCACCCGACGGCGCGTCTGGAAAACCTCCTGGACGCACTCCGGCCGGGTGCGCTGATCTGCGACGAAGCCGGCCTGCGCCGTCTCGGCGGCGCGGCACGGCGCGCGAGGCTCGCCATAATTGCGATCGGCGGCGCCGGACCGGGCTATTCTTTAGCTGCCTTAAAAAGCGCACGCTTCCGGACACCGCGCCCGCTCGCGGCGATCCTCCACACTTCGGGCTCGACCGGCACGCCGAAACAGGTCCTGATCAGCGCCGAGGCGATCCGCGTCTTTGCCGAATGGGTGACCTCGGAATTCGCACTCGGACCCGAGGACTGCGTCCTCAGCCACGCGCCGTTCGCCTTCGACCTGTCCTTTCTGGATCTGTTCGCGAGCCTGCACAGCGGCGCCTCAATCGCCCTTGCCGATGCCGGCGCGGCGGCAAACGGCGCAAGGCTCATCGCGTTGCTGGAAGAAGCCGGCGTCACCTTCTGGCACTCCGCGCCTTCCGCGCTCGGCCTCGTTGCCGCGGCAGCCGGCGACCGGGTGTTCGAGGCCGTCCGCTGCGTATTGTTTGCCGGCGAACCGATCGCCGATGATCTGTTGCAGCGTCTGTTCGCCATCTTTCCGAATGCCCGGCTGGTGAATATTTACGGCTGTACCGAAACCAACGACACCTTCTTCTTTGACGTGCCGCGAACCGACCCGCCCGTGCCGTTGCCGCTCGGCCGGCCGATCGACGGCGTCGACTTTGCGATCCTCGGCGAGGACCGGATGCCGGTGCCCGAGGGCGCCAGCGGCGAACTCGCGGTCCACTGCCCGACAATGATGGAGCGATATGGCGATGAGCGCCAGACGCGCAAGGCCATCCGCAGCATTGGCGGGCGTCGATACTATCTGACCGGGGACAGGGTCCGGCGCGACGCCGCGGGCCTGCTGCACTTTCTCGGCCGCGCCGATTCGGTGGTCAAGCTCAACGGCTTTCGTCTCGACATGGCGGAAATCGAGCGGGTCCTGCACGCCCATGACGGGGTCCGTGAAGTCGCCGTCTTCGTGACGGAAGACGACGGCGCAAAGACGCTCTGTGCATCCGTCAGCGCACCGACCGAGCAGCTTACGGGCATCGATCTCAGGCGCCACGCCATGCGCGTCCTGCCGGCCCACGCGATCCCCAGGCGTTTCACCTTCTCGGCCGCGCCACTGCCGAAAAACACCAATGGCAAGATCTGCCGCAAGACACTGGCACGAGCCCGGCTCCAGGCCTGAAACCACCTTCATCCGCCGGAGATCCCAACCCAAACGGAGACATCGAAATGACCCAGTCCGCAACCCTTCGCGATTTCATCTGCGCCGAATTCGCCCCCGACCTGAAGCCCGGCGAACTGCCGGCCGATCTCGACCTGATCGACTCCGGCATCATCGACAGTCTCGGCGTCCTCAAGCTCGTCGCCTTTCTCGAGGGCAGGTTCGACATCGCCATCGCGCCCGAGGAACTGGACGCCGATCTCTACCGGACGATCGATTCGATCGAGGCCCTGATTGCCGGAAAGCGCATCGGCTCGGCGGCCTGACCGACGCGCAGGAAGACCTGACATGACCCCAGAAGCGATCGCGGCGGCGATGATCGCCGGCGACATGCCGCCTCACGACCGGATGAAGGCCTATTGGGCCGAGACCGATGCAGTGAACAGGCCGGCCAAGGAAACCATTGCCGTGATGACCGCATTGTCGACACAGCCGATGGATGTCGAGGCGGCCTGGGGTTTCGTCGACTATGTGGCGGAACGCCATCCGCCCATCGAGCTGCCGTCCTGTCGCAACGCGGTCAATAT
This sequence comes from Rhodobiaceae bacterium, assembly GCA_028278505.1. Classification (GTDB taxonomy): domain Bacteria; phylum Pseudomonadota; class Alphaproteobacteria; order Rhizobiales; family JAKPQE01; genus JANQEG01. The sequence goes on from JANQEG010000078.1 coordinate 13,943, forward strand.
CGTGGGAACGGGCGGCGGCCGCTCCACCTTCAACATATCGACCGCCTCGGCCCTGGTCGCCGCCGCCGCCGGCGCCACGGTGCTCAAATCCGGCTCCGGCGCCTATTCGAGCAAGGTCGGTTCAAGCGACATTCTCGCCGCGCTCGGATTGGGCCGGTCGATGCCCGATCCGCAGCTCGACGAGATGGTCGGAACCGTTGGGATCGGCTTTGCGCCGACAGACCGCTACGCGCCGATCTGCCGCCGCCTGGCCGTCGCCATCCTGCCATTGCCGTTCAAAGTGGTGGCCCGTTTCGTCAACGGCCTGGGGCCGCTTATCTGTCCCTACCGGGTTTCGGCCAATGTCATCGGCGCCCCTTCGGAAACGTTGCGCGCGGCGATGTCGACCCTGGCGCGCAGGGCCGGATTGCCGGCGCTGACGGTCACCTCGGAACACGGCGCCGACGAGTTCCTGTCCGTCGGCGAAAACCGCTATGGCTGGAGCGATCGCGGCGACACCCGGACGCTCCGCGGTCAGGATATCGGCATGGCCGCCGGATCGGTCGACGACCTTGCCGGCGGCGATCGCGACGCCAATCTCGCCATTCTCCGACGTGTTCTTGACGGCCGCGCCGGCGCTGTTCCGACCGAGACCGTGGCCATGAACGCCGGCGCGGTTCTTTATGCCGGCGGGATCGAACGCACGCTTGAAGCCGGCGCGGCGCGGGCGCTGCGGGCGATTGCTACCGGTGCCGCCCGCGACAAGCTCGCCGAGGTCCGGGATTACACGCGACGCCGCGGCGCCGAGACGGGGGCGGCCGCATGACCCTTTCTTTCGCGGATGCCCTTCGCCGAGCCGGCCGGGCGTCGATCATCGCCGAGATCAAGCCGCGCTCGCCGAAGCACCGTGATCTCCTCGCCGGCCGCGATATTGCGTGCGCCGCCGAAGACTTCGCCCGCGGCGGTGCCGCCTGTCTGTCGGTCACGACCGGCCCGTGGCATGGCGGCACGATCGCCATGATCGGCGACATGCGCGGCGCCGGATTGCCGATCCTGCGCAAGGATTTCATCGTATCGCGGACGCATCTGCTGCAAACCCGGAACGCCGGCGCCGGCGCGGCGCTGCTGACCGCGACGCTGTTGCGCCGGGATGATCTCGTGCGGCTTGCCGGCGAGGCGCTGGACCTTGGCCTGACGCCCTTCGTCGAGGTGGCGAATCGCGGTGAACTGGCCGGACTGGCCTTGCCGCAAGAGGCCGTTCTCGCCATCAACAACCGAAATATCCGCGAGCGTGAGGTCGATGAAGGCGGCGTCGAGCGCAGCATCGAACTGGTCCGGGCGGCCCGGCGATGCCACGGCGGGCTCCTGGTCAGCGCCAGCGGATTGAACGGACCGGCCGACGTCGGCCGTGCGCTTTCCAGCGGTTTTGACGGGGTTCTCATCGGCACGGCGCTGCTGCAGCATCCCGCGGGGCTCGAAGCCGCCGTTGCGGAATGCGTGCGAGCGGCCCGCCCCCGGGCGGCCTGACCAACCGGAATCGAACTCCACGGCCCAACCTGCGAAATTTCGGGAATGGACCGGCACAAGTATCGCGCGTATATTTCTCGTTTCTCCATAAGCAGTTGGCGCGAATCGAAGCACTTCGCACACGCGAACCGATTGAAGAGGGGAGACGGGAAGGTGATCGAGGTTCTCCTGATCGACGACGATGTCGAGCTGGCCGAAACCATGGCGGAGGTGTTGCGCGAATACAGTATCGAACTGCACGCCGCCCACACGTCGGAAGAAGGCTTCCGCATGCTCGGCGAGCGCGACTTCGACATCGTTCTGCTCGATGTGATGCTGCAGCAGCTCAACGGCTTCGAGGTTTGCCGCAAGATCCGTTACAGCAATGCCCATTACAAGGACGTGTCGATCATCATGCTGACGGCCCGGTCGGATCTGACCGATATGGTGGTCGGGCTGGAAACCGGCGCCGACGACTATGTGACCAAACCGTTCGAGCCGCGCGAGCTGGTCGCCCGCATCAATGCCGTGACGCGCCGGCTGCGCCAGGAATCGGATATTGCCCTGGAACCGCAGGCGAACACCGCTGCCGCGCAAGACGACCAGCGGGTCCTGATGATGGACGACCAGACGCTTCTCATCGACATGCAGCGCGCGCGCATCGAGGTCAACGGCACCCGATTGTCGATAACCTCGATGGAATTCGAATTGGTCTCGGCCCTGGCCGAGACGCCCGGCGAAATCATGAGCCGCGACGCGCTGTTGTCGAAAATCCATGGCGTCGACGTCATCTATACCCGCAGCATCGACGCGCTGATCTATCGGCTGCGCAAGAAGATGAAGGATGCCGGCGCCAAGACCGATTTCATCAGAACCATAAGAGGCCGCGGCTATTCCATCGTCGGACGCGTGGTTGAATAATACCAACCGTCGTGGGATTTGACCCCTCTGACCGGGATGATTTTCCGTCGTGGCACGAAGCGTCCGAGCGCGGTGATGCCCGCAACGGCGATATATCG